>LZSH01000525.1 GCA_001665255.1 Mycobacteriaceae bacterium 1482268.1 | reverse complement strand
AGTTTCACCAGCTCGGTCAGCGCCGCGTGGTGCGGGCGCGCAGGGAAGTGGTACTCGCGGGCGGGGCGGTGAACAGCCCGCAGCTGCTGATGCTCTCCGGCATTGGTGATCGTGAGCAGCTCGGCCGGCACGGCATCGATGTCGTAGCCGATGTGCCCGAGGTGGGCCGCAACCTGATGGACCATCTCGCGGTGCCGTTGGGGTTCGACGTGCCTGACGACTCGCTGTTCGCCGCCGAGAAGCCGCTTCAGCTGGTGAATTACCTGCTCCGTCGCCGCGGCATGCTCACGTCGAACGTCGGCGAGGCGTACGGCTTCGTCCGCAGTCGGCCCGACCTCGAGGTGCCCGACCTCGAGCTGATTTTCGCCCCCGCACCCTTCTTCGAAGAGGGGATCGGCGACCCGTACGACCGGCACGCCATCGCGATGGGCCCGATCCTGGTGAAGCCGCGCAGCCGCGGCACCATCACGCTGTCATCGGCCGACCCGTTGGCGAAGCCGGCGATCGATCCGCAATACCTCAGTGATGACGCGGGCGCCGATCGGGCCGCAATGATTGCGGGTCTGCAGATGAGCGCGCGAATTGCGCAAGCGCCGGCGCTGAGTGGGGTGATCGGCCGCATCGCCCGGCCGATCGGCGCCACGAGCCTGAACGAGGACGCGTTCGACGCTGCCATCAGCACATGTTCGCAGACGCTCTACCATCCGGTCGGCACGTGCCGCATGGGCAGCGACGACGCAAGCGTGGTGGACCCGCAACTGCGTGTGCGCGGTGTCGATGGACTGCGGGTCGCCGACGCCTCGGTGATGCCCGCGATCGTGCGCGGCCACACCCACGCCCCGGCCGTGATGATCGGCGAGAAGGCCTCCGATCTCATTCGCGCCGGTTAGACGCCTGGCTGGGGCTGCGACCGCGCGTCGCGTGTGGTCCGCGCCAACACTTCGGGACCGGTGGTGAGTGCCTTGCGCCACGGCGCGACGCCGTCGATCTCGACCTCGATGGTGAAGCTCAGCACCGTACGGATCAGCACGATCATCCCGAGAATGGCGGCGTCGGTGAGCGACGGCTTCGACGTGACCGTCTTGACGATGTCGGCGGCGACGAGCAACTCGAGGCCGAGCAGAATCGCTCCGCCGATCGCGTTGCGCAGCGTCTTGAACGCCCGCGCCCCACCGGTCCGCTTCCACGTCACAACGGCCAAACCGATCGCATAGCCGGTGCCGAGCACCATGGCCGAAACGCCCAACACCTCGAACGCCTGCGTCGCCCGTTCGAAGAACTGCTCTAAATTCACTCGGCTTCCCGTCGTCTGCGTGTCCTCGAAGACTGCGCAACGACTCTATTACCGGCCCGGGGCAGAATGGTCCACGATGACGATGAACGCCAAACGTCGCCGTGCGCACGACAAGCTGGCCGCGATGCCAGGAGTGCGGCCAGTACGCCGACCGGTGGCGCCGGGCCGCCCTGACGAGTTCGATCTCTATTACGTGCGGACCGGTCGCAAGTCGCACAATCCGCTTGTCGTCGTTCCCGGTGGTCCCGGTGCGGCCTCGATCGCGCTGTATCGAGGCCTGCGCAGGCGCGCGGCGACCAGGGGCCTGGACGTGATCATGATCGACCACCGCGGCGTCGGGATGTCCCGTCACGACGACGACGGCGCCGATCTTCCGCCGGAGGCCCTCACGATCGAGCAGGCCGTCAACGACATCGCTGCCGTGCTCGACGATGCGCAGGTCGGCAAGGCGGTGATCTACGGAACCTCTTACGGCACGTATCTCGCCGCGGGATTCGGTGTGCGCCACCCGGATCGGGTGCACGCCATGGTTCTCGACTCGCCCTTGCTGTCGGCACACGACATCGACACGGCACGCGAAGAGACCCGCCGTGTGCTGTGGGACGGTGACCACCCCGACGCCGCCGGACTTGCGCCCAAGGTGCGCAAGCTGGTCAACGACGGAGTGCTCACACCTGCGGCAGGACAGCTCACCGCCGCGGTGTACGGCCTCGCCGGACCGGCGATGCTGACCCGGCAACTCGATCTCCTGCTACAGGGCCGCCACGCTCTGTGGAGCGTGCTCGACCAGGCGTCGCGGTTTCTGATCGAGCGCAAGGCGCCGTACCGCCACGAGCCAGATCTGGTGGGCCGGATTGGATTTCGGGAATTGAACTATGGCGCCGCCCCGGACGGCAAACCGCTGGACCCGGCCGTCGCCTATCATGAATTCTCTTCGAAGCCAATGGAATTCGAAGCCGAACCCTACGACCTCGCCGCCGAGATGCCGAAGTTCAGCTGGCCGACGGTCGTCATCTCCGGCGGCCGCGACCTGATCACCCCGCGCGCCGTCGCCGAGCAGATCGTGTCGCTGATCCCCGACTCGGTCTTGGTTGAACTGGCCACCGCCGGTCACAGCCTGATTGATTTCCGCGAGCGTGCGGCCCTCGATATCGTCTCGGCGTTGTACAGAGGCGAGACCGGAGGACTGGCCGCTCGCGCCGAGGATCTGGATGCTGTGCCTGCCAGCCTGGGCGTGCGGTTGCTGATCGGGGCGCTCAGTGCGGTCGCAGTTGTCGAATCCGCGCTGCCCGCTGTTATTCCGCGTGTAGTGCATCGCGTACCTCTTAACCGGTTGACGCTATAGCGCAGGTTTCCGATACGGCAGAATGGCTCAAATGACTGACATTCCGCAGGCAATGAGCTCTCCGGTGCCGCTGCGCGAGTTCATCGTCTCGCCGGGTTTCGCAGGGACGGCAGCAGTGATCGCGGCGCTTATCGCGCTGTTCGCTGTGCTCTACGCCGCCCGCCGGTCTCGCAAGAGGCTGGATCGTGAGCTCGAGCAGCGCGAGCGCCATCATCAGGAGGCGCACAACGCCGAACAGCATGCAGTCGCCTCTCGTCAGGCATGGGAGACGCTCAAGTGGCTGGTGGCGACGGCCGGAATCGAGCCGGCGGCCAGTGAAGGCGCGACGCTCGGCCTCGGCCCGGAACTCGCCATGGCGACACTGCGCGGGCTGCTCCGCGACGCCGAGCGGCTGGGCGACGAGACCCTCGCTGACGCGGTGACGGTGTATCAAAATCAGTTCGCGCTGATACTCGCCCAACAAAGCGGCCCCCTGTCCGAACTTGCCGCGAGCGCACCCGCGACGGGTGTGCCGAACCTTCCGCCGCAGCCGACCGTGCCGCACGAGCAGGCCCCCGCACCCGAGCGCAAGCCACTCCAGGCCAAGCCGCCGGAGACACAGTCACCCGAGGGCAACCACGCCAAATCGGCCTCATCCACTGAAAGCGGCGCGCCCACAACGGCACTGGCCACCGGCGGGCGGCGTCGCAAACAATGACCACCACCATGGGCCATATCGCCGACCTCACCGTCGAGGAATGGGCCGCGCTGACTCGTCGCGCCGCAGTGGAGGCGGTGGAGGCCGCGCAGCGCCGCGGAAAGACACCGCCCGCCGAACTGGTCGCCGTTGCGGCGATGACGGAACAGCAGCTCGCTGAGCGCCGTGTCCGAAACGGCGCTGC
>LZSH01000524.1 GCA_001665255.1 Mycobacteriaceae bacterium 1482268.1 | reverse complement strand
AGGACAGTGTCTGCTCGGTCGAGGGATACGTCGACGACCGATTGAGGCCGATGGTCGAACCCGGCGCCAGGCGCCCGTACCCCCGCCACCTCCCGGTGGTTGAGCGCACCGATCTCGACGCCGTCGCGCGGCAGCTGGGCCGCGAGCCCCGCGGCGTCCTGGAGATCGCTTACCGGTGCCCGAACGGAGAACCCGGCGTGGTCAAGACGAGCCCGAGATTGCCTGACGGAACGCCGTTTCCGACGCTGTACTACCTGACGCACCCGGCGCTGACGGCGGCTGCGAGCCGGCTCGAGTCGTCAGGCATGATGCGCGAGATGACGCAACGGCTGGCCGAGGATCCGCAACTTGCAGCGGCCTACCGGCGCGCGCACGAGTCATATCTCGCCGAGCGGGACGCGATCGAATCGCTGGGCACCACCTTCTCCGGCGGCGGCATGCCCGACCGAGTGAAATGCCTTCACGTGTTGATCGCGCACTCGCTGGCGAAAGGGCGTGGAGTCAATCCATTTGGCGACGAGGCGCTGGCGGTCCGGGGGGTGCGGCGGGCACAGGGACGTTGTGCGGCTCATCGGCGATCGTGTGCCACAGCGATGTGTACCACGGCTGGCCGGCCCGCTTGGCGTCCTCAGCCGCTGTGCCCGGTTCGGGCAGTGGCACCGCGCCGGGAGGCAGCTGCACCTGATACGGCGTGTCACCGGGCTTGACGAAACCCAGTCGCTCGCGGGCTTGGGCCGCAATGTAGACGGGGTCAGCGAGTTTGGCCTTTTGCGCTTCGAGATCGGCGATCTCGGCGCGCAGCTTCTCCTCGCTGGCGGCCAACTGACGCATCTCGGTGCGCTGAGCGAAATACGTCCGCACCGGACCCGCGATCGTCAGCGTGAGCACACAGACCACGGCCGCGAGAATGGCCGCGCGCCGCGCGGTTGAGCCGAGCCGCTGCTCGGATTGCTGTTCAGCCGCTTCGGCAATGGACTTGCGGATCGAGTCGGCCGTAGCCGTCTGCTCGTCGGTCTGGGACTGGGCCTTCGAGGCCGTTGACGCCTTTGGCTCGGTCTTGCGTTGGTCGCGTCGAGCGGGCGAACCCGTCCGCGGACGGCCCTTGGCGGAGTCACCGGATTTGCCCGACTTGCCGGACTTGGCCGGTCGGGACGCCGGGGACCGCCGCTTGGGGTCGGGCCGTTTCGCTTCGGGCACAGGCTATTTGGCCTCCGGCGTGAATCTGGGGAAGGCGAGGTCACCGGCATACCGCGCCGCGTCTCCGAGGGTCTCCTCAATGCGCAACAGCTGGTTGTACTTGGCGACGCGCTCGCTGCGGGCCGGCGCGCCGGTCTTGATCTGCCCGCTGCCGACGGCAACCGCGAGGTCGGCGATCGTGGTGTCCTCGGTTTCGCCGCTGCGATGGCTCATCATCGTGCGGTATCCGCTGTTGTGGGCGAGCGACACCGCGTCAAGCGTCTCGGTCAGCGTGCCGATCTGGTTGACCTTGACCAGCAGCGCGTTGGCCGCACCTCGCTCGATGCCGTCCTCTAGGCGTTCGGGATTGGTGACGAAGAGGTCGTCGCCGACGAGCTGGACACGGTCCCCGATCGCCGTGGTCAGCGCGACCCAGCCGTCCCAGTCATCCTCCGAGAGCGGATCCTCGATCGACACGAGTGGATAGGAATCCATCAAGCCGGCGTAGAACTCCGTCATCTGATCGGCGCTTCGGGTTTCCTTCTCGAAGCTGTAACCCGTTCCCTCGGTGTAGAACTCGGTGGCCGCCACATCCAGCGCCAATGCCACGTCGCTTCCGGCCTTGAAGCCGGTCGCCTCGATGGCCGACAGGATCAGATCGAGGGCCGCCTTGGTGCCCGCCACATCGGGCGCGAATCCACCTTCGTCACCGAGGCCGGTCGACAGCCCCTGCTTCTTGAGCACAGACTTCAACGAGTGGTACACCTCGGCACCCCAGCGCAGTGACTCCTTGAAACTCGGCGCGCCGATCGGGGCCACCATGAACTCCTGGACATCGACCCCGGTGTCGGCGTGTGCGCCGCCGTTGAGGATGTTCATCATCGGTACGGGCAGGATGTGGGCGTTCGGGCCGCCGACATAGCGGAACAGTGGCAGCCCGGCCGATTCCGCAGCGGCCTTGGCCACCGCAAGCGACACCCCGAGAATCGCGTTGGCGCCCAGCCGCGACTTGTCCGGCGTGCCGTCGAGATCGAGCAGTGCCTGATCGACCAGTCGCTGATCGTCGGCGCTCAACCCGATGACGGCGGGTGCGATCTCGTCGAGCACAGCCTCGACGGCCTTGCCCACGCCCTTGCCGCTGTAGCGCGACCCACCGTCGCGCAGTTCGACCGCCTCGTGCTCACCCGTCGACGCGCCCGATGGCACCGCCGCCCTGGCGAACGTGCCGTCGGTCAGAGCCAACTCGACCTCGACCGTCGGGTTGCCGCGTGAGTCGAGGATTTCGCGAGCTCCGACCTGCTCGATGATGGGCACTGGCGTTCTCCTTGGTCGGTCGGGGTGGACGGTGAGGACTAGATGAGCGTAGAGCGTGCCCGTTGCGGCGGCGCGGTCAAAGGGGGTGGCCCTCGGCGTAGGCGGTCGCCCAGTCGCGCACGGTGCGGGCGTACTGCTCAGACAAGTTGTAGGCACGCAGCGCGTTCATCCAGCCTCGCGGCGTGGCGAGATCCTTGCCGCGCCAGCACAGATAGCCCGCCGCCGACAGCGCGGCGTCGTCGAAATTGTCCGGGCTCACCTTGCCGTCATTGTTGGCGTCGACCCCGTAGAGCCGCCACGTCTCAGGGATGAACTGCATGGGGCCCATCGCCCGGTCGAGGCCCGCGTCACCGTCGAGCACCCCCGAATCGCTGTCGACGATCTCGAGATTGCCCATCGTGCCGTCCAGCCGAACCCCCCGGATCGACGGGGTCACCTCCCCGTCGGGCGCGATGGTCGCGCCGCGGTAGGTGCCGTGATGGCTCTCCACCATGCCGATTCCGGCCAGCGTGGGCCAAGCCAGATGGCAGTCGGGATTCTCCACCTCGGCCACCCTGGCCGCATAGGCGTACGCCTCAAGCGCTCCGACCGGTATGCCCAGCGCCGGCGCCCGTTCGGCGGCCCATTGGTGCAGCTGGTCGGCGGGTCTGCCCTTGGCGTGGGTGTCGATCGACGGCACCGGATCACCCGCAGGTGGCGGCACCCCTTCGGGGATTGGGGTACCGAGCTGCCACGAGCAGCTGGAGGCCATGAGCAGCGCTGTCGCGAAAATCACCGCGACAGCCCGCAGCCAAAGCACTGGCGACACCGGACTCCCTAAACCCCTATTACTTGAAATCCATCGTCCCATGCTCCGTGAGTGCTACGCGGGACCCGCCGTCGGCGTGCGTCACTAAGGGCAGGCAAACGGTATTTAGGTGTGCCTACCCTCGATCAGAGGAAACGTTGTAATGTTCACGCGACTGACTACAAGGAGGCTCAATGAAACTGCATCTCGCCTGGCCCGTGTCGGTTGCGGCCGCGGCCTTGGTTCTTGCCGGGTGCTCCAGCAGCGACTCCGGCAACTCCGCAGAGAGCAGTGCCTCCACTTCGGCCACCGAGACGTCGACGTCCGCGGCCGCGGCGCCCAGCCCGGAGCTGCAGAAGGCGGCCGACGAGTACAAGGCCTACGCCGTCGGCCAAATCGACGAGCTCGTGGGGCTCGTCAAGGTTCTCACCGACGCGGTACGGGCCAACAACTTGAAGGCCGCCCAGGATGCGTACGCCCCGTCACGCATGCCGTGGGAGCGCATCGAACCGCTCGCGGGTCTTGTCCCCGACATCGACGCCAAGACCGACTCCCGCGTCGATGATTTCGCCGGCGAGGACGATCCGAAGTTCACCGGCTGGCACCGGCTCGAGTTCTTGCTGTTCAACAGCAACACCACCGAGGGAGGCGCGCCGTTCGCCGACCAGCTCGACAAGGACATCGCCGATCTCAAGAAGCAGTTCGCCTCGGTCAAAGTGAAGCCGGTCGACGTGGCCAACGGCGCTGCCGAGCTGATCGAGGAAGTCTCGCAGGGCAAGATCACCGGCGAGGAGGAACGCTACTCCAAGACCGACCTGTGGGACTTTGACGCCAACCTGCAGGGCTCCCAGGCCGCGATCGACAAGCTGAAGCCTTCTCTTCAAAAAGCCGATCCGGCCCTGCTCGACAAGATCAATGGCGGTATCGCCCAGGTATACGACACACTGGCGCCGCTACGCAAAGGCGACGGCTGGGTGCTGTTCTGCCCCGAGAACGACCAGTACCCGACGCCGCGATGCCCGGCCGTGACGGTGACGCCGCAGGTCGTCGACGCCCTCAAGGCCCAGCTGGCCGGCTTGTCGGAGAACCTGTCTCAAGTTGCGGGAGTTTTGAAACTGCAGTGACCGAGCGGACACCACGACACGGCATTTCCCGCCGCGGCTTTGTCGCCGGGGCGTTGGGTACCGGTGTCGCAGTGGGCGCGGGCGCGGCCATAGGAGGGTGTTCGCCATCCAAACCGGCCGCGCCGCCGGTTAAGCAGCCGGCGTTCACCCCGTTCGAGGGTCCCCACCAAGCGGGCATCACCACGCTGCCGATCCCCGAACAGGGCTTGGTCGCGTCGTTCAACCTCCATGCGAGGGGCCGCGACGGCCTGAAGGCGACGCTGCAGGAACTGACCGAGGAGATCCGCGGGCTGATGGCCGGCAGGCCGGCCGAGTCGCGGCATCCGGGATTTCCGCCGGTGGATTCGGGCATTCTCGGCGACAAGCCGCCGGCCGACAATCTGTCGATCCTGGTGGGCCTCGGGGCGTCGGCGTTCGACGACCGGTTCGGGCTGGCCGACCGCAAGCCCAAGGAACTGGTCACGATGCCGTTCCTGGCGAATGACCGCCTCGACCCGAAGCTGTCGCACGGGGATCTCTCGATCGTCATCGAGGCCGGCCACACCGACACCGTGCAATTCGCGTTGCGGCAGTTGATGCGCCGGACGAGGCGCGACATGACACTGCGCTGGATGATCGACGGGTATGCGCGCGGCATCGGCGCGGGTAAGACTTCGGAAGCCGCGACACCGCGAAACCTGTTGGGGTTCAAGGACGGAACGGCCAATCTCGACGTGGACGATACCGCGCTGATGAACCGGCACGTGTGGGTGCAACCCGAGGACGGCGAACCCGAGTGGGCGGTCGGCGGCTCGTATCAGGCCGTCCGCATCATCCGCATGTTCGTCGAGTTCTGGGACCGCACCCGGCTGGCCGAGCAGGAGGCGCTGATCGGCCGAAAGAAAGTCAGCGGCGCCCCGCTGGGCATGAACGACGAGTTCGCCGATCCCGATTACGCCGAAGACCCTAAGGGCCAACGTATTCCGCTCGACGCGCACATCCGGCTGGCGAACCCCCGCACCACCGAGACTGAGCAAAACCTGATCCTGCGAAGGGGATTCAACTACTCACGTGGCTTCGACGGCGCGGGCAGACTCGACCAGGGGTTGGCGTTCATCGCCTACCAGCGCAGCTTGCAAAAGGGCTTCCTCGCCGTGCAGAGCCGGCTGAAGGGCGAGCCGCTCGAGGAGTACATCATGCCGGTCGGCGGCGGCTTTTTCTTTGTGCTGCCGGGTGTTACGGGCAAGCACCGCTTTATCGGCGACGCGCTGGTGGATTGACTCAAGCTTCCGCGAACGGCGGTCAGGAGGTAGCGGGCTCGGCTTCGTCAGCAGGGTCAGGCTCAGGCTCGTCTTCGATGAGGTCGGGTTCGGCCTCCTCGTCGACAGGGTCGCTGCCATCGTCCTCGTCGACGGGTTCAGCGACCTCGGCCGGCGGCCAGAATGCCCGCCACTCCTCTTCGGTGATGGTCCCGAGCGAGGCGATGTCGAGTTCCTCGGGCACGTCCTCGCCTCGGCGGTCGGCGGCGACCGCCCGCTCGACCGAGCGCACGGTATCCATGAACTCCAAAACCTCGGCCCGCAAGGCATTCTCGGCGTCACCATTCAGCGTCACCGACACGCTCGTGATCCACGCCGGAATGAGATCGGGGGGCAGCCCCGACGCGATGACCCGGTCAATCACCTTCTGCGCCAACGCTAATGCGGGCTGACCAGTCGGTACATCGTCCATTGACGACTTGCGTGTCTTTTCCCGTGCCTTGCGCTCTTCCCATTGCGCCAGTTGATCATCCAGTGATATCGGCTCTCCCGCGAGCACGGCTGGCACGCGGTTGGCGAGCTTGCGCAGTAGCGAGTCGGCGACATCATCGATGGTGAACCCATGGTGGGTGGCGTCTTCAGCGATGCGGGCATGGAACAACACCTGCAGCAGAACGTCGCCGAGTTCTTCGCGCAGTTCGTCGGCGTTGCCCCTGCGCACGGCGTCGAACAACTCGTAGGTCTCCTCCAACAGGTATCGCCGCAACGAGTCGTGCGTCTGCTCGCTCTCCCACGGACCGGCCGTACGCAGCTTGTCCATCATCGCCACGGCGTCTACGAGCCGCTCGCCGGCCTGCGGCTCCGGTGCGGCGATCAACCTGTCACCGGCGGCCAGCCGTGCCTGAACGACGGGATGGTCGGGGTCCGACGACAACAGCACCGGCGCATCGTCGCCCTCATAGGCCGGACGGGCGGACGGCAGCGACCATGGCACTTTGACCGGCATTTCTTCCGTGTACTGGACGTCGCCGGAGAGCAGTTCGACGGCCTCGACGGGAATCAGCGATGGGCGGCGGGGGTCGACCAATACGACGGTCATGGGCTGCACCCCCTCGCGTTTCGATGAGACCGCTGGTCTCGGTTATACCAACACATCGGACCTCGACGCGCGGGGCGGAAATAGCGATTGCCTCGCCCGCAGACGGGATGGCCGCCCTGCCCGAAGGCAAGGCGGCCATCGTGTCACATGTGTGACTTAGGACTGCCAGTCGTCCGGGATATCCCAGTGACCAGGCGTCTGCTCGAAGAACGGATTCGCGAGCCGAACTCCGTCAACCTCCACCGTCGGCAGCTTCTTCAGCTGGCCGGGCGGAATTCCGAAGAACGGATTCTTGACACCGTTGATCTCCGGCGCATTCTTCAGTTGCCCAGGCGGAATGTGGCCATTGGGCAGCCGGAAGAAATTGTCTACCTCAGGAAACTCAACGTCCGGAAGATTCACATCAGGAACGTTGATATCCGGCACATTCACCTGCGGAACATTCACATCAGGCACATTCACCTGCGGAACATTCACATCGGGCACGTTCACCTGCGGAACATTCACATCCGGCGCATGGACCTCAGGAACGTCCACATCGGGCACGTTCACCTGGGGCACTGCCGGAACGGGAATCGTCGGCGGCTGCGGCAGAACCGGATCGGCGTGTGCCAGACCAGCACCCAGGCCAACCGCACCGAATCCCAGCGCACCGGCCATCGTGGTGGTTACTGCGAGCTTCTTGATGTCCATCTTCACTCCTTCGCCTTGCGTCATCGCAACACGCAGCTATTAGCTGCGAAGTCGCATGATGTTCGGTTTAGGAAATTGCTTGATCGCTCCTATGACGATCTCGCCGCCTCTGGTCTAGACGACAGCGCAATACCTTAACCCCCCGACATGTATGTCGCAGCCCCGACGCCGTGCGTTATCAACTCCGCCCAATTCGCACCGGACCAGGCGCGCAGAAATAGGTATTGGCCAGGCGATTAGGCCGAAAAATTCAATTTCGCGGTGATGTCCACACTGCCCTGCGGTTTTCCATTCAGAGCCAGAATCAAGTCGGCGACCATCTGCACGAGTTCAAGATCACGAATCCGTGGCGCGCCGACCCCGCTGCCGGCACGCGGTATCGGCACCTGCACCGTCGACGTCGTCGCACGATACCCGGCACTTGGATACATGCGCTTCAGCCGAAGTTGCTGGGAGTCCAACAACGTCAACGGCGACAGCCGCACCGTCGACTCCGACGGTGCGCTGATCTCGGTGATGCCGTACTCCCGCGCCAGCAACCGCAGCCTCGCGACCGACACCAGCCGCTGCGCGGGTTCGGGCAACGGCCCGTACCTGTCGACGAGTTCGTCCACCACCGCACCGATCCCGTCCTGGTCGGCCGCCGAGGCCAGCCGGCGATAACCCTCGAGCCGCAACCGGTCGCTGCCGATGTAGTCCGGCGGCAGATGTGCGTCGACCGGCAGATCGATCCGCACGTCTTTCGGTTCCTCAACGGCGGCAACGGTTTTCCCATCGGCTGCGGCGCGGTATGCCTCGACCGCTTCGCCGACCAGCCGCACGTAGAGGTCGAATCCGACACCGGCGACGTGTCCCGACTGTTCGACACCGAGCACGTTGCCCGCCCCGCGGATCTCCAGGTCCTTCATCGCCACGGCCATGCCTGCGCCGAGTTCATTGTTCTGCGCGATGGTGGCCAACCTGTCGTACGCCGTTTCGGTCAGCGGAACCTCGGGCGGATACATGAAGTACGCGTAGCCGCGCTCGCGGCTGCGGCCGACCCTGCCGCGCAGCTGGTGCAGCTGCGACAGCCCGAACGTGTCGGCGCGTTCGACGATCAGCGTGTTGGCGTTGGAGATGTCCAAGCCCGTCTCGACGATCGTCGTACAGACCAGGACGTCGTACTCGCGGTTCCAGAACCCCTCGACGGTGCGTTCCAGCTGCTCCTCGGGCATCTGCCCGTGGGCGACAATGACGCGCGCCTCAGGCACCAGCGCCTGCAGCCGCGCCGCGGCCTGGTCGATCGAGCGCACGCGGTTGTGGATATAGAACGCCTGTCCGTCGCGCAGCAGTTCGCGACGCAGCGCGGCGGCGATCTGCTTGTCGCTGTGCGGCCCGACGTAGGTCAGCACCGGATAGCGCTCCTCGGGCGGGGTGAGGATCGTCGACATCTCGCGAATCCCGGCCAGGCTCATCTCCAGCGTGCGCGGGATCGGTGTTGCGCTCATCGTCAGCACGTCGACGTGGGTGCGCATCGACTTGATGTGCTCCTTGTGTTCGACGCCGAAGCGCTGCTCCTCGTCGACGATGACAAGGCCTAGGTCTTTCCACGTCACCCCGGTCTGGATCAGCCGGTGGGTGCCGATGACGATGTCGACCGAACCGTCCTTCATGCCCTCGAGCACCGCCCGCGACTCGGCGGGATCGGTGAACCGGCTGAGACCCTTGACCGTGACCGGGAAGCCGGCCATCCGCTCGCTGAACGTCTGCAGATGCTGATCGGCCAGCAGCGTGGTCGGCACCAGCACCGCCACCTGCTTGCCGTCCTGCACCGCCTTGAACGCCGCGCGCACCGCGATCTCGGTCTTGCCGTAGCCGACGTCGCCGCAGATCACGCGGTCCATCGGGATCGGCTTCTCCATGTCGGCTTTGACTTCGGTGATGGCGGTGAGCTGGTCGACCGTCTCGGTGAACCCGAACGCGTCCTCCATCTCGGCCTGCCATGGGGTGTCCGGCCCGAACGCGTGCCCCGCCGACGCCTGCCGCTTGGCGTACAGCGACACCAGCTCGCTGGCGATCTCCCTGACCGCGCGGCGCGCCTTGGTTTTGGTGTTCGCCCAGTCGCTGCCGCCAAGCCTGCTCAGCGTGGGCGCTTCCCCGCCGACGTAGCGCGACAGCTGATCCAGCGAGTCCATCGGCACGAACAACTTGTCGGAGCCACCGCCGCGCTTGGCCGAGGCGTACTCCAGCACGAGGTATTCACGACGGGCGCCGCCGACGGTGCGCTCGACCATCTCGACGAAACGGCCGATCCCGTGCTGATCGTGCACGACGAGGTCGCCGGCGGTCAGCGCGAGTGGGTCGACGACGTTGCGCCGCTTGGCGGCCAGGCGCTTGCCCTCGGGTGCGGTGACCCGGTTGCCGGTCAGATCGGTCTCGGTGATCACGACGAGGTTGGCGCCCGGCAGCACCACACCGTCATGCAGGGGGCCCTTGATAACGCCGACGACGCCCGGCTTGGGCTCTTCGCCCGGCTCGAGCATTCCGGCGGGAGTCTCGGCGTCGGCCAGCTGCTCGCAGACGCGGTGCGCCGTGCCGGTTCCGGGCGTGACGACGGCTGCGCTTCCGCCGCTGCTCACGTGAGCGCGCAGCATGGCGAAGATCTCGTCGACGCTGGATTGCTGGCCCCGCGCCGACGGCGACGGGCGGATGTCGAGCTCGACGGCCGTCTCCTGGCTCAGCTGCGACAGCGTCCACCACGGGTGACCGCCCTTGCGCGCGCCCGCTATTACATCGTCGAGCTCCAGATAGCCCGACGCGCCGAGCGCCTCGAGGTCGATGGGCGCTTCGCCGCCGACCGCCGCAGTCGACCACGATGCCTCGAGGAACTCGCGGCCGGTCTTGATGAGATCGGCCGCGCGGGTGCGGATCTTCTCCGGGTCGCAGATCAACAGCGGGGTCTGCGACGGCAGATGCTCGCTGAGCAGGGACAACTCGGTGGGCCGCAGCAGCGGAAGCAGGGACTCCATACCGTCGACGGGAATTCCCTCGCCGAGCTTGGCGAGCATGTCGGGCACGCTGCCGGGCACCTCGTTGCCGGTCCGCGGATGCTCGGCCGCCAGCTCGAACGCCCGGACCCGCACGTCGTCGGTGAGCAGCAGCTCGCGGCATGGCACCGCGATCACGAAGTCGACGTCGATGTCAGGGATCGAGCGCTGGTCGGCCACCGCGAACATCCGCAGCTCGGAGACCTCGTCGCCCCAGAACTCGACCCGCACCGGGTGTTCGGCCGTCGGCGGGAAAAGGTCGAGGATGCCGCCACGCACCGCGAACTCGCCGCGCTTGCCGACCATGTCGACGCGGGTGTATGCCAGCTCGACCAGCCGGTGCACGACGGCGTCGAAATCGGCCTCCTCGCCGAGCGTCAGGGTGACGGGCTCGATGTCGGCCAAATCCGGCGCCATCGGCTGCACCAGCGAACGCACCGTGGTGACGACGACCCGCAGCGGCGGCCCGAGCCGTTCGTCGTCGGGATGAGCCAGCCGGCGCAGCACCATCATCCGTGCGCCGACGGTCTCGACACCGGGTGATAGCCGTTCGTGCGGCAGTGTCTCCCACGACGGGAACAGCGCCGCCGAATCGCCGAAGACGCCGCGCAATTCGGCGGTCAGGTCGTCGGCCTCACGGCCCGTGGCGGTGACGACGAGCAGTGGCCCGGCCTTGGCCAGCGCGCAGGCGGCGAACAGCCTCGCGCTGGCGGGTCCGATGAGGGCGAGATCGGCGGGTCTGTCGGCAGCGCGGTCGGCGACGTCCTGCAGACAGGGATCGCGCAGCGCCAGGTCAACGAGGCCCGCGATCGGGGTTTGGACACAAGCGGTCCCCGATGCGGTCATGATGACCCCATCTTAGGTGACGCCCAAATTCACGTATGGGCGCGAAAGTGCGAGTAGGTCGCGCCTTTTCGTCGATCTCGGCGGAAGGGATTCATTCGTCGAGCAGCTGCGGGTCGTCTTCGAGGTGCATGAGACCGTTCCAGCACAGGTTCACCAGATGTGCGGCGACGACTTCCTTCTTGGGCTCACGCACATCGAGCCACCACTGCGCCGTCATCGACACCGAACCTACAAGCGCCTGCGCATACAGCGGCGCCATCGCAGGGTCGAGGCCGCGGCGCTCGAAGTCGCCCGCCAAGATCGACGACACCTGGTTGACGGCCTCGTTGAGCAGCGTCGAATACGTACCCGACGTGATGGCTGCGGGCGAATCGCGGATCAGGATGCGGAAGCCGTCGGTGCGTTCGTCGACGTAGGTCAGCAGCGCGAGGGCCACCCGCTCGATGCGCAGCCGCGACCGGTTGTTGGTGGTCCTGGTCAGCGACGACGTGATGCCGTCGAGCAGCGCCGACATCTCGCGGTCCACTACCACCGCGTACAGGCCTTCCTTGCCGCCGAAGTGTTCGTAGACGACGGGCTTGGAGACATTGGCGCGTTGGGCGATTTCTTCGATCGCCGTGCCCTCATAACCTCGCTGGGCGAACAGTGTGCGCGCGATGTCGATGAGCTGGTGACGCCGCTCCGCACCCGTCATCCGGGCGCGGGGTGCACGCAGTTCCTTCTCCGGTACTGCCACAGCTGTCAGGGTAGTTGGTTGGACTACCATCACGGGTTGATCAGTCCGTCGTGGTGTAATCGGCAGCACCTCTGATTTTGGTTCAGATAGTTCAGGTTCGAGTCCTGGCGACGGAGCTTCCAATGAGGACAGGCAGATGACCGAGTACGGCCAGTCGGCGGTCCTGGTGATGGCCGCCGGGGCCGGTACCCGGATGCGATCCGACATCCCGAAGGTCTTACACACGCTGGCGGGCCGCAGCATGCTCTCGCACGTCCTGCATTCCATCGCCAAGGTTGCCCCGCAACACCTCGTCGTCGTGCTGGGTCATGAACGCGAGCGCATCACCCCCGCCGTCGCCGAACTGGCCGACACTCTCGGCCGCCCGATCGACATCGCGGTGCAGGAACAGCAGCACGGCACCGGGCACGCGGTGGGCTGCGGTCTGACCGCGCTCCCTGACGACTTCGCGGGCACGGTCGTGGTGACCTCCGGTGACGTGCCGCTGTTGGATGCCGACACAGTCGCCGACCTCATCGCGGCCCACAGCGCCGAAACCGCCGCGGCGACCGTGCTGACCACCACGCTGCCCGACCCGACGGGTTACGGCCGAATCCTGCGCACCCAGGACCGGGAGGTCATCGGCATCGTGGAGGAGTTCGACGCGACCCGCTCGCAGCGGGCGATCACCGAGGTCAACGCCGGCGTCTACGCGTTCGACATCGAGGTGCTGCGCTCGGCGCTCAACCGGCTGCGGCCGCACAACGCTCAGCAGGAGCTCTATCTCACCGACGTGTTCGCGATCATCCGGCAGGACGGACGCGTCGTGCGCGCCAAACACGTCGACGACGCCGCGCTGGTGGCCGGCATCAACGACCGGGTGCAGCTGTCTGAGCTGGCGGCCGTGCTGAATCGCCGCATTGTGGCCGCCCACCAACGCGCGGGCGTGACCGTCGTCGACCCCGGCAGCACATGGATCGACGTCGACGTCAGCATCGGCCGCGACACTCTCGTTCAGCCCGGCACGCAGCTGCTCGGCGCCACCCGCATCGGCCGCCGCTGCGAGGTCGGGCCCGACACCACGCTGACCGACGTGACCGTGGGTGACGGCGCGACGGTGGTGCGCACTCACGGCTCGGCCTCGGTCATCGGCGACGGCGCCACCGTCGGCCCGTTCACTTACCTGCGGCCCGGTACCGTGCTCGGTGACGTCGGCAAGCTCGGGGCGTTCGTCGAGACAAAGAACGCCACCCTGGGCACCGGCACCAAGGTGCCCCACCTGACCTACGTCGGCGACGCCGACATCGGCGAGCACAGCAATATCGGCGCCTCGAGCGTCTTCGTCAACTACGACGGCGAGAACAAGAGCCGCACCACCATCGGCTCGCATGTGCGCACCGGCTCCGACACGATGTTCGTCGCGCCGGTCACAGTGGGCGACGGCGCCTATACCGGGGCGGGCACTGTGGTGCGCGACGACGTGCCGCCGGGAGCGCTGGCCGTATCGGCGGGCCCGCAGCGCAACATCGAGGGCTGGGTGGAGCGAAAGCGCCCCGGTTCGGCTGCGGCGCAGGCCGCGCGACAAGCCAATGAAGCCAGCGAAGACACTGACGCCGATGTCGATAAATCGACGTGAGCCGGTTGAATTTCGTTACCGTTCTGGCAACCCGGCCACGGGCGTACAGCTGTGATACGTACGATTAGGCCGATATCGATCCCCGAACGGCAAGGGCACACTGTGGGTACCGAGTGGACCGACAACCGCAAAAATTTGATGTTGTTCTCCGGTCGCGCGCACCCGGAACTGGCCGAACAGGTCGCCAAGGAACTTGACGTCCCGGTCACCGCGCAGACTGCCCGCGACTTCGCCAACGGCGAGATCTTCGTGCGGTTCGACGAATCGGTCCGCGGCTGTGACGCGTTCGTGCTGCAGAGCCATCCGGCGCCACTCAACCAGTGGCTGATGGAGCAGCTGATCATGATCGACGCGCTCAAGCGCGGCAGCGCCAAGCGGATCACCGCGATCCTGCCGTTCTACCCCTACGCCCGCCAGGACAAGAAGCACCGCGGCCGCGAGCCAATCTCGGCGCGGCTGGTGGCCGATCTGCTGGAGACCGCAGGCGCGAACCGCATTCTCACCGTCGACCTGCACACCGACCAGATCCAGGGCTTCTTCGACGGCCCCGTCGACCACATGCGGGCGCAGAACCTGCTCACCGGATACATCGCCGAGAATTACGCCGACCACGACATGGTCGTCGTCTCGCCGGATTCCGGTCGCGTGCGCGTCGCGGAGAAGTGGGCCGACTCGCTGGGCGGCGTGCCGCTGGCCTTCATCCACAAGACCCGTGACCCGCTGGTGCCCAACCAGGTGAAGTCCAACCGCGTGGTCGGCGACGTGCGGGGCAAGACCTGCATCCTCACCGACGACATGATCGACACCGGCGGGACGATCGCCGGCGCAGTCAAGCTGCTCCACGAGGACGGCGCCAAAGATGTCATCATCGCCGCCACGCACGGCGTGCTGTCCGATCCCGCACCGCAGCGGCTGGCCGAGTGCGGAGCGCGCGAGGTGATCGTCACCAACACCCTGCCGATCGGCGAGGAAAAGCAGTTCCCACAGCTGACGGTGCTGTCCATCGCCCCGCTGCTGGCCAGTACCATCCGCGCGGTGTTCGAAAACGGTTCGGTGACAGGGCTTTTCGACGGGTCGGCCTAGTGACTGATTCGATCATCTATCACAATCCCCGCTGCACCACCTCTCGCAAGGCTCTGGACTTGTTGCGGGACAACGGCATTGAGCCGACCATCGTGCAGTACCTGAAGACCCCGCCGACGCGTGACGAGCTCGTCAAGCTCATCGAGGACGCCGGAATCGACGTGCGGACCGCGGTGCGCAAGCGCGAGCCGCTCTACGCCGAGCTGAACCTCGACGACGCCGACGACGATGCACTGCTCGACGCTCTTGTCCAGCACCCCATCCTGATCGAGCGCCCGTTCGTCGTCACCCCCAGAGGCACCCGGCTGGCCAGGCCGCTCGACTCTGTTCGCGAGATTCTGTGACGCTTCACCGCGCACGCGAGGAGCGGAAAAGAATCAGCGCACGCGAGGAGCGGAAAAGAATCAGCGCACGCGAGCGGAAAGGAACCAGCATTGCGGCGACTCTCGCGGTGCTGGCCGTTGCCGCGGCTGGCTGCGGCGCCAAGTCCCCCGACTACACGACGTTGCTGACCACCACCACGAGCGCCAAGCCGACGCAGACCACGACACCGGTACCGATCTCGCAGTACCTGGAGAGCGCCGGTGTCGTCGGACAACCCGTCGCACCCGACAAGCTGACCGACCTCACGGTGACGATGCCGAAGCCGAAAGGCTGGGAGCAGTACAGCAATCCGCGATTCGCCCCGGGCACGCGCGTCATCGCCAAGGGTGACACCTACCCGACCGCGATGTTGATGGTGTTTGCGCTCAGCGGCGGTGACTTCGATGTGAAGAAGGCCATCGAGCACGGCAATGCCGACGCCCAACTGTCAGAGAACTTCAAACGGCTCAACGCTTCCACCAAGGACTTCAAGGGCTTCCCGTCGTCGATGGTCGAGGGCAGCTACGACCTCAACGGCAAGCGGATGCACACCTACAACCGGGTCGTCATCGCGACCGGGGCGCCACCGGCCAACCAGCGCTACCTGATTCAGTTCACCGTGACCGGTTACGCCGACAAGGCCCAGGCCGAGGCGCCCGATATCGAGGCCGTCATCGCCGGGTTCACCGTCGCCAAGAAGTAGTTAGGGTGGCACCCATGAGCGAAGCTTGCGAGCGAGTCATGGACGGCGAATGCGGCGGACCGACTTGCGGGGGCGCCGCATGAGTGGATGGACCGCTGCCGACCTGCCCTCGTTCGGCGGCCGCACCGTCATCGTCACCGGCGCCAACAGCGGCCTCGGCGAGGTCACCGCGCGTGAGCTCGCACGGGTCGGAGCGAAGGTGATCCTGGCCGTGCGTAACACCGCCAAGGGCGACGCCGCCGCTGCCGGCATGACCGGCGATGTCGAGGTGCGCAAGCTCGACCTGCAGGACCTGGCGTCGGTGCGGGAATTCGCCGACGGCTTCTCCGGCCCCGCGGACACCGTCGACGTGCTCGTCAACAATGCCGGCATCATGGCGGTGCCCTACGCCCAGACCGTCGACGGGTTCGAAAGCCAGATCGGCACCAACCACCTCGGCCACTTCGCGCTGACGAATCTGCTGCTGCCAAAGATCACCGATCGCGTGGTGACGGTGTCGTCGCTCATGCACATGATCGGTTACATCAGCCTGAAGGACCTCAACTGGAAGTCGCGGCCGTATCTGGCCTGGCCTGCGTATGGCCAGTCGAAGCTGGCCAACCTGCTGTTCACCAAAGAATTGCAGCGGCGCCTCAGCGCAGCCGGCTCGAAGGTGAAGGCGCATGCAGCACATCCCGGATACTCGGCCACCAACCTGCAGGGCCACACCGGCAACGCGTTCAGCGACCGGGCCGTCAAGGTCGTCAACAAGGTGGTCACCGACGCCGACTTCGGCGCGCGCCAGACCTTGTACGCAGTGTCTGCCGACCTGCCGGGTGACTCGTTCGTCGGGCCGCGGTTCGCCATGTGGGGCCCGACCGGGCGGGCGCCGCGCACTCCGCTGGCCCGTGACGCGAAGAAGGCCGCCGGCCTGTGGGAGCTGTCCGAGCAGCTCACGGGCACCAGATTCGCCCTTTGAGGGATCAGTCGGATACCCTGTGCGGGCGTCACGGCGAGGGTGGCTCGATTTTGTTTCAGCCACCGTTATCGACGGGAACACGCAATGCGACAGTTGCGACCCTGGCCGTGCCCACAGATGACCGGCATTAGAGGAGCAACACCCATGGCCAAGACTGCGGCCCGCAACGAGAACAACCTGACCGCCTCCGTGCGCACCGAAACCGGCAAAGGTGCATCGCGCCGCGCCCGCCGGGCCGGCCAGATCCCGGCCGTGCTCTACGGCCACGGCGCCGATCCCCAGCACCTGCTGCTGCCGGGCCATGATTTCGCCGCGGTGCTGCGCCACTCCGGCACCAACGCTGTGCTCACCCTCGACATCGACGGTAAGGAGCAGCTCGCGCTGACCAAGGCGCTCGACATCCACCCGATCCGTCGCACCATCACGCACGCCGACCTGCTCGTGGTTCGCCGCGGCGAAAAGGTCACCGTCGAGGTCAACGTCCTCGTGGAGGGCGAGGCCGTGCCGGGCACGTTGGTCACTCAGGACGCCAACAGCATCGAGATCGAGGCCGACGCGCTGTCGATCCCGCAGCAGCTCACCGTCTCCGTCGAAGGCGCTGACATCGGCACGCAGTTCACTGCGGGCTCGATCACGCTGCCGTCGGGCGTGTCGCTGGTGTCGGATCCGGAGATGCTGGTGGTCAACGTCGTCGCCGCCCCGACCGCTGAGGAACTCGAAGCCGAGGGCGCGGGCGAGGCCGCCGAAGGCGCGGAGCCTGCAGAGGCCGCCGAAGGCGAAGAGGGCGCCGAGGAGTCCGGCGAGGGCGAAGGCGGCGACGCATCCGCCGAGGAATCCTCCGAGTAATTCAGGAAGCGTCTCGCGACATGGCCGAGCCACTGCTGGTGGTGGGCCTGGGCAATCCCGGGCCCAACTACGCCACGACCCGGCACAACCTCGGCTTCATGGTCGTCGATCTGCTCGCCGACCGCATGCACGAGAAGTTCAAAGTGCACAAGAAGTCCGGGGCCGAGGTCGTTACCGGTCGGCTCGCGGGCCGGTCGGTCGTTCTGGCCAGGCCGCGGGTATACATGAACGAATCCGGCCGCCAGGTCGGACCGCTGGCGAAGTTCTACTCCGTCCCGCCCGCCGATGTCGTGGTCGTGCATGACGAACTCGACATCGACTTCGGGCGGATCCGGCTCAAGTTCGGTGGCGGCGTCGCGGGTCACAATGGTCTGCGCTCGGTGGCATCGGCGTTGGGCAGCAACGACTTTCAGCGGGTCCGCATCGGCATCGGGCGTCCGCCCGGCCGAAAGTCGGGGGCGTCGTTCGTGCTGGAGAACTTCAATGCCGCCGAACGGCCCGAGGTTCCGGTGATATGCGAACAGGCCGCCGACGCAACCGAATTGCTGATCGCCCAAGGGCTCGAACCGGCGCAGAACACCGTCCACGCCTGGGGTTAGTGGCCAGCAGCCCGTGCAGAGGCGCCGCGGACGACGTGGCTACATGACCAGCGCGACGGAGTTCGCGCGGCGCAGCTTGCCCGACGGCGTCTTCGGGATGGTTCCCGGTCCCAGCACCACCACATTGCGCGGCCGCACATCGACCTCGGCGACGACCTCGTGGGCCACCTGGCGCTCGATGCGATGCACCTCGTCCGGGTCCTCCCAGGCGTTGGACTCAACCGCCACGGCGAACGTCTCTCGTGAGTGGCCCGCATCGAGGCGCACCGCGACCGCACATCCGGGCCGCACGCCCTCGACACGCCCGGCGGCGCGCTCGATGTCGGTCGGGTAGATGTTGCGCCCGGCCATGATGATGACGTCCTTCACGCGACCGCAGACCACGACGTGGCCCTCGTCGGTCAGGTACCCGAGATCACCCGTGTCGTACCAGCCGTGCTCGTCCTGCGCCGGAATGAAACCCCCCATGGTGAGGTAGCCGGGCGTGACGGGCTCTCCGCGCAATTCGATGATGCCCACGCCGCGGGGCGGCATCACGTTGCCCTGCTCGTCGATGATGCGGGCCTCGAGACCCTCGAGCAGCGGGCCGAGCGTGGCGAGCCTACGGGTGTTGCCCTTGGTGGCGGGCACCGCGCGCCGCAGCGCGGCCAGAAGGTCGCGGTCCACCTCGTCGACCACCAGACCGGCGTTGCACGGCGAGAAGGACACCGCCAGCGTGGTCTCGGCCATGCCGTAGGCCGGCAGGATCGCACCAGGGTTGAGCCCGAACGGCTTACCTGCGTCGAGCAGATCCTCGACGTCGGCCGGCTCGACGGGCTCGGCGCCCGACAGCGCGAAGCGCAGCGTGGAGAGGTCGAATTCGCCGGGCTGGGCCTGGCGGCGCAACCGCTTGGCCAGCAGCGCGTAGGCGAAGTTCGGTGCCGCGGTCATCGTGCCGTGGTACTTGTCGATGAGCCGCGCCCACAGCAGGGTGTCGCGCAGGAAGTCCATCGGTGTGACCTTGACCAGCTCGGCACCGAAATACATCGGGATGGTCAGGAAGCCGACCATGCCCATGTCGTGGAAGCAGGGCAGCCAGCTGACCATGACGTCCTTGTCGACGTCGTACTCGGCGCCGATGAACATCGCCTCGGCGTTGGAGTGAATGTTTCGATGGGTGATCTGGACAGCTTTGGGAGAACCCGTAGAACCCGACGTCAACTGCATCAGCGCGAGATCGTCCTCACCGACGTCGATCGGGTCGATCGGATCGGAGGCCAACAGGTCCGTGACCGTGAGGACCTTGATGCCCTTCTCCTCGAGCACCGGGATGGCCACTATGAACGGCTCTGACACGATCACGGCCTTGGCCTCGATCATGCCGATCACGGTCATCGTGTCCTCGGCCCAGACCGCCAGGTCGGTGCGCGGGGTGGGCTGATGCAGCATGGTCAAGCTGGCGCCACGCATCCACAGACCCTGAGCGGTCGGGGCAATCTCGACCGGGAAGCCCGCCAGCACGCCGACGGCGTCGCCGAGCCCGATGCCGGCCGCTGCCAGACCACCGGCGATGCACCGGGCGCGCTCGTGCACTTCACCCCAGGTGTGACGGATGGGCTCGTACGGCTCCCCAGTCACCATGCCGCGCGTGGTCTCGCGGGCATTGCGGTACATCTTCTCGGTGAATCTGCTCACGACAGCCTCCTCGGGGTCCCCGCAAATGCCAAGGTGTAATGCTCCGCCTGGCAGACGGCGCTTTCACGTCGACGCGCACACATTTGGAGCGCGGTTAGGTCTCGATTCGGTGATTCGATAGGGCGGGACGACCGCCCGCCGAGATTCCCGGCGGGGGTGTTTTCTGCGTCCGCTGCTCGACCGCTACTTTTCACCGTTCATCATCTTAGGCAACTCTTAAGTAACTGCCAAACTCATGCCTCAATTGGGCCTGGTGTCACATCTGGGGTGACGGCGCCGGGACCACCCGGGCGCCCTGAACCGGGCCGCTGGCCACGCGTACCGTGCGGCACACCCCGGCCCCGGCCAGCTCGGCGCCGACATTGACCGCCGAAGTAGATGAGGCGCACAAAAACGCACACGTCGGCCCGGACCCCGACACGATCCCGGCCAGTGCGCCCGCCTCGACACCGGCCCGCAGCGTCCGCCGCAGCGCGGGATCCAGGCTCAGCGCCGCCGGTTGCAAATCATTGCCCAGCAGCGAGGCGAGGCTGGCGGGGTCACCCGAGGCCAGCGCGGCAAGTACCGGTTCGGCGTCGTCCAGCGGTGGCGGCAGGGTCCGCTTTTCCGATTCACGCAGCCGGTCGATCTCGGCGAACACCGCCGGAGTGGACAGGCCGCCGTTGGCAAAAGCCAGCACCCAGTGGAAGGTGTTCCTGGCCAGCACGGTCGCGAGCTCCCCGCCTCTGCCGGTGCCCAGCGCGGTGCCGCCGTGAAGGGCGAACGGCACATCGCTGCCCAACTGGGCGGCCATCGAATGCAGGTCGCGCCGCGGCACGCCCAGCTCCCACAACGAGTTCATCGCGACCAGCACGGCCGCCGCGTCGGCGCTTCCACCTGCCATCCCGCCCGCGACAGGAATCGACTTCTCGATGGTGATCGCCACGTCGGGAGCCCTGCCGACGTGCTCGGCCATCAGCTCGGCGGCCTGCCACGCGAGGTTGCGTTCGTCGGTGGGCAGCGCCTCGGGGCCCGAGCTGCCTTCCCCCACCAGCTCAAGCGACAGCACGTCGGCGTTTCGGACAGTGACCTCGTCAAGCAGCGACACCGCATGGAAAACGGTGGTCAGCTCGTGATACCCGTCCTCGCGGCGGTCACCGACGGCCAGATAGAGATTGACCTTGCCTGGCACCCGCACGGTGACCGACCCCGTGGGAACCCACTCGGAGGCGGTGCTGCCGTTGGACACGGCCACGACATTAGCGCCGACACGCCGTGCACAAGAAGTCATGCGCCGAGAAAGACCGCCGCGGCAACCGCCCTACCCTGGGAAGGTGCTGTCGGTCGGGGATGACTTTGCGGGCTATGTCATCGACGCGACCCTCGGGCGAGGCGGATACGCCGCCGTGTACCGGGCACACCGGCCCGCCGACGCCGATCGCCCAGTGGCGCTGAAGGTTCTCGACGAGGATCACCGCCGCGACGATCAAACCGCACGGCTGCAAAGAGAATTCGAGTTCGCACATCAACTCGACCATCCGCACGTGGTCACGGTGTACGACAACGGTGTCGGCTGGCTCACCATGGAAGTGATCGACGGCGGCACGTCCAGCGCACTGCCGAACACCCAAACCCGTCTCACCGCGCTCGCGCAGATCGCCGACGCGCTGGACTACACTCATCGCTGCGGGATCGTGCACTGCGATGTCAAGCCGACCAATATTCTTGTCTCACAGGATTTCTACCGCGCCGTATTGATCGACTTCGGCGTCGCGTTCGCCGTTGCCGAGACGGCGGGGTGGCCGGCGACGACTCATATCGAGGCGTCGCTGCCGTACACGGCACCCGAATTGCTGCGCGGCAGGGCGCCATCGGCGCTCACCGACCAGTACGCGTTGGCATGCACGGCCGTCGAGCTGTTGCTCGGCGCACCGCCCTATTCGGGCACCCACACACCGATGGAGCTCGTCGACGCGCATATCAACCGGCCGGTGCCAAGCTATTCCCACGAAATCGCATGGGTGCCGCGGCTTTTCGACTCATGGCTGCACAGGGCACTGGCAAAAATCGCCGAGGGTCGCTACGACTCCTGCACAGAACTCGTCGAGCAGCTCACGCGCTCGCTAGGCCACTAGGGCGATTCGACGGGCTCGATCACTCGTTTCGCCTCGGAATCCCAAACCCCCGAACGCTCCAGCAGCCGTACGAAGTCAGCGATCGACAGCGTCTCGCCGCGGCGCGACGGGTCGATGCTCGCGGCCAGCAACCGACGTGCGGACTCGTTGCCGCTGCCCGCCCATTCGGCGAATGCATTGCGAGATGTCTTGCGGCGCTGGGAGAAAGCGATGTCGATCAGGTTGAACACCTGCTCGCGGAAGCCGGCGTCAGTCGGCCAGGGCGAGGTTTCGTACCGGTCGATGCGCACCAGCCCGGAGTACACGCGTGGGATGGGCCAGAACACCGTCGGCGACACCATGCCGTGTCTGCGCACCTTGCCGTAGAAGCGAATCTTCGCGCTCGGCACGCCGTAGTCCTTGCCGCCGGGTTCAGCAGCGAGCCGTTCGGCCACTTCCGCCTGCACCATGACCATGACGGTCCGGATAGACGGGAAGTCGGCGAGCAGGTGCAAGAGCGCGGGAACGGCGACGTTGTAGGGCAGGTTGGCCACCAGCGCCGTGGGTTCCTCCGGCAGGTCGCCCGGTTGCAGGTCAAGTACGTCCCGGTGCAGCACGGACAGCCTGTTGATCTCGCTGTGCGAGTGTTCGGCAATCGTGTGCGGGAGCTGTGCGGCCAGCACAGGGTCGATCTCTACTGCGGTGACCCGGGCGCCGCGATCCAATAGCGCGAGGGTCAGCGATCCGAGACCGGGTCCGACCTCCAGGACGTGATCCTGACGATTGACCCCGGACGCCGAGACCACCCGTCGCACCGTGTTTGCGTCGTGTACGAAATTCTGGCCGAAGGTTTTACGTGGCCGGAAGTCGAGTTGTTTGGCCAGGTGCCGAATTTCCGTCCGGCCCAGCAGTCTGATGGTCAGGACGCCCCCACTCTCCCGCTACATACGGGCCACGCGCCCCAACCTTGACGGGCCCGAGTGACCTCAGCAATCGCGATCTGTTCTTCACGTGTTGCCAAATCAGCCCTCGCAGCATACCGCAAGCCGCCGTTCCGTTCCCAGGTATTTTGATCAAATTGAACGCCACCGTAAAATCCGTTGCCGGTATTAATCGCCCAGTTGCCACCTGCCTCACACTGGGCGAGTGCGTCCCACTGGCCTCCATTACTCACAGGAGGCACTTCTGTACCAGGCTTGGTACCTACCCTCAGCACGCCGTCAACGGCCGGTGCAACGATGACATTAGCTACTGGCAGCCTTCCGGCTTCCGTACCGTTGACCTTCGCGATGGCAAACGTTACGTCCTGAAGGCCGGGCGCCCCCGGGTTCTCCACCACCTGGCGGCTGATGTTCATCGTCGGATCTTCGACACGCGTGTTGTTCGGCGGCAGCGGTACTCGCTCCGTCACCTTCTCGATCCGCAGCCGCGTGACGTCGATCTGCATGCCCTCCACGACCGGCGACGAGGCGGTCGGCACCACCGCGTCGTTCTGTTCAAGCGGGGCGCCTGCTGCGGCCAGCAGCGCTCCGACGTTCGGCGCGGCCAGACGCACCTCTCGCATCACGCCACCATCGTTGATCTGCACGTTTTTGGCGCTGACCACCGGCAGAGACATCCCACCGAGCGGCACGCGGCTGCCGCGGGAGGCCGCAGCGGGCGCCTTGTCGGTCATCGAAAGCTCCGACAGTGCCTCGTCCACGGTGGACGCCGTCGTCCAGACCTCGCGGCTGTTCTGGCCGTCCAGAGAGATCTGCAGCGGACGGCTGCGACGCAGCACGATCGTGTCGGAGTCGTGCACCGGCTGATCGCCCGCGGGGTAGAGATCGTCACGATCGCCGACCTCGTAGCCGTTCTCCCTGACGACGTCGATGACGCGCGATTTCATGGTCGCCACGGTCATCTGGGTGCCGTCGACGGTCAGGGTCACCGACTTGTGGGCCATCACGGCGAAGCCGCCAGCGAAGGTGAGCGCGAGCAACATGACGAAGACGAGCACCCTCAGGTGGGGCGACCGTGATTCATGAAGTTTGTTTAATGCATTCAAATCAGTGCTAATCCCCGACTAGGACCCCGGTCTGGTTTCATGCCCCTGCCATCGATCACAAGACGGTAACGAACCGGCATAGCAACGGCAAATCGGCGACCGTCACGGGGTGTTGAGCGTGAGCCCATAGACCCGGGCGGCGGTCGCCGTCGTCTCGGCGGCCACATCGGCGGCGGGCCGCCCCACGATGTCGGCCAGCGCACGGACCGTATAGGGCAGGCAGTACGGCTCGTTGGGCGCGCAGCTGTGTCGATGCGGGGTGGATGCTGAGCCTGTCGGGCACTGTCAGCTTCCGTAACGCCCGCGCGCTGC
>LZSH01000523.1 GCA_001665255.1 Mycobacteriaceae bacterium 1482268.1 | reverse complement strand
ACCTGCCATGGGTACTGCAGAAAGACTGCGCTGCTGCCCACGACGTTGACACCTGCCGACAGGATTCGCCGGTAGTCCTCGAGCGCCTCGGGGAGCCGGTTGTCCGCGAGCGCGGTGTAGACGGCGCACTCGGGATTGGTCGCCAGTACCGCGTCGAGGTCGTTGGTCGCCGTGATGCCGGTCGAACCGCCGAGCCCCGCCAGCTCGGCAGCATCCTTGCCGGCCTTGGTTTGCGAGGACACCCAGACACCGGTCAACTCGAACCGAGAGTCGTTGATCAATTGCACGAGAGCCGGTTTGCCGACATTGCCGGTGCCTATCAATGCAACGCGGATGGCCATACGGGTCTCCTCACAGATCCGGGACGGGGATGTCGAGGTTCGGGTAGGTGAGGCCGCCGTCGACCTCGAGCGTCTTGCCGGTCAGGAACGCGCCCGCCGGTGACGCGAGATAGACGGCGGCAGCGGCGATGTCCAGCGGATCGCCGAGCCGTCGCATCGGCGTCGCCTTCTCCATCGGCTCGCGGAGCTCGTCGTTGGAGGCGACGACGTCGAGCGCGGAGGTGAGGATCGACCCTGGCGCGATGGCGTTGACCCGGATCCTCGGACACAGGTCG
>LZSH01000522.1 GCA_001665255.1 Mycobacteriaceae bacterium 1482268.1 | reverse complement strand
AGCCGCGCCAGATCACGCCCACGGCTGAGCCGTGGAAACTCACGGAGGTCCGGCCTTGTATCCCACTCCTCGAACAGTCAACACGACTTGCGGATTCTCAGGATCCTTCTCGACCTTGGCCCGCAAACGTTGGACATGCACGTTCACCAAACGGGTGTCCGCGGGGTGCCGATAACCCCACACCTGTTCGAGGAGTGGGATACAAGGCCGGACCTCCGTGAGTTTCCACGGCTCAGCCGTGGGCGTGATCTGGCGCGGCTCGGCCGCGGTCGTCATCTGGCGCGGCTCGGCCGCGGTCGTGACCTTCACCGCTCGGGGGTGGCCGTGATCTTCGGCTCGAGGCGGCGCATTCATCGGCGATCGGCACCACTGGTACGCGGACTGGGGGCGCTGGGTCGAGCGTTGGGCATGGCATGGCGTCGATCCCTGCAGTTGCGGGTGGTCTCGCTGACGCTGGGGCTGTCCCTCGCCGTGATCCTGGTGCTCGGTTTCGTGCTGACGAGCCAGATCACCGACCGCATCCTCGAGGTCAAGGTTCGCGCCGCCACCGAGGAGATCGAACGGGCCCGTAACACCGTCAGCGGCATCGTCGGCGGCGAGGAGACCCGGTCGCTGGACAGCAGCCTGCAATTGGCGCGCAACACCCTCATCGACCGCAAGGCCGACGCCGGCGCGGGGCTTGCGGGTGCTTTCGACGCTGTACTCGTCGTTCCCGGAGATGGACCGCGCGCCGCGACCGCGGCCGGGCCCGTCGCGCAGATTCCCAGCGCCCTGCGCGACTTCGTCAAAGCCGGGCAGGTCAGCTACCAATACGCGGCGGTGCACACCGAGGGCTTCTCCGGGCCGGCGCTGATCATCGGCACTCCGACTCCGTCTTCTACGTCAACGGTCACCAACCTCGAGCTCTACCTGATCTTTCCGTTGAACAACGAAGAGTCCACGATCGCTTTGGTGCGCGGCACGATGGTCACCGGCGGCGTGGTGTTGCTGCTCATGCTCGCCGCGATCGCCTTGATCGTCGCGCGCCAAATCGTGCTGCCGGTGCGATCGGCGTCGCGGATCGCCGAACGCTTCGCCGACGGTCACCTCGCCGAGCGGATGCCGGTACGCGGCGAGGACGACATGGCGCGGCTCGCCGTGTCGTTCAACGACATGGCAGAAAGCCTGTCGCGGCAGATCACCCAGCTCGAGGAGTTCGGCAACCTGCAGCGCCGCTTCACCTCCGACGTCAGCCACGAGTTGCGTACGCCGCTGACGACGGTGCGGATGGCCGCCGACCTGATCCACGACCACAGTCACGACCTCGACCCCGCGTTGCGTCGTTCAACCGAGCTGTTGGTCGCCGAACTCGACCGGTTCGAACTACTGCTCAACGATCTGCTCGAGATCTCCCGGCACGACGCAGGCGTCGCCGAGCTGTCGGTGGAAGCGGTCGACCTGCGCAGCACCGTGCAGAGCGCGCTGGACAACGTCGGACACCTTGCGGGCGACGCCCAGGTCGACCTGATCGTGGACATGCCGAATGAGGAGGTCATCGCCGAGGTTGACCCGCGCCGGGTGGAACGCATCCTGCGCAACCTGATCGCAAACGCCATCGACCACGCCGAGCGCAAGCCGGTGCGGATCAGGATGGGCGTCGACGAAGACACCGTCGCCGTCACCGTCCGCGACTACGGCGTCGGATTGCGACCCGGCGAGGAGAAGTTGGTGTTCAGCAGGTTCTGGCGCTCCGATCCCTCGCGGGTCCGTCGCTCTGGCGGCACCGGGCTCGGCCTTGCGATCAGCATCGAGGACGCCCGGCTGCACCAGGGCAGGCTCGAGGCGTGGGGTGAGCCCGGCAAGGGCGCGTGCTTCCGCCTTACGCTTCCGCTGGTGCGCGGCCACAAGGTGACCACAAGCCCGTTGCCGTTGAAACCCGTTGGCCGCGAACCGAAGCGGCGGTCATCAAGAGAGCGGCAGCCAGCAGGGGAAAGCGTGTGAAGCGCGGGCGACCTGTGCTCGTCGCATCCGCGATAGCCACGGCGTGCGCGATGGTGTTGGCCGGCTGCGCGGGAGTACCCAGTTCGTCGGCACCGCAGGCCATCGGGACCGTCGACCGGCCGGCGCCGCCGAGCCTGCCCAAGCCGACGCCCGGCATGGATCCCGACGTCTTGTTACGGGAATTCATCAAAGCGACCGCCGATCCGTCCAACCGGCACCTGGCCGCCCGGCAGTTCCTGACCGAGTCGGCGTCCAACGGGTGGGACGACGCGGGCAGCGCGCTGCTGATCGACCGTGTCGTTTTCGTCGAAACCCGGGGGCCGGAACGGGTTTCGGTCACCATGCGCGCAGACATCCTGGGGTCGCTGTCGGATATGGGGGTGTTCGAGACTGGTGAAGGCGCGCTGCCCGACCAGCCGCCGATCGAGTTGGTGAAGACCGCGGACGGGTGGCGCATCGATCGGTTGCCCAACGGCGTCTTCCTTGACTGGCAACAGTTTCAGGAGACCTACAAGCGCAACACCCTGTACTTCGCCGATCCCACCGGGAAGACCGTCGTCCCGGATCCGCGCTATGTCGCGGTGTCCGATCCCGACCAGTTGGCCACCGAACTGGTGTCCAAACTGATCGCCGGTCCGCGCCCGGAGATGGCGAAGACTGTGCGCAACCTGCTCGGGCCGCCGCTGCGACTGCGCGGTCCGGTGACCCGCGCCGATGGCGGCAAGATGGGCGTCGGTCGCGGCTATGGCGGCGCGCGCATCGACCTGGAGAACCTGTCCACCACCGACCCACACAGCCGGCAACTCCTTGCCGCGCAGATCATTTGGACGCTGTCGCGCGCCGGGGTCAACGGCCCGTATGTCATCAACGCCGACGGCGCCGCGCTCGAGGATCGGTTCGCCGACGGCTGGCAGACCTCCGACGTCGCCGCCACCGATCCCGGCGCGGCCGATGGTGCCGCCGCAGGGCTGCATGCCCTTGTCAGCGGATCGCTGGTGTCACTCGACGGTCAGCAGGCGCCGCGCGTGCCGGGGCCCTTCGGCGCGACGCCCAACCAGACCGGCGCGGCCGTGTCGCGCAGCGGGCAGGAGGCGGCGTCGGTAGTGACGCTGAACGCTGGCGCACCGGACATGGCGTCGTCATTGTGGGTCGGGCCGATCGGCGGAAATCCCTTGCAGGCGATGGACGGTCGCTCGCTGTCGCGGCCGACGTGGTCGCTCGACGATGCGGTGTGGGTGGTGGTCGATGGCAACAACATCGTCCGCACTGTCCAGGATGCATCGGGGCAGCCGGGGCGCATACCGGTGGACACCGCGGTGGTGTCCACCCGGTTTCCTGGACCGATCGCCGAGCTGCAGCTGTCCCGCGACGGCACCCGCGCGGCCATGGTGATCGAGGGTCAGGTGGTTCTGGCCAGCGTCGAGCAGACCCCCGGCGGCGGTTACGCATTGACCTATCCGCGACGGCTCGGCTTCGGCCTGAAGAACACGGTGGTGTCGCTGGCCTGGCGAACCGGCGACGACATCGTGGTCAGCCGGACAGATCCGCAGCATCCGGTGTCCTACGTGAACCTCGACGGCGTGAACTCTGACGGGCCGAGCCGCAACCTCGCGATGCCGGTGGGGGCCGTCGCGGCGAACCCGTCGACGGTGTATGTGGCCGACGCCCGCGGCGTCCTGCAGCTGTCCGGTTCAGCCGCCGAGAACGACCCCCGGTGGCTCGAGGTGCGTCCGCTCATGACGCCCGGCGCGATTCCCGTGCTTCCCGGTTGAGCCAATCTCTTTAGTCGGTTGGCCAGACAAATCATCGCCGATGGCATTTCCTATCTACAGGCCAAGCCCGCCGAAAGGATTCGAAATGCTCTTCGATGACGTCCAGGTGCCACGACAGCAGATGATCCGAGGCGCAGGCCTCATGTTGACCGTCGGTGCACTCTCTGCGTGCGGCGACGATAAGGAAAAGCCGGCGGCGAGCAGCGAGCAGTCCTCGACGTCGGCGTCTGCCGTGCCGAACGACGCGATCGCCAAGAAGTCCGAGGTGCCGGTCGGGTCGGGGGTGATCGTCGACGACGTCGTCGTGACGCAGCCCGTCGCAGGGGAATTCAAGGCGTTCTCGTCCAGCTGCACTCATAAGGGCTGTGCGGTCAGCAAGGTCGCCGACGGCACAATCGACTGTCCGTGTCATGGCAGCAAGTTCAACCTGGACGGGACAGTCGCCAATGGTCCGGCGACGCAACCGCTGGAGCCCAAGAACATTGCGGTGGAGGGCGACTCGATCGTCCTCGTCTGAACATGCGGGTTTGCCAAGACCGTCAGCTGGAGCTGACGCCGGGGATGCGGCCCTCGCGGAACGCCTCGACGAAATGGCGGTGGTCGTCGCGCACCGTGTTGGCGTAGTCGAAGCCGAATTCGACTATGTCGTCGACGAATTCGTCGTCGCGGTCGCCGATCAACTCTGCGATCGCATCCTCGGTCTGAAAACTCACCAACTCCTGATCGCTGTCGGCATCGCCGACGCAGTGCACCTTGGCCACCGCCCTGCCCAGCTGTTCGATCACCTCGCCGAGTTCGTCGGGTTCGGTCAGCTCGCTCCAGTCGAGATCCGCCTCGTAGGGCGATAGCTCGGCCACCACGAAGCCGGTGTCGTCGATTTCGGTATAGCCGAGCAGCGGATCGGCATGCGCCTGCAACGCCCGCTGCGACACCGCCGTCCGGTGGCCGTGGTGCGTGAAGTATTCGTGCACCGCCTCGTCGTCGACGACGCGGCTCGGCGCGGCGACGTTGCCCTGCTTCATCGACAGCACGATGTCGTTGTCCAGGGCCTGGTTGAAGCCCTCGATCAGCACGTTGTAGCTCGGCAACCCTGCGCTGCCGATCCCGAAACCCGTTCTGCCGACGATGTCCTTGACGTCGTAGGCAACCTCGCGGAACCTCTTGGACTTCGGGATGGAGTCCTGGTAGGCCTCGAACGCGGCGTTGACCTTGTCGTACTCGGCTTGTTCGAGCCTGCGCACACCAGCGGTCTCCCGGAACCGGCGATCCGACTCGTCGACGCGCGTCATGCGGTCGAGCATCTCGGAGCGCGTCGACAGTCGCGCCTCCTGCAGCGCCGCGAGCACTGCGCCACGGGCCGTTTCGAGGTTCAACGAAAACGACGAATCATCGTCCGTCTGCCGGAACCACCGCACCTGGTCCAGATAGGCCCGAACGAACGTCGCGATCAGATCGCGAATCACGCTGTCGGACAGCGCTTTCTGCCAGCACATCAACGCCACGCTGGCGGCGAAGCGCTGCAGATCCCAGGTGAAGTGCCCGACGAAGGCCTCGTCGAAGTCGTTGACGTCGAAGATCAGCACCCCGGAGCCGTCCATGTAGGTGCCGAAGTTCTCCGCGTGCAGATCGCCCTGGATCCAGACTCGGCCGGTGCGATCGTCGGCCCAGCGGTCGTCGCGACCGGCGACGTCGGCGTAGAACACGCACGCGCTGCCGCGATAGAACGCGAACGGGTCGGCGGCCATCTTGCGGAACTTGGTGCGAAACGCGTCGGGATCGGCCTCCATCAGGTCGGAGAACGCGTCCACGAGGCAATCGACGATGAACGACTCGCGATCGGACATTGACAGGGAGTACCCAGTCTTCGAGCTCGGTCGCGAAACGATATTCCAGCACACCCTCACTCGCACTTTTGGTGCTGGAATATCGTTTCGCGGCAAAGGCGCGTCACGGGCGGGCAGCAATGTCACCCCCTGCCGCGACACTGGCGGCGTGCTGGACCTGGTGCTTCCGCTGGAGTGCGGCGGCTGTGGCGCACCGTCGACCCGGGCTCTTTGCGACGGCTGCGTCCGTCAGCTGCGGGTCCGCCCCGACGAACCGCACGTCATCGCCCCCCGTGTGGACCCCGGCGTGCCGGTCTTCTCGCTTGGGCGGTACGCGGGGGCTCGCCGCAACGCCATCGTCGCGGTCAAAGAACACGGTCGCGGCGACCTGATCGCGCCGCTCGGCGACGTGCTCCGCGACGGGTTGCGGCGGCTGCTGGCGTGGGGCGTACTGGTCCCGCCGCTGACCGTGGTGCCGGCACCCACCCGCCGCCGCGCCGCCCGCAGGCGCGGTGGTGATCCCGTCACCCGGATCGCTCTCGCGGCCACCGCCGGCGCCGCGGACGTCGCGGTCGTCAGGGCGCTTCGAATGACCGCGATGGTGCGCGACTCGGTCGGCCTGTCGAGCGCCGCGCGGCAACGAAACCTCGCCGGCCGGGTGCAGCTGACCGTCGCGGACCGCCTGCCCGGCGACGTGATGATCGTCGACGACATCGTCACCACCGGCGCGACGGCGTGCGAGTCGGTCCGAGTTCTGCAAACGTCGGGGACGCGGGTGGCGGCGGTGCTCGCGCTCGCGAACGCGTGACGACCAAATGACGGGCAGGCCAATTTCCCTCAGGTCAAACCGACGTGAAGAACTGAAAACAGGTGGACCAAATTACTGGCACTACGGGGTGAACACGGACTACGTTGGGGCCAACATCCGTGAACGCCTCACGGCGGCGCTGAGCCATAAGCGCCAACCAATCGCCTAGCGGTAGGGGGTGAGTATTCGACACCTTGCACCGGCGAGCGGCGAAACAGGCGCGTGCCCCGTCGGTGCAGCTTTGCCCAGGTAGGCACGCAGTGCGCGTGCGACGCGAAACAGAAACGAGTCGCCAAGCATGTCAATCCGTTCCATGGAATCAGACCGTTCGATGATCGTCGAAGACGACAAGCCCGCGCCCGAGCCTCAGGCCGAGGTCGTCGTCAAGGGCCGCAACGTCGAGATCCCCGACCACTTCCGCATCTACGTCGCCGAAAAGCTCGCCCGCCTCGAGCGGTTTGACCGCAGCATCTACCTGTTCGACGTCGAACTCGACCATGAGCGCAACCGGCGCCAACGCAAGAACTGTCAGCACGTGGAGATCACGGCGCGAGGCCGCGGACCGGTCGTGCGGGGCGAGGCTTGCGCCGACAGCTTCTACGCCGCACTCGAGTCGGCGGTCGGCAAACTCGAGAACCGGCTACGGCGCAGCAAGGACCGCCGCAAGGTGCATTACGGAGACAAGACCCCGGTGTCGCTGGCCGAGGCCACCAAGATCGCGGCCCCCGATGCATTCCAGCTGACGGGCACTGGCGAGGACGACGTGCCCAACGACGGCGTCGAGATCCACGAACCCGGCCAGATCGTGCGCACCAAGGAACATCCGGCCAAGCCGATGACCGTCGACGACGCGCTCTACGAAATGGAACTTGTCGGCCACGACTTCTTCCTGTTCCACGACAAAGACAGCGACAGGCCGTGCGTGGTGTACCGCAGGCATGCCTACGACTACGGGTTGATCAGGCTGGCCTGACCTGGCCTGATCGCATTTCACCAGCGAGTTCGTCGGGTCACCTAGGATGGACCCCGTCTCATACGCGACGAGATCCATCAACCCACAGGGGAAATTAGCGTGCTCGATAAGTTGCTGCGGTTCGGTGAAGGCCGCATGGTCAAGCGCCTCAAGCGGGTGGCCGACTATGTCAACACCTTGTCCGACGACGTCGAGAAGCTCTCCGACGCCGAACTGCGTGCCAAGACCGACGCGTTCAAGAAGCGCTATGCCGACGGCGAAGATCTCGACGACCTGATGCCAGAGGCCTTCGCGGTGGCCCGCGAAGCCGCGTGGCGTGTGCTCGACCAGCGCCCGTACGACGTGCAGGTGATGGGTGCGGCGGCCTTGCACTTCGGCAACGTCGCCGAGATGAAGACCGGTGAAGGTAAGACGCTGACGTGTGTGCTGCCCGCCTACCTCAACGCCCTGTCGGGCAAGGGCGTTCACGTCGTCACCGTCAACGACTACCTGGCCAAACGCGACAGCGAGTGGATGGGCCGCGTGCACCGCTTCCTCGGCCTGGAGGTCGGCGTCATCCTGGCCCAGATGACGCCCGACGAGCGCCGCGTCGCCTACAACGCCGACATCACCTACGGCACCAACAACGAGTTCGGCTTCGACTATCTGCGCGACAACATGGCGCACTCGGTGGACGACATGGTGCAGCGCGGCCACGCCTTCGCCATCGTCGACGAGGTCGACTCGATCCTGATCGACGAGGCTCGCACGCCGCTGATCATCTCCGGGCCCGCCGACGGCTCGTCGAACTGGTACACCGAGTTCGCCCGGCTGGCCCCGCTGATGGAGAAGGACAAGCACTACGAGGTCGACCTGCGCAAACGCACCATCGGTGTCAGCGAGTTGGGCGTCGAGTTCGTCGAGGATCAGCTCGGCATCGACAACCTCTACGAGGCCGCCAACTCGCCGCTGGTGAGCTACCTCAACAATGCGATCAAGGCCAAAGAGCTCTTCATGCGCGACAAGGACTACATCGTCCGCAACGGCGAGGTCCTGATCGTCGACGAGTTCACCGGCCGTGTGCTCGTCGGGCGCCGCTACAACGAGGGCATGCACCAGGCCATCGAGGCCAAGGAGAACGTCGAGATCAAGGCCGAGAACCAGACGCTGGCCACCATCACCCTGCAGAACTACTTCCGGCTCTACGACAAGCTCGCGGGCATGACCGGTACGGCCCAGACCGAGGCCGCCGAGCTGCATGAGATCTACAAGCTCGGCGTGGTGCCGATCCCGACGAACAAGCCGATGATCCGCGCCGACCAGTCCGACCTCATCTACAAGACCGAAGAGGCCAAGTACATCGCGGTCGTCGACGACGTCAGCGAGCGCTTCGAGAAGGGCCAGCCGGTCCTGATCGGCACGACCAGCGTGGAGCGGTCGGAGTACCTGTCGCGGCAGTTCGCCAAGCGCCGCATCCCGCACAACGTGCTCAACGCCAAGTACCACGAGCAGGAGGCCGGGATCATCGCCGAGGCCGGACGGCGCGGCGCGATCACGGTGGCCACCAACATGGCCGGCCGCGGCACCGACATCGTGCTCGGCGGCAACGTCGACTTCCTGACCGACAAGCGGCTGCGCGAGCAGGGCCTCGACCCCGTCGAGACCCCCGACGAATACGAAGCCGCCTGGCACGAGCTGCGGGCGCAGGTCAAGGAGGAGGCGGCGGTGGAGGCCGAGGAGGTCATCGCCGCGGGCGGTCTCTATGTGCTCGGCACGGAACGTCACGAGTCACGTCGCATCGACAACCAGTTGCGCGGTCGCTCTGGCCGCCAGGGTGACCCGGGCGAGTCCCGGTTCTACCTGTCGCTGGCCGACGAGCTGATGAGGCGGTTCAACGGCGCCGCCCTCGAGTCGCTGCTGACCCGGCTGAGCCTGCCCGATGACGTGCCGATCGAGGCGAAGATGGTCAGCAGGGCCATCAAGAGCGCGCAGACGCAGGTCGAGCAGCAGAACTTCGAAATCCGCAAGTACGTGCTGAAGTACGACGAGGTGATGAACGAGCAGCGCAAGGTCATCTACGCCGAGCGCCGCCGCATCCTCGAAGGCGAGAACCTCAAAGAGCAGGCGCACGCGATGCTCGTCGACGTCATCACCGCCTACGTCGACGGCGCCACCGCCGAGGGCTACGCCGAGGACTGGGACCTCGAAGCGCTCTGGGCGGCGCTCAAGACGCTCTACCCGATCAGCATCGACCACCACGACCTCGTCGACTCCGATGCAATCGGCGAGCCGGGCGAGCTGACGCGCGACGAACTGCGCGACGCCCTGATCGCCGACGCCGAACGGGCATATGAGGAGCGGGAGAAGCAGCTCGAGGAGATCGCCGGCGAGGGTGCGATGCGCCAGCTCGAACGCAATGTGCTGCTCAACGTCATCGACCGGAAATGGCGTGAGCACCTCTACGAGATGGACTACCTCAAGGAAGGCATCAACCTGCGTGCCTTCGCGCAGAAGGACCCCGTGGTGGAGTACCAGCGCGAGGGCTTCGACATGTTCAACGGCATGCTCGACGCGATGAAGGAGCAGGCCGTCGGCTTCCTGTTCAACATCACCGTCGAGGCGGCGCCCCCGCCACCCGCACAACAGGTCGCACCGGTCGCTGCGCCGTCCGGGCTCGCCGAGTTCGCCGCGCAGGCCGCAACGCAGGCCAAGGAAGGCGCCGTCGCGACCAAGGAGCGGCAGCCGGCACCGGCGTTGCACGCCAAGGGAATTGAGGATCAAGCGCCGCCACTGACCTACACCGGTCCGTCCGAGGACGGCTCGACGCAGGTGCAGCGCCAGAGCGGAAACGGCGGCGGTGACGCGGGCGGTCGGCATTCCGGGTCGAGCAGGCGTGAGCGGCGCGAAGCCGCCCGCCGTCAGGCTAAGGCCGCGAAGAAGGGCTAGTTCTCTTCTTTCGCCCAAACCAACGAACGGGCGAGAAAGACCGAGAAGGTCGCGCCATTTCGTCGATCTCGGCGGTATCGGAGTACGAAAGGTTAGTTCTCGACGAGGGCGGCGATACGCGCCAGCGTCGCGCGCATGCCGACTTCGGCCTGCCGCGGCATCGAGCCCATCTTCAGCATCAGGCGCTGGCGGTCGCGCGACACGTCCCACGTCTCGCGGACCAGCGTCCCGCCCTCGGTCGGGGTGAGTTCGTAGCGCCAGATGCGGCCGCCGAGCAGTCCGCCGAACGCGGTGGGTTGCCACGCGATACGGCGATCTGGCTCAAACTCGATCACCCTGTTGTTCATCGTGTACGGCAGATACAGCGTCTCCGGCCTGCCCCGCATCCGCATCGAGAAGGTGGTGCCGAGTTCGAGCGGGATCGAGTCTGACGTGGTGTGATCCACCGTGCCCGACCCGTCGAAGCCGGCATGGCAACCGGCATCGGCGAGCAGCGCAAAGATCTCGCGCGCAGGCGCTTTGATGACACGCTCGACGCTGACGGTGTCTCCCTGCATCGGCCCATTATCCGACCTGCAGGGCCACCATGCGCCAGCGCCCTTCGCTGGCCTCGATGCGGCCCGCGATGGCCCGGACGCGACCCCCGCGGGTGTACGTCGCGAACACCTCGGCGGCGATCGGTTGCCGCTCGTCTACGGCGACTGTGCGCAGCCGCACCCGCCGCAAGACCGCGGCTTTCTCGTCACCTGCGGTTCTGGACATCGTGAAAACCATGTCCAGAACGGGCGGCGTCAGCAGCGGTCGTAGCTGTGCGATGGGTCTGCGCCGGTCGATCACCTCCAATACCCGCCGCAGGGCCGCGTCGGCGAACCGAGCAGCTGCCGGAGGCGGCGCGACGACGTGCGGGGTGGCCCGCTCGACCGGACGCGACGGCTTGGGCGCGCGATGTAGCGCGGCGGGCACGGGGGCGGGACACGGCGGCTGGCCGGCGATGTCGAAGGGCGGCGGTTCGTAGTCGACGACGGGCGATGTGAGGGCACCCGGTTCGAAGCGGATCTGCGATGCGGTCAAGACACTCTCCAGCCATCGTCATGGGCAGCTGACACGTCTGCTGGAGAGGAACAGGCCCCTCCATGATCCCACGGTTTGCGAGCCCGACATGCACCCGTGATGCGGAGGTACAGAATCGCCGGTTACCGTGACGGGGTTCGGCGAGGGTGGACGTGGATTCCAGGGGAGGGGTCGGCCGCAGATGGTGACCAGGTTGTCGGCGTCTGACGCGTCGTTTTTCGGCCTGGAGAACTCGTCGACACCGATGTACGTCTCCTCGCTGGCGATCCTCCGCAAGCCCCGCAACGGCCTGAGCTACGAAACGCTGCTCGAGACCGTCGAGCAGAGGCTGCCGCAGATTCCGCGCTACCGGCAGAAGGTGCGGGAGGTGACGCTCGGCCTGTCGCGGCCGGTATGGATCGACGACCGCGACTTCGACATCACCTATCACGTCCGCAGATCGGCGCTGCCCTCTCCGGGCAGCGACGCGCAGCTGCACGAGCTGGTGGCGCGGCTGGGGTCGCGGGCCCTGGACAAGACGCGGCCGCTGTGGGAGATGTACCTCGTCGAGGGGCTGGCCCGCAATCGACTGGCCATCTACACCAAGTCGCACCAAGCGCTGGTCAACGGGATGACGGCGGTTGAGATCGGTCACGTCATCGTCGACCGGACGCCGAAGCCGCCGCCGTTCGGTGAGGACATTTGGATTCCGGCGCGCGAGCCCAGCGATGCGGCGCTGATGGCCGGCGCGGTCGGGGAGTGGATCACGCGGCCCGGCGCGCAGCTTGCCGCGGTGCGGTCCGCGGTGATCGACGTGGCCACCAACTCCGGACAGCTGCTCGAGGTCGGCCGGCGTTTCACCGCGGCGGCCAGGACTCTGGCCAGGGGCACCGCGCCGTCCAGCCCCCTCAACAGAAAGATTTCGCGCAACCGACGGTTCACGGTCGCCAGCGCGAAACTGGAGGA
>LZSH01000521.1 GCA_001665255.1 Mycobacteriaceae bacterium 1482268.1 | reverse complement strand
ACCTTCCTGCCTACGTATATGCAGTTTGTCGACGGCGTGTCAGCCACCGTCTCGGGATTGCGCACTCTGCCGATGGTCCTCGGGCTGCTGACGACCTCGCTGAGCAGCGGCGTGATCGTCGGCCGCACCGGCCGCTACAAGATCTTCCCGATCGCCGGCACTGCCGTGATGGCGCTCGGCTTTCTGCTGCTGTCGACGATGGGCTCTCACACCTCAACGCTGCTGCAATCGCTGTACCTGCTGGTCCTCGGCGCCGGGATCGGTCTGAGCATGCAGGTGCTCATCCTGGTCGTGCAGAACACCGTCGACTTCGCCGACCTGGGAGTGGCCACGTCCGGCGTGACCTTCTTCCGCACCATCGGCAGCTCGTTCGGCGCGGCGATCTTCGGCTCGCTGTTCACCAACTTCCTCAACGACCGGCTGCCGGGCGCGATGGCCGCAGCCAGGGCACCGGTTGAAGCGGCGACGTCTCCTCAAGCACTGCACCAGTTACCGGCCGAGGTCGCGGCACCGATCATCGACGCCTATGCCGACTCGCTGAGCAAAGTGTTCATCTGCGCGGTTCCGTTCGCCGTTGTCGGATTCGTCCTCGCCCTCTTCCTCAAGCAGGTGCCGCTGCGCGACGCCGCCGCCAGCGGAAGCCTGGACCTCGGCGAGGGCTTCGGCATGCCGACCAACCAATCGCCGGAGCAGTTGTTGGAAATCGCCGTCGGGCGGCTACTGCAACGCACCCACGGCGTTGATTTCGATGCGCTGGCGCAGGCGACGCCGAGCCGTCTCGATCCCCCGCAGCTGTGGGCGCTGATGCAGGTGTACCGGCATACGTCGGTGATGGGTTCGGCGAACCTCGATGACATCGCCGAACATCGCTCCGTTCCCCGTCAGATCTTGGAACCCACCTTCGACCGGCTGGTCGCCAACGGCTACGCCACCCGCTCGGGTGAGCAGTTCTCGCTCACACCTCGCGGAGCATCGGAGATCAGTCACGCGCGCGACGTCATCTCGAAGTGGATCGCCGACACCCTGGCCGATCAACCGGAATTCGAAACCCGGCCGGACCGGATGCAGGTCCAGGGCGCACTCGAGCGGGTCGCCCGCGGCGTGCTCCAAGAGCGGAACGCGACAGAGGACGGCCCACGGCCGATGAAGCTGGGCGCGACGTCCACCCTATCGAGCGCACCCACCACGCGATTCCGCGCTCCGGCGGCACCGACCTGGGCCTCAGCACCGACGCGCCCCTTCACTGCACCCGACCCGGCTCGCCGTCGCCCTCGGCCACCGCACCGCTAGGCGTGCGGCTGCTTCGCTCCTACCGACCCGCGTTGCGTGCCAGCTCGATGGCAGCCTGCTTCATGAAGGTGCCCGGCCCCGGCTCCCCGCGCCCGCAGGAACCGTCAGAATCGCCGGGACGCTTGACCCACAGGTAGGCGTCGACGTTCGGGCTCGCAGTGGCCGTCGTGGGCGCGGCGCCGAGCGCGCGACCGCTGGGGTTGCACCAGTAGAGCGGATCGTCGGCCGGTCCGGCGCCGTTGCGTGACGTGTCGATCACGTAAGGCTTGCCGTTGGTGAGGCCGGAAATCGTGTCGCCGTAACCGATTTCCTCTTCGGTCGTGAAGAAGTTCGACGTGTTGAGGCTGAAGCCCCGCGCTCGGGCGACACCCGCCTGGTTGAGCCTGCCGGCCATGTCCTCGGCGCCCACCCAGCGCGAGTGCCCGCCGTCGATGTAGACCGCCGCGGCCGGGTCGCGCGTCAGCGCGTCGACCGCGTAGTTGATCAGGTCAAAGCGTTCCTGGCGCTGATCTGCCGACAGGCAGTCGGCCATCGCGAGCGCATCCGGTTCGAGGATGATCGTCGCCGGCGAGGAGCCGAGCCCGGAAGCGACGCCGTCGATCCACGCCTTGTAGTCAGCGCCCGAGGAGAATCCACCAGCGGCGTAGCTGCCGCAGTCGCGATGCGGGATGGCGTAGAGCGCGAACACAGGCATGGCCCCTGCCGCCTGCGCCGCACCCGCATACCCAGCCACCCGACCGGCGACCGTGGACGGAGAAAACGCCTGGTCGATCCACCACGCCTGCGGTGTGTTGGCGATGGTATCGAGCTGCGGACTCGGCGGATCTGCGCTCCGCGCGGCGCGCATGGCCGCCGAGTTGGGATCGACGTAGAGGGGTCGGCCTGCCAGCGGGTTCACCTCGTCGACCAGGCGCACCGCCGAGGTCGAAACGCCGTCAACCGGGATTGCAGCAGCGAGGCCGGCAACGGCCGCAACCGTGAGAAAAGGGACGAACCACCGCGCGGCTGCACCAGCAGCTGAGGACATCACCCCGAGAAAACTAGTGTCACCGCGCGGCGAGCGCCAATCACCGTCTAGATGAGCTCCGGTGCTTGAAGGCGCGGCCGCAACCGCTGCTCTGAAATCTCGGCGTGCTGAGCCAGGTCGGCGATCAGCTCCTGGGTATGTGCGACAAGGCCGTCGACGTCGACACCGTGCGCGCTGACCTCTCGGCTGCTCATGAGGCCGTCTGCTGCTCGCCGCAGAACGGACTCCGCGCCGGCGAGGTTGCCGCGCTGAGTGTGCGTAACTCCAACTGCCAACTGCGCCAATGCTTTCCACATAGTGCGTTCGCTGTCCGGCGCGTTCTTCCACGCCGCCTCCAATACCTCGTGCGCATTGAACGCCAGACCGCGGTCCAGAAGCTCTTGGGCGTATCTGAGTGAATCCGCCGGCGCCAGCGTCAGATCGTCCGGTATGCGGCTGACGCCCTCACTGCCGTGCGGCAACGGCCGCCCCAGCGCATCACGGGGCCGCTGGTTGCGCGCCTTGCCCGATTCGTCGCGGTCACGATCCGACACTGAACCATTCTCACACCGGGGAATACACACCGCGTTGCAGGCGTCGGAACGTGGAAGTAACCGACAACTCGGAGGCGGCAGTGAAGTTCGGCATCTCGACTTTCGTCAACGACCACACCATCGACACGGTGTCGTTGGCACGCGCAATCGAGGAACGGGGCTTCGACTCGCTGCTGATCGCGGAGCACACCCACATTCCGGCGAGTCGCGAAACCCCGTATCCCATGGGCGGCGAACTGCCGCCGCAGTACTACCGAACCCTCGACCCGTTCGTCACGCTCGCGGCGGCCGCGGCGGTGACGTCGAGAATCGAACTCGTCACGGGCATCGCGCTGCTGATCCAGCGCGACCCCATCATCACCGCCAAAGAGGCCGCCAGCATCGACCTGATCTCCGGCGGGCGGTTCGTGTTCGGCGTGGGCGCCGGCTGGAACATCGAGGAGTTGCGCCACCACGGCACCGACCCGAAGACCCGCGGCGCGCTGCTCGACGAGCGAATCGAAGCCATCGTGGCGTTGTGGACCCAGGAGCCCGCCGAGTACCACGGCCGCTACGTCGACTTCGACCCGTCGTACCTGCGACCCAAGCCGGTGCAGAAACCCCATCCACCGATTTACATCGGCGGCGACTCCGACGCCACCGTCAAGCGCGTGATCAGGCACAAGGCCGGCTGGATATCGAACCCGAACCCGGTGGACGCGCTGAAGAAGCGCATCGATCAGATGCGCGAGGGCGCCGGCCACGACGTGCCGCTGGCAATGTTCGGCACACCGGTGAAACCCGATTACTGGAAAGCCGTCGAAGACCTCGGCTTCGGTCAGGTCGGGCTGCTGCTGCCCACGCTTCCCAAAGACGAATCGCTGAAGCTCCTCGACGAATACGCCGAAGCCGTCAATCAATACCGCGGCTAGGGGTTTACCCTTGGCGCGATGAACCACAGGCGGGTAATCGCAGCCCTCGCTAAACCGCTCGTCCTCACCGCCGCTCTCGCCGTCGCTGCCTGCTCGCCCGACACACCGCCGGCGCCAGCTTCCCCGACCGCCGCTACGCCCGCCTCACCGTCCGCAGCCCCTCCCCGACCGTCCACCGTGACCTTGCTCGACGACGAGGCCGATGGCGCCCCAGCCCAATTGTCGTCAGACCCGGCGCAACTGGCCGACGATCTGGTCGCCGATGAGCAGGCGCTGCGCGACCCGTCGACGCCCGAGCCTGCGTTGCAGGCTGCGGCGCGTCGGCAGCAGGCGGCCTACCGCGCGATCGGATATCACAGCGAGTGGGACCCGATCACCCGTCCACGCATCCCCGCCTCGCTCCTGGAGGTCTACGACCTCAACGTGGACGCGCGCCGGCAGCTGACGGCGATGGCGGAGGTCAGGGACACGGTCCCGGCCTGGCGCATCGTGGCGCCGGCGCCGGCCGACGAACTGCTCGGCTACTACCGCGATGCCGAAGCGGCGTCCGGCGTCGGCTGGAACTACCTGGCGGCGATCAACTTGATCGAGACTCGGCTGGGCAGTGTCGTCGGCCCGAGTTCCGCTGGCGCGCAAGGCCCGATGCAGTTCCTGCCGTCGACGTTCGCCGCCTACGGGGAGGGCGGCGACATCTACGCTCCGCACGACAGCATCATGGCGGCGGGCCGCTACCTCGCCGCCAACGGCTTCGCCTCCGATCGCGATCACGCGATCTTCCGGTACAACAACTCGACGCGCTATGTGCGGGCGGTCAACGATTACGCGGCAGTACTCGCCGCCGACCCTGCAGCGTTCGCCGGGTTCTACCGGTGGGACGTCTATCTCAAGACGACCGCGGGTGATCTGCTGTTGCCCATCGGCTACGCCTCCGATACGCCGATCCCGGTCAGCGAGTACCTCGCGACGCACCCACAGTAGAGCCGCCGGGGGACTCACAGATTTCACCGATGAGGTACTCAACTACGCATATCTGCGCGGACGAAAATGCCTATGGTGAGCCATGATCGTAGGGATCAGACGGCGGAACATTCTGCGGAATGTGCGACCGGCGAATGGGGGCCATCGTGACCAGACCGCAAGTGCATCTGCTCGATGTCGGCACCGAATCCTACGGCGACTGCCTGGTGCTGGAGTTCCCCGGCGACGGTCAACCCACCCGAGTGCTTGTCGACGGCGGCCATCGATCCGACAAGGCCAGGTTGATCAAACAATTCACCGATATCTTCGGCCACACGGCGCCCTTTCAATTCGACCTGATCCTCATCAGCCATGCCCACGACGATCACATCGGGGCCATCCCTGATCTGGTGCGCGATGGCCGCCTGCGGGCCGACCACGCCCTCATCCCTGACAGTGACATGGCGTTCGGCCCGATCAGCGATGACGGGATAGACGCCGCAACAGACGCGGCGATGCAGGCCGTCGCGCTCCTGCGGGAAGAGCCCCCCGACGACGCGGTGGCCGCAGACGCCCTCGAACTGATGGCCCTCGACGCAGCGAGTTTGCGGTCACGCTATGACGAGATGCAGGAGACGCTCAACGAACAGGGAACCAACGTGGTTCTCTTCGGCTCCAGCAGCACCGCGAAGCTGCAGAAGCTGCAGAAGAATTTCGCTCACGTCGGCTTGAAGATCCTCGGACCCGCTCGCCCGGCGCTCGATCGGACAGCCCAGCTGCTGACAGGTGCCGCCCGGCAGATCATCGACGATGCTCGTGCGCTGCAGGACGCCGGTCGCGACAGCGCTGACCTCCTGACTGCGCTGGATGCCCAGAAGCGCATCGGCAACATCGTCAACGCACAGTCGGCGGTCTGTCGCTTTGCAGTCGAGACGGCTTCAGGTACGCGAAAGATACTGTTGGCCGGAGACTTTCAATTCGCAGCCCTTGGCTCGAGTGACGCCACCTTGGTTGCAGAGCGCGATCGCCTGCTCAAGGCCATCGCCAAGGAAGCGCCGTATGCGTTCGTCAAGCTGTCCCATCATGGTTCCGACAATGCCGTCAACACGAAGTTCCTCGACGCAATAGGAGCCACTGATGTGCTCGGTATCTGTTGCGGGCGAGGACATCCCGCGCACCCCGATCCCGAAACACTGAAATTGCTCAAAACGCGCGGTGACACGACTTGGATCAGGACGGACCGATCCGGTCATCTCACTGTCAGCATCGAAGCCAACGACGTGGACATAAACCCCGACGACAAACTCAACGACGCCAAGCCAAATGCGGCCGATGCCGGCGCCGTGAGCGGGACAGGCAGCCCAGGGCTGCCGGCGGTGATCGGGGCCGCTCCGGTGGTGCGCACACCTGTGACGCAGCGCGCTCCGGCTGCGGGCACACCTGGCGCACCGCCCTCCGCCGCGCCGGATTCGATGCGTTTCGACATCCCAGCCCGCGCATCGTCGGTCACCATTCGGCTCGACCTCGTGCCCCAACCCGCGACTACGGCCGCGGCGAGCTCCGCGCCTGCCGAACCCGGGATGCCGTCATCGGCGGCCGGCGCCTCGAGCGCACCAACCACGTCGGATAAGCCTCAGCACGGTGGCTCGGGGCAGAAGCGTTTCGAGATCGGCGGCGGCCGGCCGCTTCCACCGCTGATTTTCCTGACCGACACCCGGCGGTTGGCCAACCACACCGCGCCCAACGTAGTCACGATGATCATCGATGCGATCAACTACGGTGGGCACCGCCTGTGCGACGTGGACACCGCAGGTGCGGTCTCGACTGTGGACGACATCGCGGCCGTTCTGCGTACTCATATCGACGCCCAGCCCAATTCGCAGGTGGTGATCCTCGGAGGATACGACGTCATCCCCTCCCAGCAGGTCGATGCCATCTCGCCGGAAACCCCTGCGGACACGATGGATTCGCTGCGCATCTCCGACCCGGACGGTTTCTATGTGTGGTCCGACGACGTCTATGCCGACGTCGATGACGCCGGTCTGCCGGACCTGCCCATCTCGCGAATCCCCGATGGCCACGACTCGCTGTTCACGTTGAACGCACTGCAGGCCGGACCGTCAGCCGGCCCTGCGCGGATGGGCATCCGCAATTCGGTCCGCAAATTCGTCGCACCGATCTACGACTCACTACCCGGAACGAACGCCCTCTTGGTGAGCGGGCCATTGGACTCGGCGAACCTGCACGCCGGGCAGTTCGTCGGCAGCTACGTCTACTACATGCTGCACGGCGATGACCGGGATGCGAAGCGGTTCTGGGGAGAGGAGCCGCGGGGCAATCTGGTCGAGGCGGTCACCCTGGGCCAGGTGCCGACCGACGGCGTCGACGTCGCGGTGCTCGGCTGCTGCTGGGGCGCGCTGCCGGCGTCCACCAAGGCGGCTGACTGGAGTCCGGGCCAGCCCATCACCGGCCGGTTGGCTGGCCAATCGATCGCACTGACGCTGCTGGCGGCCGGCGCCCGAGCTGTTATCGGCTGTACCGGCGCGCATTATTCGCCCACCCAGCCGCCGTATGACACCGCCTCCGGCCCGTTCCATAAAGCACTATGGCGAGGCATTGTCGCCGGAAAGACGCCCGCAGCTGCACTTCAGGCCGCGAAGTATGATTTTTCCAGTCGGTTGACCACCGTGACGGACGCGAATGAGCTTGCGATCGCGTATAAGACGCTCGGCCAGTTCACGTGCCTGGGCCTGGGCTGCTGATCTCCGGCGACGAAAGGATGGTGCAGGTGCCATGGCGAAACTGTCGAATGACGAACTGCGCGAACTGATCGAGAACACCGAACCCGACGTCGTCGTCGACGACACCAAGCGCGCAGCGCCCGCAGCGCCGCCCGGGGTTCGCAGCATGCCGGACAGGTCTGCGCTGGCGGCGAAGGTGGCCCGGGCAAGGGGCGTCGACGCCCCGCCCCAAGAACCGGCGCCGTTGACCGACGACGAGTCCCAGTTCTTCGACACGAGAGTGGAAACCGCCGAGGGCACCTCACGCAAGGCGGCGGTCGTCTCACGAACGACCGGACGCATCATCGCCGAACAGGGCTAGCCGATCAGAATTCTCACGGGACCAGTAGCGGCCAAAGGACCAGCGCAACCCATCCCAGCGCTAAGGCAAGTAGGAAGAACTTGATCCTCGACAAGACGGATGCACCGCGCGGCCATCCGTCTAACGACTTCGGGTTTCCTTCGTCATACCGCGCAAGTATCACAGCCAGGAAACCGTTTTCGGCGATATCGACGACACCGGCAAGCAGCGGCAGCCACGCAAACAGCCGTGCGGCAAGAGCCCACCACTGGCCGGCGGCATCGGCTATCCCCGATACTGCGCTGCTGAAGGCGACACTCAAGCCGACCGCGTAACCGACGATCAAGCCCAGGTCCAGCCAGAGATCACGGCGGGCTGAGCGCCGACCGTCGACACCCCAGGCTGTCAGAATCGCGTGGGCCTTATCAGCTGACCCTGCCCGTTGAAGTCCGATGATTCCGGTGCCGCCGGCCCTCATGGCCGTGGCATTGCTTCTCATCGCCAGTGTGAAGACGACGAGTGTCATGGCCATTGCGCTGAACAATGCCGACTGTGCACAGAACGCCCAGGATTCGAACGGCGCTGCGCCGAGGTGCGCGGCACTCATAACGGCGGCGTCAGACGCATGTCGGGTTCTGGATGCGGCACGTTGTCGACGCCCACAGCCGGATGACCCAGCTCGGCGAGCTTTGCTGCAACCGACATCACGGCTTCGGTTGCGGCGTAGTCGTTTTCACCCGGCCGGTACTGCGGGAATCCCGGCGGCGGCGGGTTGGACCGGAGGAAGGCCTGTTGCGACTCGTTTTCCGCTGTCCAAACGCCGTGCATGCCTGTGAGCAGCTCATCCAAGCTCGCCATCGCGTTGCGGTAGCGCATCCACCGATGGGCATCGAAATTGAAGGGCAGTGTCTTTTTGCCGTCGCCGTACAAGATATTGCGGCCGGCCTCCGCCCCGCGATCTGCCAACCTCGCGATGACTTCAGGGGGCATCTGGAGGTTCATTCCTCCCTCGTCGGGGCGTTGGCGGATCTCCACCACCCGGTCTCGGAAGCCGGGCATGGCAATCTGGGTCGAATCTGCCCAATTGCGAGCGGAGTTGAAGATTGCGCCGACGAAGCCGCCCAGGGAGGTGATCGGCGCGTAACGCAAGAACCGCCCCGACTGGCCGGGTGGTGAGCGCCACACCATCTCGGGGTAATCGGGGTGCGGCGTCGCGAGGTTGATGCCGAAAGTCGGCCGCTGGGGCCAAGCCGCGTCGAAGAACCGCATCGGGAAGTTACTGGAGATCCCGCCGTCGGAAAACCAGACGGTTACCACGCGTTGCTGGTCCTTGACCCGGGTCCGATCAACGGCATAGAGGGGTACAGCGCTGATCAGGCCCGGAAAGCTGAGGCTGAGACGCGCGGCGAGCACCAACGGGACGTCAGGCGCGAGTGGCATGTAACGCAGCTGCTCGCCGGTGTGTAACGGACACGTCGGATCGATGACCACCGATGACGAAACCGGTCCGCTGTTCTTTTCCATGTGCTTGACGACGGAATCGGGGAAATACTTGCCGAAGCACCGTCGGCACCAGAAGAACTCGGCCGTATTGAACGGAAACTCGTACGGGCGTTGATGGTTGAGATCGGTGGTGATTACCAGGCAGTCGACATCGCGCAGTTCGCGCAACTCTCGGCGACGTGTCGGTGTCAATTCGGCGAGTTCGCCTTTGCCGATCTTGAGCGCACCGCGATACGTTTCCGATGCGGTGCGTCCCCACAGGTCGCCAAAGCACACCGGGCGATCACGATCACCGTCGATCGGTCCGGCCAACTCCTTCAGCTTGTCATGCATCCAGTCGGTGAGCGGTTCGATAGGCGCGTTTGGCCGCCTTGTGTGGCCGTCGCAGATGCCGAATCCGTTGGCGATGATTTCTTTCAACGCAGATCTACCGAGTTGGACCGCTGCCACGACAATTCCGATAGCAGCCGCAATCGGAAGCCAGACGACAAGCGCTCGGCCCAGCGCCAGCCATTCCGCAGTATTGCCTGGGGCGCCAAGCAAAGCGACGACAAAGCACAGCGCTGGAATCATGCTCATCGCGGTGGCGAGTAGAAACCAGCCGGCGCCTCGGTAGATGATCAAGCCGGCCGCGACGGCGAGCTTGATGAGCTTCGGCCGGCCGGGTCGGAGGAACGCCATAAGGATGTCATAGGCGGTGCTTGTGCCCGGGGACGGCTGGAACAAGTGGGACATGTTGCGGGCCAGGGTGTCTGGAATTGCGGTCAAGAGTCCGAACGCCTCGCCCGCATGTTTCGAATCTTCTTTCCATTGGCCGGCCTGCGCGGCCGCCGTCATGGTGGCAGCGATCGCGCCCGCTGATGCGCCACCGACTCGACGGAAGCGGTATTTCTTCGACAGTTCGACAATTAGTCGCGGATAGATGATGCCGCTCGTGATGCCGCCCTTCATCACGACGTCGCACTCAAGGCGGCCGTCGGTATCGATATCCGATGCTCCCGTATTCGTCGGCTGCGTCATCGTGCGTCCGCGGGTGTGAAATCTCGAGTGGACAATTGACAGCCCCCTGGTAATTGCGCGCCGCTACGTGCAGCGGTCATTCTCGAACGGGCAAATCATGTCACTCGAATACCGTTTGGGATTGAGTACCGCGGTACCCGAATTGCCGATTTCTGCAGCAGGGTTGTTCCCGCGGTCGGATCGCAGCCCTCCTGGCGAACTCGACGTATTAGCCGACGGCCCTGATCTACCATCCATAGATGACCCGGCTAGTCACGGCTCTTGCAGCAACACTGACCCTGGCGTTCGGCGGCGTCGTCGGCGCGAGCACGGCACAGGCCGAGCCCTGGCCCCCATCGCCGTGCGGCTTCACCATCACACCCCCGCAGGTCGTTCAAGTCGGCGGCGTCAACAAGGTGACCGCCACCGTCACCTCCACGGTCTGCGGCATCGCGGCAAGTCCGTACCAGAGCGTGGCGTGCGTGGAACTCGCCGGCCAGCCGGGTGGCTCATGCATACAGGGCACCGACACCGCGCAGGTCTACTTCTCGGGGCCCTACACACCTGGCGCAACCTACATATCGCGCGGACGTGGCTGCGGCATCATCGTGCCCACCCTGCCGGCGGATAACTGTCAGCTCCTCGGACCCATCACCGCGACCCTGTAGGCGATCACTAACCTGAAGCGATGTCCGATCTTGTCCTCGTAGAGGTCGAAAACCGCGTCGCGCTCGTCACCGTCAACGACCCCGATCGCCGCAACGCCGTCACCGCCGAGATCTCGGCCGGTCTGCGCGCGGCGGTCGATGCGGCCGAGGCCAATACCGACGTCCACGCCCTCATCGTCACCGGCGCAGGCAAGGCCTTCTGTGCCGGCGCCGACCTGACCGCTCTCGGCGAGGCGACCGAAGTCGGGCTGCGAACGATCTACGACGGCTTCCTCGCGGTCGCCAACTGCGCGCTCCCCACGATCGCGGCCGTCAACGGCGCCGCCGTCGGCGCGGGACTCAACCTCGCGCTGGCCGCCGACGTGCGCATCGCCGGGCCGGCAGCGCTGTTCGACCCGCGCTTCCAGAAACTCGGCATCCACCCCGGTGGCGGTGCGACGTGGATGTTGCAGCGCGCAGTGGGTGTTCAGGCCGCCAGGGCTTCGCTGTTGTTCGGGATGCGCTTCGACGCCGAGGCCGCGGTGCGGTACGGCCTCGCCCTCGAGGTCGCAGACGATCCCGTCGCGGCCGCCAAGGAGTTGGCCGCCGGCCCCGCTGCCGCGCCGCGTGAGGTCGTCCTGGCAACCAAGGCATCTATGCGGGCTACCGCCAACCCGGGCGCGATCGACCTGGACCAGCACAGTATGGCGGTCGATACCGAACTGAAACCGCAAGCGGCGTCGATTCTTTCGCCGGAATTCGCACAACGCCTGGCGGCGGCTCAGCGCAAGTGACGCAAGCTCTCGCTGTGTCAGGCTTTCGCCTCCTGTGAGGTGTCGTTGTCTGTTGGCTTGAGTAATCTCTTGAACAACGCTCTGTAATGCACGAACGCCTCGCGTTGCATCTCGGTGCTGACGGCGCCGTCCATCTGCGCCAACCGGATTCGATGAGCGCAGCGATAGTGCTCCACGATCTCCGGGTGTTCGACGGAAATGTCGTCCGCCCGTTGCTCGAAGTGCCCGATTGGGTATCCCTTCTCGCGCATCACGTCGATGACCAAACGATCGGCAGCTCCGAGGGCAGCGGCGGGGTCGTCTACGAACGCGGTCTGTACCTGGTGCCAGCGGTTCCTGAAATGCGCCAGCGCGGTCGGCTTCAACGCGACGATATGGAGGGTGTCCGGCTCGCGTTCACGGACCGCAAGGTCCTTAGGCTGCTCGAGCTGATTTGTTCTCTTGCGGCTGCTCATCAAACCGGCCGCCACACCCACCACGGCGATCACGATTACTGCGCCGACCGCGATCAGAGTCCAATCCTGAGTGGACATAGTGTGCAGCTCTCAAAGTCGCTGTGACGCCGTTCAGAAGTAGTGTCGCCGGCCCCCGACAGCCCGGCCGGTGGAGCCCAGAATCGCAAGGATTACCCCGATGACGATCAGGACGATCCCGATGGTCCAGAGGATGGAGATCTTGAGCAGAAATCCTGCGATCAGCAGGATGATTCCGAGGATGATCATGATCGGGCCTTCTTTCGAATCTTGACCGAAGGTCGGAGTCCACGCCCCGACGCTGGTTTGAGTCGACCACCCCTAAGGGGGGTGGCAATACACCCCTAGGGAGGTAATCTGCGCGGCATGCCATCGCCGGCTTCGCATTCAGCTGCACCCATCACGGTGGCGCTCGTTGATGACTACGACATAGTCGTGAAGGGTGTCGCCAACATGCTCGACCCCTACCGCGACCGGATCGTCATCGCCGAACTCGACTCCACCATGTCCGTTGACGACCCGGTGGACATCGTGTTGTACGACTCCTTCGCCCAACCCGAGTCCGATCACGAAGAAATCGGGGTGCTTGTCGCCAATCCACGCGCTCACCGAGTTGTGGTGTACACCTGGAACTTTCATCCCGACCTCATCGAAAGCGCACGACGGCACGGCGCCGATGGTTATTTGTCGAAGACGATGCCCGCACGCGAGCTGGCGGCCGCCCTTGAGGCCGTTCATTCAGGCGAAATTGTCATCAGCGACGTGGCACCGCGGGCACGCAGTGCGCCGGGACTGGACTGGCCTGGCCGCGGCGAGGGGCTCTCCGACCGCGAAGCAGAGATCCTCGCGCTGATCACCCAGGGCAAAAGCAACGCCGATGTCGCGAGGTTGACCTACCTCAGCCCCAACACGGTGAAGTCCTATATCCGGACGATCTACCGCAAGATCGGCGTACAAAGCCGGACCCAGGCCGTGCTGTGGGGAGTAGACCACGGCTTCACCCCGGATCATCATCGCATCGAGCACTGGCGCGGCGGCCCCTAGCTGTCCAGCAGCGCCAATTCCGGCGACTCGATCAGCTGCTTCAGCTCGCCCAGGAACGACGCCACCTGCGCGCCATCGGCGATTCGATGGTCGAAGGCGCATGTCAACGTCATCGTGGGACGCGCGACGACTGCGTCGTCGACCACGACCGGCCGCGGTTTCAGCGAGCCCATACCCAAAATCGCGGCTTCCGGATAGTTGATGACGGGCACGCCTTCGTCCAGCCCGAGGGCGCCGAAGTTCGACACCGTGAACGTCGAGCCTTGCAGCTCAACCGGTTTGACGGTGCCCGCCCGCGCTTCATCGATGAGCCGGGACACCGTCGCCGCCAACTCGCGCGTCGTTTTGTTCTGCGCGTCCTTGACCACCGGCACCAGCAACCCACGGGGTGCGGCCACACCGAACCCGAGGTGCACCGCCGAGTGAATGTGGATGTGTGCTCCGCCGGCGGTATCCACCCATGTCGAGTTGAACATCGAGTGATGTGTCAGCGCAGTCGTCACCAGCCGCAGCGTCAGCACGAACGCGGTGATCGGCGGCTCCTCGTCGCCAACGGCCTCGCGGAGCCGGTCGCGCACTCGCAGCAGCTCCGAGCAGTCGACGACAACGCTGGCATGCGCGTCCGGAATATTGCTCCGCGACAACGTCATCCGCTGCGCCATCGTGGCCTGAACGCCATGCACATCGACCATGCCGGACTCCGGCCCAGGCTTTCCAGCGGCTGCCAGCACGTCCTCGCGGGTAATGATTCCGTCCGGGCCGGAGCCGGGCATCAGCGAGGACAGGTCGACGTGCAGGTCGGCGGCAAGCTTGCGCACCGGCGGCTTTGCGCGGGGCTTGGCTTCGTCGGCGGCCGGTGCGCGCCTGCTGGTGTCCAGCTCGTCGTCGGCGCCGTAGCCGACCAGGACGGGCGTCCGCGTCGGTTTGTCACCGTTAGCGGAAACCGGCGCAGGTTCGTCGGTCGCGATGCGCACCAACACCGCACCGACGGCCAGTGTCTCGCCTTCTGCGCCACCGAGTTCGACGATGCGCCCCGCATACGGGCTTGGGATTTCCACCTCTGCCTTGTTGGTTTCGACCGTGCACAGCGTCTGGTTGAGTTCGACCTCGTCGCCGACCGCCACACTCCAGCCGGTGACGGTGGCGTCCTCGAGGCCCTCGCCGAGGTCGGGAACCAGGAAGTCCTGGACACCGCCGGTCACGAGTGCATCGCCTTCTCGACGCAGTCGATGAGCCGGTCGACCCCGGGCAGCCACAGCTTCTCCAACCGCGCAGGCGGGTACGGGGTGTCGAATCCGGTGGCCCGCAACACCGGAGCCTCCAGGTCGTAGAACAGCTCTTCCTGCAGACGAGCCGCCACCTCGGCTCCGAACCCAAGCGTGCGGGCCCCTTCGTGCGCCACCACCGCGCGCCCGGTCTTGCGCACCGACGCCGCAACGGTGTCGAAGTCGAGAGGGTTCAGCGAGCGCAGGTCGACGACTTCGAGATTCCAGCCGTAGTGGTCGGCCGCCACATCGGCAGCAGCCAACGCAGTCTGGACCAGCCCGCCGTAAGTGAGCACGGTGACGTCGTCGCCGACGCGGCGGACAGCGGCGCGTCCGATCGGCAGACCCGGTGTGTTCGTGTCGACCGCTTCACGCGACCAGTACCGCCGCTTGGGCTCCAGGAACACCACCGGATCCCGGCTGGCGATCGAATGCCGTAGCAGCCAGTACGCATCCGACGGCGTCGACGGCACCACCACTTTCAGCCCGGCCGTATGCGCCCAGTAGGTCTCGGTGGACTCCGAATGGTGTTCGACCGCACCGATTCCCCCGAAGGACGGAATGCGGATCGTGACGGGCATATCGACCTCGCCGTGAGTGCGTACCCGGTACTTCGCCAGGTGGCTGACCATCTGGTCGAAGGCCGGGTAGGAGAACCCGTCGAACTGAATTTCGGGCACTGGGACGAAGCCGCGGACCGCGAAGCCGACCGCGATTCCGATGATCGCCGACTCCGCAAGCGGCGTGTCGAAACACCGCCCGTCACCAAAGGTTTCGTTCAGCCCCTCAGTGACGCGGAAGACGCCGCCGAGCTTTGCGACGTCCTCACCGAAGACGAGCACGCGGTCGTCGGCCGCCATCGCGTCGTGCAGCGCCCGGTTGATGGCAGCCACCATGGTCAGGTTGGTCGCCACGGGTACCGGCGTGAACAATGACGGTTCGTGCGCATCATCGCCGAAACCGGCTGGCCGCTCAATGATTTGCGTCATGTCACGCCTCCTTGGCCAACTCGGCCATCAACTGGTCGCGCTGGCTTCGCAGCGTCGGCGTCATCTCCGCGTATACGGTGTCGAACAGCTCGCCGACGTCCATGTCCGGAGTCTTGATGATCGCGTCGCGCAGTTCGGCGCACAGACGCGTAGATCGTGTGTGCACGCGGTGTTCGAGCCGTTCGGTCCACACGTCGACGTTCTGTAAGTAGTTGCGGTAGCGCGGAATCGGATCCAACGCGGCCCACGCGTCGATCTCGCCCTGCGACCGGTAGCGGGTCGGATCGTCGGAGGTGGTGTGCGGCCCCAATCGGTAGGTCACCGCCTCGATCAGCGTCGGGCCGCCGCCGCCGCGGGCGCGTTGCGCGGCCTCGGCCATCACCGCGTAGCACGCCAGCACGTCGTTTCCGTCGACCCGGACGCCCGGCATTCCGTAGCCGATCGCCCGGTGCGCGATCGACGGCCCCGCGTGTTGCCGGCTGACGGGGACGGAGATCGCCCACTGGTTGTTCTGCACGAAGAACACGCACGGCGCCTTGTGCACCGCGGCGAGATTCATGGCTTCGTGCGCGTCGCCCGTGCTCGTCGCGCCGTCACCCAGATACGCGACCGTCACCGAGTCTTCGCCGAGGCGCTGCGCGGCCATCGCCGCCCCGACCGCGTGCAAACCTTGGGTGCCGATCGGGATCGCGATTGGGGCGACGCACTTCTCGGTGAACCCGAGCCCGCCGTGCCACCGGCCCCGCCAAACCGCGCCCATCTGCGCCGCCGTGATACCGCGCAACAGGAACGCGCCGATCTCGCGGTACTGCGGAAACAGCCAATCGGTCTTACGCAGGCACGCAGCCGACCCGATCTGTGCGGCCTCCTGCCCGCGACACGAGGCGAAGAGTGCCAACTCGCCCTGGCGCTGCAGGTTGACGAACTCCGCGTCGAGCGCGCGGGTCACGGACATCGACTCGTACAGCCAGGCCAGCGTCTCGGGCGGAAGATCTCGGCGATACCGGGTCTCGGGGGTCGGCGTCCCGTCCGGGGCGACCAGTTGAATCGGCTCCAGCCCGACATCGACCGATGTCAAGGGTGCCTGAATGGACCCTGCCATACCGCCTCCTAGGGTCACTGACGGCGGATCGCGCCGTCAGGCGACTGAGGTGCTCAGCACAGAGGCGGTCAGAGCAAAACCCCTGGTAAGAGGCCGCCGGCTAGGTGCCAGGGTGTGGCGCTAGCTGGACGATGCGCTCTGCTCGCCGCAGCACTGGGGCATCCACCATTATGCCGCTACCTGGCAGGTGTGCACGGGTTCTGCGCGGCGTTTCAACCTGCGCTGGCTAGAGCGGGTTCATCGGCGCAAGCCCGATGATGCGTTCTGCTCGACGAAGAACGGGAGAATCGACCATCTGACCTTCGAACTGGAAGACGCCGCGTTCCGTGCGGGCCGTCTCGAGCACCCGTCGCGCCCAGTCCACCTGCTCATCGGTCGGGGCGTACGCGCTGCGGATCACCGCCACCTGCGTCGGGTGGATCGCCACCTTGGCGTCGAAGCCGACTGCGACGGCGTCGTCGGCCTCGGCGCGCAGCCCGTCGAGATCCTTGATGTCGAGATACACCGAATCCAGCGCCATCCGCCCATATGCTTTGGCGGCCAACAGTGTCTGCGAACGCACGTGCTTGGCGACGTCGCGGTAACTGCCGTCGGGCCACCTGTTGGCCGTGCCACCCGTGACCGCGAACAGATCCTCGGCGCCCCACATCAGGGCGTAGGCGTTGTCGATGCGGGCCAGCTCGTTGACCATCACGGCACCCAGCGGCGTTTCGATCAGTACCACGACGTCCAGCGGCGCCAGGTCCCGGATCTGCTGCGGGTCCTCAGTTTTGGCCAGCATCACCGTCGTGTACTTGGTCTTCGAGAGCACCTCGAGGTCGGCTTGATGATCGTCGGTGCCTGCGGGGTTGACTCTGACGACGGTGCGGTCGGGGTCCAGAGGGGACTCCAAGAGCGCAGCGCGCGCGGCGTCTCTATCCTTCGACGCAACCCCGTCTTCGAGGTCGAGAATCACCACATCAGCTGCCGCAGCGGCCTTTTCGAACCGCTCCGGCCGGTCTGCGGGGCAGAACAGCCAGCCGGGACCGGCCTGCGTGAGCGCCACTACGCTTCTCCCTCAGGTCCCTCAGGACGCTTGCGCACCATGGTCTTTCGCGATGCTGTCGCCACGACATCGCCTTTCTGATTGCGGCCGGTGTGGGCAAAGGTGACGATGCCCTCCCCCGGGCGGCTCTTCGACTCCCGCTTGTCGATCACTTCTGTTTCGGCGTAGAGGGTGTCGCCGTGGAACAGCGGCTTCGGAAAGGCGACCTCGCCGAAGCCGAGGTTGCCGACGATCGTGCCCTGGGTCAGCTGGGCCACCGACAGACCAACGAGCGTCGACAGTGTGAACATCGAGTTGACCAGCCGCTGGTTGAACGGCGGCAGCGCATCGGAGAACGCGGCGTCGAGATGCAACGCCTGGGTGTTCATCGTCAGCGTGGTGAACAGAACGTTGTCCGCTTCGGTGATGGTGCGCCCGGGCCGGTGCTGGTAGAGCACACCGGTTTCGAACTCCTCGAACCACAACCCCCGCTGAACTATGACTTTTGGCGACCCTTCCTCTCCACTCACAGGCCGGCCTCCCGCGCGATCAGCATCAGCTGCACTTCCGTTGTCCCTTCACCGATTTCGAGAATCTTACTGTCGCGGTAGTGTCGTGCGACCGGATACTCGTTCATGAAGCCGTAGCCGCCGAAGACCTGTGTGGCGTCGCGTGCGTTGTCCATCGCGGCTTCGCTGGCGACCAGCTTGGCGATGGCAGCGGCCTTCTTGAACGGCTTGCCCGACAACATCAGTGCGGCCGCGTCGTAGTAGGCGGTGCGGGCGGCGTGCGCCCGGGCCTCCATGCGCGCAATCTTGAAAGCGATCGCCTGATAGGTGCCGATCGCGGCACCGAATGCTTCGCGTTCCTTGGCGTACTTGACGCATTCGTCGACGCAGCCCTGCGCGGCGCCGACCGACAGCGCGGCGATGGCGATGCGGCCTTCATCGAGGATGCGCAGGAAGTTGGCGTAGCCGCGGCCGCGCTCGCCGAGCAGGTTCTCCGCGGGCACTCGCACGTCGTCGAAGCTGAGCGGATGGGTGTCCGAGGCGTTCCAGCCGACCTTGTTGTAGGCCGGTTCCGCGGTGAAGCCCTCGATGGGCACCGGCACCAGGATCGACGAGATCTCTTTCTTGCCGTCGGCTTCCCCGGTGACAGCGGTGACCGTGACCAGCTTCGTGATATCGGTACCCGAATTGGTGATGAACTGCTTGCTGCCGTTGATGATCCAGTGATCACCGTCGAGCTTGGCGGTTGTCTTGGTGGCGCCGGCATCGGTCCCGCCGCCGGCCTCGGTCAGGCCGAAGGCGCCGAGCGCCTTGCCACTTGCCAAGAGCGGTAACCACTCCTGCTTCTGCTCGTCGTTGCCGAACCGGTAGACCGGCATCGCACCGAGTGAAACACCGGCCTCCAGCGTGATCGCGACACTCTGGTCGACCTTGCCGAGTTCTTCCAGCGCCAGGCACAACGCGAAGTAGTCGCCACCCATGCCGCCGTACTCCTCGGGGAACGGCAGGCCGAACAAGCCCATGTCGGCCATGCCTGCGACCACCTCGTACGGGAACGAGTGCTCCTCGTCGTGTTTGGCGGCGACGGGCGCCACGACACTCTGCGCGAAGTCGCGCACCGTCTTGGCCAGCTGCTCGTAGTGGTCCGGCAGTGTGCCAGTGGCCAGAAAATCACTCATGACTGCTCTTTCTCACCTGCTGTGATACGGGCCAGCGGTTGGCCCACCTTGACCTGGTCGCCGACAGCGACAAGTAGTTCCACCACACCCTCCACCGGAGCGGTCAGGGCGTGTTCCATCTTCATCGCCTCCACAGCGACAACGACCGTGCCGGCGTCGACGGTGGCGCCGTCCTCGACACCGACGGCGACGACGGATCCTGGCATGGGGCTGGCGAGTTCGGCGTCGCCGCCCAGTTCGTCGTCGGGACGCACGGGTGCCTCCCGCATCTCGTCGATGACCGCGGTGTGGCCTGCGCGCGCCAACCAGATCTGCCCGTCCGTCGTGGCGACCAGGTAGTCGGTACGCAGGCCGGCGAGCGTCACGACGAGCCGGCCGCGGTCGAATGTCGCTGTCAGCGTGCGGGGTTCACCGCCCTCGACAACCGCGGTCGCCGCGTCCGGTGTGCCGGTGAGGTACACATGATCGGTGCGCTCGCCCGCGTGCAGCCGGAAGACGGTGGGCGCGTGTGCTCCGATCCGCCAGCCCGACGGCACCTCCCAGAGGTTGCCCGCCGGTGCGTTCCAGATGCGTAACCACTTGTACGCCGCCGCGGCGATCAGCTCGTCGTCGCTCGATTCGGCCGCCGCGAAATCGGTTGTCCTGCGGTCTAACAATCCGGTATCCAGCTGGCCGGCGACGACGTCCGGGTCGGCCAACAGGAAGCGGAGGAACTCGATGTTGGTCGTCACTCCCAGCACCGCGGTGTCGGCCAAAGCGCGATCCAGTGCCCGTAGTGCGGCCGGCCGGTCGGCGGCGTGGGCGATGATCTTGGCCAGCATCGGGTCGTAGTCGCTGCCGACCACGGTGCCTTCGACGAGGCCCGAGTCGACACGCACGCCGTGGCCATCCGGCTCGACGAGGCCGAGCACCTCGCCGCCGGTCGGCAGGAAGCCGCGCGCGGGATCCTCGGCATAGACGCGCGCTTCGATCGCATGCCCGGTCATCGTGATGTCGTCTTGCGAGATCGGCAGCTTCTCCCCCGCCGCGATGCGCACCTGCTGCTCGACAAGGTCGATTCCGGTGACCATTTCGGTGACCGGATGCTCGACCTGAAGGCGCGTATTCATCTCCATGAAGAAGAACTCGTCGGGCCGGTCGGCGGACACGATGAATTCGACGGTGCCCGCGCCGGTGTAGTCGACGCTGCGGGCGGTATCACACGCGGCGGCGCCGATCCGGGCCCGCGTCGCGGCGTCCAGCAGCGGGGACGGCGCCTCCTCGATCACTTTCTGGTGCCGTCGTTGGAGGCTGCATTCGCGTTCACCGAGATGGATGACGTTGCCGTAGCCGTCGGCGAGCACCTGCACCTCGATGTGGCGCGGGTTCAGGACAAAGCGTTCAAGGAACAGCGTGTCATCACCGAAAGCCGCACCGGCCTCACGACGCGCACTGGTCAGCGCGGCGTGCAGCTCCGAGGCCTGCTGGACTACCCGCATGCCCTTGCCGCCGCCACCGGCCGACGGCTTCACCAGCACCGGGTAGCCGATATCGCCTGCCGCGGCGACGAGTTCGTCGTCGGTCAGGCCGGGGCGGGCAATCCCGGGAACGACCGGCACCCCGAAGGCAGACACCGTCGACTTTGCTGCGATCTTGTCGCCCATCGTCTGGATGGCCTTGACCGGCGGGCCGATGAACACGATTCCCGCCGCGTCCAACGCGGCGGCGAATTCGGCGTTCTCCGAGAGGAATCCGTAGCCGGGGTGGACGGCCTGGGCGCCGGTGCGACGGGCCGCGTCGACGACAGCGTCGATGTTGAGATAGCTCTGGCGCGCGGGGGCAGGCCCGATGCCGACCGCGACGTCGGCCTCGGCGACATGGCGGGCGTTGACGTCGGCGTCGCTGAACACGGCTACCGAGCGGATCCCCATCTCACGCAGTGTGCGGATGACCCGCACGGCTATCTCGCCACGGTTGGCCACGAGAACGGCATCGAAAGTCATCGCGAGCGGAGGTCCTTCCTGAGCATCGCAGCGAGTACCGCAGGGCAGCGAGGAACGCAGGGCGGGACCGGAGCGAGAAATAGAGGCATGGTCACATCCGGAATACGCCGTAGGAGACCGGCTCGAGGGGTGCGTGGCCGATAACCGAAAGTGCAAGCCCGAGAACTGTTCTGGTGTCGGCTGGGTCGATGACCCCGTCGTCCCACAGCCGCGCGGTGGAATAGTAAGGATTGCCCTGGTGCTCGTACTGCGCGCGGATCGGCGCCTTGAACTGTTCCTCCTGCTCAGGAGTCATGTCACCGCGCACCGTCGCGAGCACCGATGCCGCCTGCTCACCGCCCATCACCGAGATCCTGGCATTCGGCCACATCCAGAGGAACCGCGGCGAATACGCGCGACCGCACATCGAGTAGTTTCCCGCGCCGTATGAACCGCCGATCACGACCGTCAGCTTCGGCACCCGCGCGCACGCAACGGCGGTCACCATCTTGGCGCCGTGCTTGGCGATGCCGCCGGCTTCATAGTCGCGCCCGACCATGAAGCCGGAGATGTTCTGCAGGAACAACAGCGGCACCACGCGCTTGTCGCACAGTTCGATGAAATGGGCGCCCTTCAGCGCGGATTCGGAGAACAGCACACCGTTGTTGGCGATGATGCCGACGGGATGGCCGTGGATGCGGGCGAAGCCGGTGACCAACGTCGAGCCGTATTCCGCCTTGAACTCCGCGAACTCGCCACCGTCGACGATCCTCGTGATGACCTCGTGCACGTCGTAAGGGACTCGCGCGTCGACGGGCACGACGTCATAAAGCTCGGTCTGGTCGGCGATTGCGTCGACCGTGGGAGTGACCTGCCAGGGCGGGTCGAGTCGGGGTCCGAGCGTCGAAACGATACGCCGCACGATCCGCAGCGCGTCGCGGTCATCGTGGGCCAGATGGTCGGTGACACCGGACGTTTTCGAATGCAGGTCGCCACCGCCGAGTTCCTCTGCGGTCACCACTTCGCCCGTCGCGGCCTTCACCAGAGGCGGGCCACCGAGGAAGATCGTGCCCTGGTTGCGGACGATGACCGCTTCGTCGCTCATCGCAGGCACGTACGCACCGCCCGCCGTACACGAGCCGAGCACCGCAGCGATCTGCGGAATACCCTTGGCGCTCATCGTGGCCTGGTTGTAGAAGATGCGGCCGAAGTGCTCGCGGTCGGGGAAAACTTCGTCCTGTCGCGGCAGGAACGCGCCGCCGGAGTCGACCAGGTAGATGCAGGGCAACCGGTTCTCGAGCGCGATCTCTTGGGCACGCAGATGCTTCTTGACCGTAATCGGGTAGTACGTACCACCTTTCACGGTGGCATCGTTGGCGACGATCATGCATTCGCGTCCCGATACCCGCCCGATGCCGACGATCATGCCTGCGCCGGGACACTCGTCGTCATACATGCCGTCGGCGGCCAGCGGCGACACCTCGAGCACCGGGCTGCCCGGGTCGAGCAATCCGTCGACGCGGTCCCGCGGTAGCAGCTTGCCGCGGCCGACGTGGCGCTCGCGCGATTTCGCCGGGCCGCCGAGCGCGGCCGCGGCCATCTTCTCCCGCAGCTGTGCGACCAGCGCGAGATGCTGCTCGCGACTGCCCTGGAGCGTTGCTGTCATCGATACGCCAACTTCGGTTGAGTTAATGCCGACTAACTCGTAGTATGTTAGTCACGATTAACCGAAATGTCCACCACTGATCGGGGTGCCGCGATGTCTTCCCCAGCGTCGGGATCGGCTTCCATCACGGCTGCAACCAGCCGCAGCAAGGCGAAATCGGATCGCCGCGACAAGCTGATAGCTGCGGCCGAGCGGCTGGTCGCCGAGCGTGGTTTTCTCGCGGTTCGGCTCGAGGACATCGGCGCGGCGGCGGGGGTCAGTGGGCCCGCGATCTACCGTCACTTCCCCAACAAGGAAGCGCTACTAGTCGAACTCTTGGTCGGAATCAGTACACGACTGCTGGCTGGGGCCAGGGCCGTGGCCGCCGATGCGCCCGACGCCGAAGCGGCGTTGGACGGTCTGATCGACTTCCACCTTGACTTCGCGCTCAACGAGTCCGACCTGATCCGCATCCAGGACCGGGATCTCGGGTATCTGCCCGAGCCCGCGAAGCGTCAGGTCCGCAAGGCCCAGCGGCAGTACGTCGAGATCTGGGTCGACGTACTGCTCCGGCTTGGCCGCGCGGACAGCGACGCCGACGCTCGGCTCATGGCGCATGCGGTCTTCGGCCTGCTCAATTCGACGCCGCACAGCGTGCGTCCCGGCGCAGCCAAATCGGCCGGCCAAGGAGCGGTTCCCGGGTCACGAGCGGTCTTGCGAGAGATGACGATCGCGGCCCTGTCCCTGGCCGGCCGAAGCGGCGCCTAGCGTCAGTAACTAGTACCAGTATTTTCGGCCGCCGACCGCCCGGCCGGTCGCACC
>LZSH01000520.1 GCA_001665255.1 Mycobacteriaceae bacterium 1482268.1 | reverse complement strand
AACCGTGTACGGCAACAACCTGGCCCAGCAGATCACCAGCACGTTCGACGTCACCGTCTGCCTGCTGAGCCTTGCCGTGTTGGCGGTGATGTTGTTCACCGGGCCATTGGCCGGTTACTGGGTGCGCCGCCGCGAGACCCGGACGCCTGCCCCCGCTTCACCCGTCGCCGATTCGGCGGTTTCGGCGCCTTCTGCGCCCCCGACTCTTGCGCGGCCTGCTCAACCCGCTGCGGTGCCGAAAATCGTTCGGCTGCGGGAGGATTCGACGACGATGCTCGCCGCTCCTCCGACCGAAGGTATGCCCGCCCCCACCACCGCCCTGCGCATCATTCGGCGCGAACCTGCGTCCGAACCCACAGCACAGTGGCACGCACCGTCGGATGATGAGCCGCCGACAACGTCGGGGCCGATCGGCGACCGCTGACGACGGCGTTCATACCACCGTGACTAGCGTTCGTGCTGTGCACGCTTCGTTATGGTCCGCCGCCACCCGGCATCCGTTTCTCGATGCGGTGCGCGACGGCACGATCACCGATTCCGCATTCAACCGCTGGCTGGTGCAGGACGCGATCTTCGTCGCTGACCTGCTGACCTTCCAGGCGCGTCTGCTGGCGCGGGCTCCGCGGCCGGCGCAGGGCGTGCTTGCAGGCGGATGCGTCGCGCTGGTCGCCGAGCTGGACTGGTTCGAAGAGCAGGCGGCTCGTCGCGGGCTCGACCTGAACGCCCCGGCACTGCCCGCCACCCTCGGCTACCGCGACCTGCTGCAGCGGCTGGATGCCGCGCCGTTCAGTGCCGCGTTGACGGCGCTGTGGGTGCTCGAACGGGTGTATCTGCTCGCGTGGACGTCGGCGGCGTCGGACTCGTCGCCGTTAAGCGAGTTCGTCGACCACTGGTCAGCTCCCGCATTCGCGGAGTACGTCGACGCGCTCGGCGAGCTGGCCACCCCCGACAATCACGAGGACCTCGTCGGCGAGGTGCTGTCCCGCGAGGTGGCGTTCTGGGATATGGCGATGGACCTAGGCGTCGGCTGACGGCAGTTCACGCCGCCCGTCACTCGCGCTCAATGACGTCGTTCGCGTCGGCCCCTCGATCCGGGTCGCCCGAGCCTGCCTTACCGACCTCGCCGGCGTCGCCTCCACCCAGTGCTGCTCGCGCTCAGTAGGCTCGGCGGGCTCACCAGCCGTCTCGGTTGTCTCGGTCGTCACGCTCACCTTGTGGCTGCGCTTCAACGTGAAGTTGATCTCTTCAGTCTCCTCGAACACCTGGCGCGCAGCGCGCAGCGGCCGTGTCGTCGTATCGATCGCGCTGGCGACAATCGGCGGCATGAACGGACGCACCCAGCGCGCAGCCGCCTTCGCGACGTCGGGCACGCCTGGGATCAGACTCCGCTTCTCCGCCGCCGCCGCCTCGGCCAACGCGGGCAGGTTGTCCGACGACTCCTCGCGCGGGGCGGCCGGTAACTCGGTGGCCTGCTCGACGACCCGCTCCGACGTCACCTGAATCGGCGGCGCCTCGAGCGCGGCGGCAATGCGACGGCGCTGCTCCTCGCGATCGATCTCGTTCTGCGCTTCGATCTCCAGGCGCGCGCTGGTCAGCTCCTGGTCAGCCTTCATCGTCTCGATCGCCGCGCGCACCTCGGCCCGCTTCACCGCAATCGCCGTGTCGGCCTCCAGATCCGCTCGCTCCTGCTCCGCACGCGCGGCCGTGCGGCGGTCCTCGGTCGTCTTCGCCCGCGACAGCTTGAGGATCAACGGGAAGAGGAACAACACGATGAACAATCCGGTCAGCAGCGCGCGCAACACCGTCGCACCCGCGCTCGACAACGTGTAGCTGTTCATCGCGACCCATCGCGCGCCGAACCCGCGGTCTGCGCCTGCGATCGCGGCGTCACGGGTCTGCGTCAGCTTCTGCTGCTCGTCGGCAATTGCGGCGTCCAGCGACGGGGCGAGACGATCGCGTTCGGCGACCGCCTTGTCCAGCTGCTGTTGCGTAGCCGCGAGAAACCCGTCCGCCGTGCGGTTTTCGGGTCCGGGGCCGGGCACGCCGGTGATGTGCGTCTGCGGGCAGGCGGGCGACGGGTTGAACTCGCAGCGCGCGACGACCAACGCCTCCTCGCGACGGCGGCTCGCCTCCACCACGGCGTCGTCCAGCGCCGTGCGCGCCTGGCGTGTGCGCGACAATTCCGCCGACGCGGCGACGACGGCGGGCGCGGCGTCCGCATTGCGCGCCGCCTGCTCGTCAATCCATCGGGAACTGGAGCCCGCGAAGATCAGCATCGCGGCGAGCTCGCCGACGACAACGCCCATGACGATCGCGACGATCGCATAAGCCAGGGCACGCGGCCACGTGACAACAGCACCAAAACCTCTGCTCGACATCAGAACTCCATAAACCGGGTTACGTGGGGACGCGGCGGAATCGGCACACCAGCGCGGGTTGTGGCCATCGTCTCACACGCGCCGTCGCATGCGCACATCCTGTGGCAGCAACGCGCCACGTGTATTCCGCGCCGCATTGTGGGTAACCCTCGCCCCAAGGGGAGGTGTTCGATGCCAACGCGATATGTCGGCCTGACGATGGCGTTTGCGGCGGTGGCCGCTACCGCCGGATGCGGCTTGCTCGGCACGGAGCCGAGCGAACCGGCCAAGACCTCTGGCCGAATCATGATCGGGTACAAGTCCGAACCGACGCAATCGGTGACGTGCACACAGGTCGATCAGCAGTTGACGATCCGAGCGGTCGCCTCTCCCGGAAACGCCCGCGTCCAGCTGGAACTCGGCGCCGACAAGCCGAGCGTCAAGACCGTCAACATCGAGAACATCGGCGGCCTCAACGGTATCGCCGGCGCCGGCAACGGCAAGGCCGAGGCCAGGGCGAACGGCAGCAGCGCCTACAAGATCACCGGCACCGCCGTCGTCTCCGATCCTGGCCATCCAACGCAAACCCAGAACCTGCCGTTCAGCATCGAGGCGCCCTGCTGATCCGATTCGCGACAGGCGGCTCGGCCTGAAGCCGTAGCATCTCCGCACGTGCCGACGGATTCCCGCCACGTTTCCGGTGTGGCCGCCGCAATGACCGTCGTCGCGATGGGCCTCGGTTACGCCATCTCGATCGGCGATCCCACGATCCTGTCCGCGAACCTGCAGGTCGTCTCGGCCGGCCTCCACATCACCGGATCGACCGCGACCTTCGTCGCCAGCCTGGCCACCCTCACGATGGCCGCCGCAGTGCTCAGCGCCGGTGCGCTCGGCGACAAATACGGCATGCGGCGCATGTACCTGATCGGGTTGGCCGGGGCGATCGTGTTCAGCGCCCTGGCTGCCGCGGCGCCGGTTGCCGCGGTGCTGATGGTCGCGCGCGCGGGCGTCGGCGTGACACTGGCCTTCCTCATCGGCCTGTCGCTGGCACTCACGAACGCGGTGTTCCCGCCGGGTCGGCGTGCCGCCGCGATCGCCGCCTACTTCGGTGTGGGCTACGCCGTCGCAACCCCGCTGCCCGCGCTCGGCGGCATGCTCGCGCACGCCATCGGCTGGCGCGCATGCTTTTTCGTCGTGCCGGTGATCGCCGCGCTGGGACTGGCCATCACCTGGCGCTTCGTGCCGGAGACGACGCCCGGTGCGCGCCGGCTCGACCTGCCGGGCCTGGCGCTGTTCGCCGTCGCCCTGCTCGCCTTGATCTTCGGCACGTCGCGGATGGAGACCGGCGTCGGCGCGGTCGGCGTCGCTTCGGTGGCCGTCGGCCTCGCAGCCGGCTGCGCGTTCGTCGCGACGGAGCTGCGCACGTTCGAGCCGGCGCTGGACATGCGAGTGTTCCGCTCGGGCCGGTTCAACGCCGCCGTCACCGCCGGGGTGGTGTTCAACATCGTGCTGGGTGGCTCGATGGTGCTGCTGTCGTTCTATCTCGTCACGATCCGCAAGGAGTCGCACGAGCTGTTCGGGCTGCTGCTGATTCCGGCCACCGCAATGGCGGCGCTGGCCGCCACGTCGGCGGGCCCGGCCGCCAATCGCTTCGGCCCTCGGACGGTGTTGGTCAGCGGGCTCGTCGTCATGCTTGCGGGCCTATTCGTACTGCGGACCTTCGACCTGGACACGTCGCGACCGGTGGTCTTCGCCACCACCGCACTCATCGTGGTCGGCGGCGCACTGGTCACCACGCCGCAGGCCACGATCATGATGAGCAGCGCGCCACCCGACCTCGGCGGCGCGATCTCGGCCGTCAAGAGCGCCGTCAACGAGGGCGGATACTCGCTCGGCCCGGCGCTGTTCGCCCTCGTCGGCATCAACTTGTTCCTCACCGACAGCGTGCACGAACTGTCCCGTGCCGGCATCACACGCGACGAGACCCGCGAAGCTCTCCTCACCGCGCACGGCGGCCGCCAAGCGCACCTTGTCGACCCGCAGCAGGCGCAGCTGGTGATCGACCAGGCACCGCACAATGCCGTCGACGCGATTCACACACTGAGCCTGGTGATGGCCGTCGGGCCTCTGATCGCAATCGTTCTGGCGCTGTGGCTGATCAAGCCCGTCGACACCAGCCGTCAGGACGGTGGATAGGGCAACCCGAACTCCTCGGCCAGCAGGCTCTGCACGGCGATCATCGCGGCCTGCGAGCCCGACGCGATCGCGCCCGCCAGGTGCGGTTGCTCGGTGCACGCGTCGCCGGCGGCGAACACCCCTCCTGCCTCCGTGCGGTGAATCTCGTCGATACCGATCGCCTGCCCCAGCGGACTGGACACGCATGACGCGCCCAACTGCTCCGCCAGCGGTGACCGCTGCTGCAACGGCGCCTCCACCAACAACCCGTCGCGCGCCATCCGCGTGCCGTCGGCGAACGCGATCTCCCTCAATTGCCCACTCTCGCCGATCAATTCGACAACTCGACGGTCGTCGATCGTCACACCCGCCGACCGCAATGCCGTCTCGTCATCGGGCGACAGATCCGAGCGTCCATCCGTCAATGCGACGACGTCGTCGCTCCACCCGCGCAGCATCAGGGTCGAGTGGACCGCCTCGTCACCGGCCGCCAGCGAGGCGAGCCGTTTGTCGCGCATCTCCCAGCCGTGGCAGAACGGGCACTGGAACACCGACGTGCCCCACAGCTCGGCCAGCCCCGGCAGCTCCGGCGGGCAGTACCGCATACCGGTCGCCAGGAGCACACGCTTGGCGTGAATCGGCTCGCCGTCGTCGACCTCCAGCACGAAGCCGTTGTCTTCCCGGCGGCCGCTGTTGACGTACGCGCAGCGGTACTCGACGCTCGGATACGCTTCCAGCTCCTCACGACCCGTCGCGTACAACTCCGCCGGGGCGCACTGGTCGTACCCCAGCAACCCGCCGATGACGTCTGAGGCCCGGTTGCTCTGCTGATCCGCGTCGATCACGACGGTGCGACGGCGTGCTCTGCCGAGCACCAGTGCGGCGCTCAGACCGGCGGCGCCCGCTCCGATGACGGCGCATTCCCACTCGCTATTCACGACTCTCTGGTACCCAAGCCGGTCAGACCGAATCGCGGATACAGTCGCGACATGCCGATTCGCCGTTGCGCCGGGCTCGCCGCTTTCGCTGTCGCCGTCGCACTGACCTCGCCGGTGAACGCGCACAGCGAGGCGGGTGACGAGTGCGGACACGCAGGTGACAACACCGTCACCGTCGCCGCGGGCAGCATCTCCTGCGCCGACGCGTTGGGCGTCATCAACCGCTACCTGACGGATCCCTCGGTTGTGCGCGACGGTGAATGGGTGCGCTTCGACGGGTGGGACTGCTGGACGCCGTCACCCGAACAGCAGGTCCTGAACGCCTTCAGCGCAGAGTGCAATCGCGGCGTCGACGACATCCAGGTTCGGGATTAACCGCGCACCGACTGGCGCGCCTCGAGCCGCTCCCGCTGCGGCACCACGACGTACTTCGGGTCCTTCGTCGACGCCACACCCGCTTCAAAGACGCCGAACCGCTGCAGCGCGCTGCCGGCCAGCAGCGCCAGACCCGACGCCGCGACGACAGAGCGCCGATGCCCGCCGACCGCCGCGCCGATCGCGCCGCTGACGGTCAAGATCTCCGACCACCGCAGCAAGTGGTGCGCGCGGCCGGTCCTGTACGCCTCGGCACTAAGTCCGAGCCGCTGCTCCAATGTGCGCGACGCCGCCAGTTCCAATGCTGCGCCCGCGACGGCCATGCGCCGCGCCGGGCCGGTCTCGTCGACCGGAGCCAGCAGCATGCCCAGTCCCCCGCCGCTCGCCGCCGCCGAGCCGGTGAACACGAACGGCAGATACGGGTGCGCCTCGTGCCACGCCGGAACCGCCGTGTGCGACAACAGAACCGCCGTATACGACGCCACACCCGGCGCCGTCGCCGCCGCCCACAACCCGGCTGGGCGCGCCAGCACGCCCACCAATCGGCCGAGCGGCGTCCGGCGCAGCCGCTGCGGCATCAGCTCGGCGACCGCAGCGACACCGGAGCCCGGCCCGTAGGCGGACAGGATCCACGTGCCCATGCTCATCGGCGAGCTCGGCTTGGCCACCCGCAGCATGTGATGGAACCGCTCGGGTCGACCGAGATCGCCGACCAGGAAGTACAGGCTCGCCAAAACGGCTACCAGCGAACCGATTCGGCTCACCTTGCGCAGCTGCATTCGGCCCGTCAGATCCGCGCCCGCCGCCAGCATCGCCGAGCCCGCCGACAGCCCACCCGAGAACAGGTACGCCGCGATCATCCAGTTCCACACCGGCGTCTTGAGAATCTGCCGACCGTAATACGAGCGGAACTCCGCCGTCGGGACCGCCACCTGCTCGCGCACTATCGCCTCCGCCCTACGAACGCCGACACCGCCAGCCCGACCATCGCCGAGGCCGCTATGCCCGCGTAACGCCACATCGCGCCGGCATCGCGCGTGGGCACCACGGGATCCGGCGGCAACCCGTACACCTCCGGCTCGTCGAGCAACAGAAAGAACGCGCCGTCACCGCCGACGCCGTCATCGGGGTCGTGGCCGTACAACCGTGCTTCGGCAACTCCTTGCGAGTGCAGATCCGAAACACGTTGCGCCGCCCGCTCTCTCAACTCGTCCAGCACACCGAACTGGATCGAGTCCGTCGGGCATGCCTTCGCGCAGGCCGGCTCGAGCCCGTCGCGCAGCCGGTCGTAGCACAGTGTGCACTTCCAGGCCCGGCCGTCGCCTTCACGCCGCTCGATCACCCCGTACGGGCAGCCGGAAACACAGTAGCCGCACCCGTTGCAAATATCTTGCTGCACAACGACTGTGCCGAACTCCGTGCGGAACAGCGCACCCGTCGGGCAGACATCAAGGCAGCCGGCATGCGTACAGTGCTTGCACACATCGCTGCTCATCAGCCAGCGGAAGTCCTGCCGCGTCTCCGCACCCGACCCGTCACCCGGCCGCGACAGCGACGGCATGCCCAGGTCAACCGGTTCCCGCGAGGGCTGTTCGACGAAGGCGACGTGCCGCCACGAGTTGGCGCCCAGGTTGCCGGTGTTGTCGAACGACATGCCCAACAGGTTGAACCCGTCCCCATCCCCCGAGACGGGCACCTCGTTCCATTCCTTGCACGCGACCTCGCACGCCTTGCACCCGATGCACACCGACGTGTCGGTGAAAAAGCCCATCCGCGGCGGGTGCTCCTGGTATCCCGCATTGCCCGCCGGATCCGCCAGCGGACCGTAGAAGCTGTTGTCGCTCATGGCGTCTCCTTTCAGCGGGTGTCCAAATGCGTGCCCGTCTCGACCGTGATGCCCGCGCGATCGCGATACATCGCGATGTACTCCAACAAAGCGGGTCCCCGAGGCCGGCGCCCGGGCTGGATGTCACACGTGGCGACCTTGCTCTCCTGGATGAACACGTTCGGGTCGGCCACCACGCCGAGCAGATCGTTGACCACGTCGCCGTCGACCAGGCCGGCGTTGCCCCAGTGATACGGCATCCATACCTGATGCACGACGCGGTCCTCGATCCGCAATGGCCGTATCCGGTCGGTGACGAACACCCGTGCGTCCACCGCCGCCCGGCTCGTGATCACATGCGCCCAATCCATATGTGTCAGACCGCGTTCCACCGCCAATGCCGGTGACACCTCGACGAACAGGCCCGGCTGCAGCTCCGACAGATACGGCAGCTGCCTGCTCATCCCGCCGGCGGTGTGGTGCTCGGTCAGCCGCGCCGCGGTGAACACATACGGGAACGTCTCGCCGTGGCGCTCGGGCGGCGACGGGTTCGACGGGTTGTCGGGGCGGCCGTACACCTTGCGCGCCGGGTTGCCCTGCTGTGTGTACAGCACGTTGCGGATCGGTGATTCGTGCGGTTCGTAGTGCGTCGGCAGCGGGCCGTCGGCCAACCCGTTCGGCGCGAACAGCCAAGCCTTGCCGTCGGCCTGCATGACGAACGGGTCGTCACCGCGCAAGGCGGCCACACCCACCGCGTCGGGATCCGGTCGATAGTCCGGCGGCTTGGTCTTCTCGAAGTCGGGCACGTCGTATCCGGTCCACTCGCCCTTGTCCCCCTTTTCTGAGTCCCACCAGATCAACTTCTTGCGTTCGCTCCACGGCCTGCCCTGCGGATCGCACGATGCCCGGTTGTAGAGGACGCGGCGGTTCATCGGCCAGGTCCAGCCCCATTCGTTCTCGTAGGGGTCCTGCTGGTCATGGGGTTTGCGCCGCGCAGCCTGGTTAACGTCGTCGGCGTACACGCCGCTGTAGATCCAGCAGCCGCACATCGTGGAGCCGTCGGCCTTCAGCGACAGGTAGTTGTCGAGCGCACGGCCGGTCGTCAGGTCAATGCCGTTGATGCGCCGCAGCACGTCCTCGCCCGACGGCTCGTCGCCGTCCATCGCGTAGTCCCACGACAGCTCCAGCAGCGGGCGGTCGCGCTCATCCGTTGAACCGGAGAGCTTTTCGCGCAGGATTCGGCCGAGGTGGTAGAAGAACCACAGCTCCGAGCGCGCGTCGCCGGGCGGCTCGACGGCCTTCTCGCGCCATTGCAGCATCCGCTGCGTCTGCGTGAACGTGCCCGCCTTCTCCACATGCGACGCCGCGGGGAAGAGGAACACCTCGGTGCCGCAGGTCTCCGTCGAGATCTCGCCGGTTTCGATCTCGGGGGCGTTCTTCCAGAACGTCGCGCTCTCGATCTCGACGAGGTCGCGCACCACCAGCCAATCGAGGTTGGCCATACCGAGGCGCTGCAGCCGCCCGTGCGCCGAGCCGACCGCCGGGTTCTGGCCCAGCAGGAAGTAGCCGAACACCGTGCCGTCGACCATGTCCATCACCGTGCGGTAGGTGCCGTGGTCGCCGTTGATGCGCGGCAGATAGTCGAAGCAGTAGTCGTTGTCGGCCGTCGCGTGCTCGCCCCAGTACTCTTTGAGCAGCGACACCATGTAGGCATCGGCGTTGTGCCAGAAGCCTTTCTGGTTGCGGCCGATGATGGCATCGAGGTACTCGGCCAGCGTCTCGTGCCCGGCGTGCGGCATCGCGAGATAGCCGGGCAGCAGGTTGAACAGCGTCGGCACGTCGGTCGACCCCTGGATGCTGGCGTGCCCGCGCAGCGCGAACACCCCGCCACCGGGTCGGCCGATGTTGCCCAGCAGCAGCTGGATGATCGAGCCGGCGCGGATGTACTGCGCTCCCATCGAATGCTGCGTCCAGCCGACGCTGTACACCAGCGCCGTCGTGCGTTCGCGGCCGGAATTCTGCGCCCACGCCTTCGCGATGTCGAGGAAGACGTCGGCCGGCACGCCGGTGATCCGCTCGACCATCTCCGGGGTATAGCGGGCGTAGTGCCGCTTGAGGATCTGGTAGACGCAGCGCGGGTGTTGCAGTGTCGGGTCGCTGGGAATATGCCCTGCGCCGCCCTCCATCGGCGACCCGCCGGAGCCCGCAACATCTTGTGTCGCATGCTCTTTCGACTCGGCGCCGCCGACCTGAGAATCCGTCGACTCGTACTGCCATGTCTCGGTGCTGTATGACGCGGTGTCCTCGTCGTAGCCGCTGAACAGTCCGTCGAGGTCTTCGGCGTCCTGGAAGCGTTCGTCGACGAGGAACGAGGCGTTGGTATAGGCGGTGACGTACTCGCGGAAGTCGAGCTCGTTGGACAGGATGTAGTTGATCACCCCGCCGAGGAACGCGATGTCACTGCCCGCCCGCAGCGTCACATGCTGGTGGGCCAGTGCGCTGGTGCGGGTGAACCGCGGGTCGATGTGCACCACCCGTGCGCCGTTGAGCTTGGCCTCCATCACCCACTGAAAACCGACGGGATGCGCCTCGGCCATGTTCGAACCCATGATGACGATGAAGTCCGAGTTGGCGAGGTCTTGCTGGTAGTCCGTCGCACCGCCGCGACCGAAGGAGGCTCCCAGACCGGGAACCGTGGCGCTGTGTCAAATACGGGCCTGGTTCTCGATCTGCAGCGCGCCCAGCGCCGTGAAGAGCTTCTTGATCAGATAATTCTCTTCGTTGTCGAGTGTCGCGCCGCCCAGGCTGGCGACGCCCATCGTGCGGCGCAGCGTGTTGCGGTCCTTGTCGAACTGCTGCCAGCCCTTCTCACGCGCGTCGAGCACGCGGTCGGCGACCATGTCCATCGCGGTGTCGAGGTCGAGCTCCTGCCACTCGGTGGCATAGGGCGCGCGATAGCGGACCTTGGTCAGCCGCTGCGGCCCGGTGACCAGCTGCTTGCTCGCAGAACCCTTGGGGCACAGGCGGCCTCGGGAGATCGGACTGTCGGGATTGCCCTCGATCTGAGTGACCTTGCCGTCCTTGACGTAGACCTTCTGCGCGCAGCCGACGGCACAGAACGGACAGACGGAGTGGGCGATGCTGTCGGCGTCGGCGGTTCTTGGCGTGAGAGTGCTCGAGCGTTTGGACTGGGCGGCCGTGCCGCGGCCGAGTTTGTCTGCGCCGGTGAGTTGCCGGTACACGGGCCATGACTCGAACAACCCCTTGAAGTCCACGACGTCCTCCTACCCGTTCGCCGCCAATCCAACCACTGTGCGAGTCCCGTCGTCGGCACGTTTTGTGACGTGTCTGCGGTCGAGCTCTTCCAGCAGCGGTACGGCGACGCGACGGGTGGTGCCCAGCGCGCGTTTGGCTGCGGCGACGGTGAACGGCTGCGCGAGTGCCTTAAGTCTCGTGGCGGCCTTGTCGAATGCGTCCGCACCCAGCACCACGCCGTCGGTTATGCGGGTCAGCCGGCCGATGCGGACGGCCGCGGCGAGTTCCTTCGGGCCCAGGTGTAGCTCGGCCAGCTCGTCAGCCTCCGGCGCGCGGAAGGGCTCGGCTGCCAGCCACTCCTCCACCGTGCGCACCGCTTTGTCGACTCGCGGCGGCAATGTCGCCCCCGGTCGGCGGACGCGGCCGTCGACGACCTCGAGCCCGGTGCCGTCTAGGAGTTCTGGGACGAGCTCGACGGCTGGCAACCCGAGCTGCTGCCTGGCGGTTTCGAGCGGCATGCCCGCCGCGATGTCGTGCTGAGCCGCCCACTCGCCAACTGCCGTCATCAGCTGTTGACGCCGTTGCGCCCACCAGTCCTTCTCGACGATCCAGTCCCCGATGCGAACCCCCGTCACCGGAAAACCCATGGCGCGCAACTCGTCTGCGCGCCCACATACCGGCGGCATGACCCGACCCGTCGCCAGCTCCTCTGCCCGCTCCCGCGCCGCGCCGCGCCGACGCAGCGCCGGCGGCCGCACGTCGAGCACCTCTACGCCCGCGGCGATGCGGTGCTCGCCGGGGTCGCGCAGCAATCCGACATCGCCGATCCGCAACGGCAGAGGCCGCGCCAACCGCAGCCGTGCCGCAGCCTCGCCCAGCGGCCGCACGTGCACCGGCACCGCGGCAGACCCGATGTGCAGCACCAACTCTCGGTGCAACCGCCCGGCCCTGCGGAGCGCGACGTCGACCTCGACGGTGTCCAGCCACGCGCCCGGCGTGCGGACGGTATCGCCGCGGCCGATCTGCTGCCGGTCGATCCCGCGCAGGTTCACCGCGACGCGGGCCACCGCGGCCACCTCGGTCTGGTCGCGTTCGAGTGATTGCAGCCCGCGGACGACGACGCGGTGCCCGTTGTGCTCGAGTTCGTCGCCGACGCGAATCGTGCCCGCCGCAAGCGTTCCCGTGACGACCGTGCCCGCGCCGCGCACCGTGAACGACCGGTCCACCCACAGCCGCACGTCGGCGTCGAGGTCGGGCGGCGGCAGCCCGTCGACAAGAGCGAGCAGCTGCGCCCGCACAGCGTCAAGGTCCGTCCCGAGCACGATAGGCGCATCGGGCAAGCGTTCCCGCACCTGCCCGATGGCCGGTCCGGGGTCGGCGAGGTCAGCCTTGCTGATGACGACCATCACGTCGGAAACGCCAAGGGCGGCAAGCGCATCGAGATGCTCAGAGGACTGCGGCATCCAGCCCTCCGTCGCGGCGACGACGAACATGACTGGGTTTTTCGGGGCTACGCCCCCTACGCCCGCCAGCATGTTGCCCACGAACCGCTCGTGGCCCGGTACGTCGACGAACGCGAACTGCCCTCCGTCGATCTCCGTCCATGCGAAGCCGAGGTCGATCGTCAGCCCGCGGCGCTGCTCCTCGGCCAGCCGGTCGGGCCACATGCCGGTGAGCCGCTGCACCAGCGTGGACTTGCCGTGGTCGACGTGGCCCGCCGTTGCTACGACATGCATGCCAGCACCGCCGAGGCCAGCGCATCGTCGTCGGACGGCGCGACCGTGCGCAGGTCCAGCAGGCAGCGGCCGTTCTCGATGCGTCCGACGACCGCGGGCATGCCGACCCGCAGCGGCACGGCGCACTGTTCCGGCAGGCTCACCGCGGCGCTGTTCAGTTCGACATCGGGCGCCCCGCCGCCGCCGACGGCCGCGATGCAGTCGATGGCTTGTGCGCCGGGCAGCCGTTCGGCGAGGCGCTGTGCGCGGGCGCGCAGGTCAGCCACGTCGGCGTTGAGCGCCTGCGCGACGGGCGGGGGTGGTCCGACGAGCGTGGCCTCCAGCGCTGCGAGCGTGAGCTTGTCGACGCGCAATGCCCGCGCGGCGGGGTGGCGTCGCAGCCGTTCGACGAGCGCGGCCTCGCCGAACAACAGCCCGGCCTGGGGGCCGCCGAGCAGTTTGTCGCCGCTGGCGGTCACCAGGTCGGCGCCGTCGCGCAGCATCGTCGCCGCGTCGGGTTCGTCGGGCAGCAGCGGGTGCGGCGTCAGCAGCCCCGAGCCGATGTCGGCGACCAGCGGCACATCCAATGACGCCAGCTCTGCGACCGACACCGCCGACGTGAAGCCGCTGACGTGGTAGTTCGACGGATGCACTTTCAGCACGAAGCCGACGTCGGGCCCGATGGCGTCGGCGTAGTCGCGCAGGTGCGTGCGGTTGGTCGTGCCGACCTCGCGAATCCGCGAGCCCGTCGACTGCATGAGGTCGGGCAGGCGGAAGCCGTCGCCGATCTCGATCAGCTCGCCGCGACTGACGACGATCTTCTTGCCGGGCGCCAGCGTCATCGCCGCCAGCAGTAGCGCGGCGGCGTTGTTGTTGACGACGTGCACGCCGCCGGCCGTCGGGACCGCGCGCTGTAGCGCCGCCAGCGCGCCCCTGCCGCGGCGGGCACGCCGGCCCGACTCCAGGTCGAACTCGACATCGGTGGCCCCGCTGGCCGTCACGACGGCGTCGACGGCCGCCTGCGATAGCGGAGCCCGGCCGAGGTTCGTGTGCACGACGACACCCGTCGCGTTGATGACCGGCCGCAGGCTCGTCGCGCTGACAGGCAGTAAGGCGGCGGCTTCGTCGGCGACTTGCGACGGCTCGATCTCGCCGGCGCGGGCGCGCTCCTGCGCTCGCGCCACAACGCTTTTCACGAGACCGCGGCCCAGCACCCGTTCGGCCTCGGCAAGTCGCGGGTCGGCAAGCAGCACGTCGGTGCGGGGCACGCGGCGGCGCGGGTCAGTCATGGCGGGCACCCCCGCGGTTGTGTGCAGTTGGTTGCGCTGAGCGCAACCAACTGCACAGAAAACCCGCGAAATGGCGGAGGCGGACGGGAATCGAACCCGCCAGCGACAGCATCTGCCGCTCAGCGATTTTGAAGACCGTGCCGATCACCAGACCGGATACGCCTCCCTGGGCCATGGCTTCATCATGGCAGGCACGATAGAGGCCATGGGTTATCGACTGACGCAGTACGCCCACGGCGGCGGGTGCGCCTGCAAGATCCCGCCCGGCGAGCTGGAAGACGTGGTCCGCGGGCTGAGCACGGCCGCACCCCGCGATCCGGTCGGCGAACTGCTCGTCGGCCTCGACGACGGCGACGACGCGGCGGCGGTCCGCATCGAGGTGCGCACGCGAGGAGCAGATGGCGGAAGCACCGCGCTGATCGCGACGACGGACTTCTTCACCCCGGTCGTCGACGACGCCTACGACTGGGGCCGCATCGCCGCGGCCAACGCGCTGTCCGATGTCTACGCGATGGGCGGGCGGCCCGTCGTCGCCGTCAACCTGCTGGGCTGGCCGCGCGATGTGCTGCCGTTCGAGCTCGCGGCCGAGACGCTGCGGGGCGGCCTCGATGTGTGCAACGAGGCGGGCTGCCACCTCGCCGGCGGACACAGCGTCGACGACCCCGAGCCGAAATACGGCCTGGCCGTGACGGGTATCGCGGATCCAAACCGCCTGCTGCGCAATGACTCCGGCAAGCCTGGCGTGCCGCTGTCGCTGACCAAGCCGCTCGGCGTCGGCGTGCTCAACAGCAGACACAAGGCCACCGGCGAGGTCTTCCCGCAGGCGATCGAGACCATGACGACCCTCAACGCCGACGCGTCGCGGGCCGCGCTCGCAGCGGGTGTCGAATGCGCGACGGACGTCACCGGCTTCGGGTTGCTCGGTCACCTGCACAAGCTGGCCCGTGCCAGCGGGGTGACGGCGATTGTCGATTCGGCGAAAGTGCCGTATCTCGACGGCGCCCGCGACGCGCTGAAGGCCGGCTACGTCAGCGGCGGCACCCGTCGCAACCTCGACTGGGTGCGCCCGCACATCGAGTTGGCTGTCGACGAGGACGAGGCGCTGCTGCTGGCCGACGCGCAGACCTCCGGGGGCCTCCTGATCGCGGGCGAGATCCCCGGCGCGCCCGTCATCGGCGAACTGGTGCCACGTCGCCGGCACACGATCGAGCTGCGGGGTTGATAGCTTCGGGCCATGACCGAGCTTGACCTGAACCGGCTGGCCACCGACGACCTCGGTTTCACCGTCGTCGACGAGGACGAAGACGATCCCGTCCTGCTCGATCAGGACGGCCGACCGCTGCAGACTTGGCGCGAGGGCTATCCCTACGAAGAGCGGATGTCGCGCGACGACTACGAACGCGAGAAACGCTTATTGCAGATCCAGTTGCTGAAGCTGCAGCGGTGGACCAAGCGCACCGGCGCGCGAATCGTCATCGTCTTCGAAGGACGCGACGCCGCGGGCAAGGGCGG
>LZSH01000519.1 GCA_001665255.1 Mycobacteriaceae bacterium 1482268.1 | reverse complement strand
GCGCGATAGCCGCCGATGTGGTGCTGTCGGAACCCGGGTCATAGAGCATGACGGCGGACACGGCGACGCACGCCACGACCACCAATAAGCGGCCTCGGCCATTGGCTAACCAGCCCCTGCTCACGAGCGCAGCTTACGTCCGTGGCGCGCGCTGTGTGGCAATCTTCGCAGTCGTCGCTCGTCTACCCACCGCCGCCGGGGCATCTTGGGATCGGTCCCACCGGGTTCGCCGGGTCTTTGCGTTCCCATGTGATCGGCCACGGGGGGCGAGTCAACCAGAGGTCGAACCACGGTGACCCGCCGGGTCGGGAGGGGCCGGGGCCCCGACGCGGCGGCGAAATCGCGCCAGAGGTTGACTGAGAAAATAGCGGGTGTTTCCCCACCATTGCCCGCGCGTAGTACTACTCATCCTTGTCGGCGGGCTCGACGGCATGCTGGACACATGGTTCTGACCTCGACAGTTCCCGACGCGCGCACGGTAGCCCAGAACACCCAACCCGACCGGGACCGCGCCATCGACGTCGCTCGGCTCGCCGCACTCGTCGTCGTAATGTTCGGCCACTGCGCTCTGCTGCTCGCCACCATCGATTCGGACGGACTGCGCATCGGCAACCTGCTCGGGGAGATGCCTGCCCTTACCCCGATCACCTGGGTCGTTCAAGTGATGCCCCTGTTCTTCCTCGCAGGCGGTGCCGCGGGGGCTTACGGTTGGCGCGAGGGGACGCAGTGGGGGAGTTGGCTGTTCACCCGGGCGCGGCGTCTATGTCGTCCGGTCTTCTGGTATCTGGCCTTCTGGACGGTCGCTCTTGTGGTCGCGGCGCAGATCCTCGGCGCTGACTCCGCGGCAGGTCTCGGCGAGGAGTGCGTCGCGCTGCTCTGGTTTCTCGGTGTCTATCTGGTGGTACTGGCCTTTGTTCCGGCGCTGACGCGGCTACGTTCGGGGCGTGCGGTCGCCGTCGTGGTGGTGTGTCTGCTCACGACGGCCGCCGCAGTCGATGTGGTGCGCTTTGCCACCGGAGTGCCGATGTCGGGCGTGCTCAACTTCTTGACCGCGTGGTTGATCCCCGTCGTGATCGGCGTCGCCTATGCACGTCGGCTGATCGGTGTGCGCGCGGCGGTCGCCGTTGCCGCGGCGGCGTTCACCACCCAGGTGATGCTGGCGGTCTTCGGGCCCTACGCGGTGTCGCTGGTCGTCACCGGAACCCAAGACTTCTCGAACGTGTCGCCGCCGACACTGCTTCTCGCCTTGCACTGCACGTGGATGTCGTGCGCGTTCGTCGCCGTCGCCACGCCCGTCCAGCGCTGGGCACGGCGGCCCCGCGTGTGGCACGCAGTCGCGGTGGGCAACAACGGCACGATGACGCTGTATCTGTGGCACATCCCGGCGATCGCTGTCGCCACCTTCGCATTGCACGCCATCGGCCTGGATGCCTACAGCGTTGACGCACACTGGTTTTGGGGTCTGCTTGCGCTGCGAGCGGCAGTGTTCACGGTCGTAATGGCCGCGACTTTCCTGCTGTTGTCGCCGCTTGAGCACCGTCGGCTTCCCTGGTGGGATACCGCCGTCCACGCAACCGGCGTGCGGTCAGCGGTTGCCGGGACGCTGGTGTGCGTGGCCGGTGTCGCGATGGTGATGCTGGCCAAGCACGGTCTGGACGGCGTCGTCGGCTACACACTGCTCGGCTGTTTCCTAAGCGCGGCGTGGGCGGCGCGGGTGAGCGCCGGCAACTGTCCCGGCGTCGCTGAGGGCTAGAGACGGCCGGCCGCGAAGGTGGCGGCCTGGCCGACCATGCCGTTCACGGGATAGAGGGCATGCGAGACACTCGGGCCGCCGCCGGCCGTGCCGTTGCAGATTGTGTCGCCCTCGGCGCACAGCTGGATGGTCTTCGCCGCGTACGCCGGGCCGATCACAATCGCAGGCGCACCGTACTGGCTCGTCCACGCCTCCGACGGCTTACCGAAGAGGGCGACAGCCGCGACATGGTCGGCGACGTCGGGCGGCAACGGTTGCGGGACGAGGGCGGCGGGCACCCCCGGCGGCACCTCGGCCGAGGTGACGAATCCCGCGACCGCCGCGCCTTGTGAGTAGCCGCCCAGCACGATGCGGGTGTTCGGGCAGCTCGCGGCGGTGGATTGGACATGACCGCCCGCATCCCTGATGCCGTCGATGACGGTCTGGGCGAACGCCATCGTGTCGTTGAAGTCGCCGCTGGCGGCGTAGTTGACCGGATACACGTCGACTGTCTTGCCGCTGGCCTGTGACCGCAGCGCGTCGACGAACGCCTGGCCGACCCCGCCGACCCCCGGTGGTTCGGCCGTGCCGCGGGCGAAGATCACCTCGACATCGGGGCATGGCTGTGCAGAAGCGGTTGGAAGGAAGCCGGTCACGAGACCGGCCCAAGCGGTTATCACGGCCGCGCCGAAAAGGCGCGATAAGCGGCGTGCAGTCATCGTCATGGGTGTACTAGTACCCAACTCGGCTATCTCTATAGCCGGTTTGCGGCGAAGGTTGCGGCCTCGTTGACCATCCCCGTTTGCACGTAGGCGCCGTGGGCCCTCATGTCCCGGCCGCCCTCGGCACAGATCGGGTCGTTGGGCACACACATCTCGATCGTCTTGGCCCGGTAGAGCGGGCCGACCGAAGGCAGCGGACCCGCGGACAGGCTGTCGGCGAACGAACTGCGCGGACCTCCGAACTCAGTGGCTGCAGCGACGTTGTCGGCGACCTCGGACGGCATGGAGGTGGTGGCCAGATCCACGACCGCCGCGCCCTGGGAATATCCCCCGAGCACCAGCCTCGTGTTCGGGCAGTCAGCCGCCATCGCCTGGACGTGAGTGCTCATGTCGACACCACCCGCCGGGGTGCTCCTGGCGAAGTCATTGCTCGCTGGGTAGTTAACCGCGTACACGCCGACCGAGCGGCCGCCCACCTGCGACCGCAATGAGTCGACGAAGGCTTGCCCGATTCCGCCGACGCCCGGCGGCTCGGTCGTTCCCCTGGCGAAGACGATTTCGATCTCGGGGCAGGGTGCGGCGACGGCGTCGGACGCGGCGGTCACGGAAACGGGCAATGCTGCGGCCGTTGCGGCGGTCGCACCGACGATGCGACCAAACCGGCCTGCGATCTTGATGCTCATGCTGATATGTCGCGGGACGAGACCGCGATGTTTCGCGGCTACCGCGGACTGAGCCGAAACACCGGGACGGTGCGGCCGGCCCGCGCGGCGTTCTCGCGGTAGTCCGAGAACCCGCCGTAGTAGTTCTCGGCGAGTGCGTACAGCCGGGCATAGTCGTCCGGATCGGTGACCTCGTGCGCCCGGAACGATTCGCCGCCCAGTTCGCACTCAGGATTTGCGATCAGGTTGTGATACCACTGCGGGTGCTTGGCACCGCCATAGTTGGAGGCCATGACGATCGCGTCGCGCCCGTCGTGAAAGTAGGCGACCTGCGCCTCACGGACCCGGCCGCTCTTGGCGCCACTCGTGCGCAGCGTCGCCGACGGGACGTTGAACACGCCCCAGCTGATCCGGCCCTTGGTGATCCGGCTCAGCCACGGATCGGTCTTGGAGGCGAGATGCTTGCCGACGAACAGGCCGAAGCGCGTGCGCGCAGCTCTGTTGAGGCCACGAGTGACCGCCGAGCGCGGTCTGGTCGGGTCGATGTGACGTAATGGCACAAGAAGACCTTAAGCCGCGCCCACACCCCGGTACGCTGACCGTCGAAGCCGGTCCGTAGCGGAGGGGTCGAAATGAAGCTGATGGCAGTACTTGCACTGGCCTGCGGAGTCACCGCCGCGCCGATGATGGCGGCGGGCACCGCCTCTGCGGATCGCGGCGTATGCGACGGCGTCGATTGCGTCCCCTTCGTGGATCGCAACATCGTGCCGACCGATCACTGCTCGTTCGGGTCTCGATATGTCTACGGGCTGGACGCGACGGGCAACACTTTCGCATGCGCCGCGACGAACGAATGGCTACCCGTGTCGCCGTTGATCGGTGTGCGCACCCTTCGGGCGCCGTGCGACCCGAACGTGCCTGCATCGGCGCAGTCGCCCGCCGGCCAGCCGCTCAAGTGCGCGGCCGAAGGGTTCACCTCCGACTTCGACTCGCTGTACTACGCCGGCAGCTGACCCGCCGCGTGGCCGGCGCCTTAACTCACCAGTGCGCCGGATAATCCCAGATCGCGGGATCGCTCGGGTAGCCAGCACAGACGTCGGTCGTGTGGGCCGCGACGCCCTTGTTGTTGAAGAAGAGCTTCGCGTGGTTGGGCCAGGCACCAGTCAGCGGGTCGCCGAGGCTGGTGACCAAGTCCTCCGAGTACTGCCTGCGGCCGGCATAGTCCATCGAGTAGAACCAGTGCATCTTGTCCCGGGTCGCCGCCTGCGTATCAAGGTTGTGGTTGTGGTAGTCGATCATGTACCGCTCGAAATACACCGGATCGGTGTCGCGGGCGGCGGCCATGATCTGTTCGGCCGTGCACGTCGTCCGCAGCATCCGGTTCGGAATCGGATAGTCGTCGGTCGCGTCGGCCGACGCAACGGCTGGAAGGGCCACTGCGACGGCGCTCAGCGCGGTCACGACCAAGCCGGCTTTACCCAACATTCCCGCATCCCCTCGTGTCATTGCTCTGCTGCCAGTGCAGGCCCCGATGGTATCGGCGCCGGGTTCGACGGTACCTCTGGCGGTGGCGCCGCCGCTGCTTGCAGCAGCGGCAACTGGTCGGGGCAGTAGAACTTCATCGCCGCGCCGAGGAACTGCCACGACTGGGCAGTCGTGCTATCCCTGTTCAGCTGATTGAGGATCCACGCACTGGACTTGTACACATCGGCATCGGTGTGCATCCAGAGCCGCTTACACGCGAGCTTGCCGATCCAAGCGTTGTAGTCCTTCTGCCCGTAGATGCCGAATTCGTGCAGTTCCCTGTAGAAGTCGGTATCAGGGTCGGCATGTGCAGGCGCCGACAAAGCCAGCGCAGGCATCGTCAACGCAATGCCCGTCACGACGGTCGAAAGAAACCGTTTCCCCCTCATAACCACCTACCTTATCCGATTTCGAACTTGCCCTTATGCGAATAAATTTTTTGGTTCTTTAACAATTCGTTATGAAATTTATCTTATTGGTCCTGTAGGACTTTCATCGTCCGCACGACGTTGAGACGTTACGCCGACCCGCTCATCGGTTGCTTCCTGCCTTGGCCACGGCTCCGGAACCGGACGCTGACGAACCCGCTGCGGCCACCAGAACCAGGGGCCAAGCAGCGCCGCGATCGACGGAGTCATGAACGAGCGGATGACCAGCGTATCGAACAACAGGCCCAAACCGATTGTCGTGCCGACCTGTCCGACGACCACAAGATCGCTGACGACCATCGACATCATGGTGAAGGCGAACACCAGGCCCGCCGAAGTGACCACCGATCCGCTGCCGCCCATCGACCTGATGATGCCGGTGTTGATGCCTGCGTGGATCTCTTCCTTGAACCTCGATACCAAAAGCAGGTTGTAGTCCGAGCCGACGGCCAACAGCACGATGACCGACATGGCGATGATCATCCAGTGCAGGTGCTGGCCGAGAATGTATTGCCAGATCAGCACCGACATGCCGAACGACGTGCCGAGCGACAGCAGCACCGTGCCGACGATGACGGCCGCGGCGACCACGGAGCGGGTCAGGAACAGCATGATGATGAAAATCAGGCACAGAGACGAGATGCCAGCGATCAACAGGTCGAAGTTCGACCCGTGCTGCATGTCCTTGTATGTGGACGCGGTACCGGCCAGGTAGACCTTCGAACCCTCGAGCGGCGTGCCCTTGATCGCTTCGAACGCCGCATTCTTGATCTGGTCGATATGCGAAATGCCTTCCGGCGTAGCGGGATCGCGCTCGTGGGAGATGATGAAGCGGATCGCCTTGCCGTCGGGTGAGACGAACATCTTGAGGCCGCGCATGAAGTCGGGGTTGGTGAACACCTCCGGCGGCAGATAGAACGAGTCGTCGTTCTTGGATGCGTCGAAGGCCTGGCCCATCGCGGTGGAGTTCTCCTGCAAGGCGGCCATCTGGTCCTGCATGCCCTTCTGACTCTGATACATCGTCAGCATCATCGTCTTCATGGTCTGCATCGTGGAGATCATCTCGGGCATCAGCGCAGTCAATTGGGGCATCAGCGAGTCGAGGTGTTCCAGGTCGGGCACGAGCTGCTGGACGTCATCGGTCAACACATCGATGCCGTCGAGCGTGTCGAAAATCGCGCGCAGCGAATTGCATACGGGGATGTTGTAGCAGTGTGGTTCCCAGTAGAGGTAGTTGCGCAGCGGACGGAAGAAGTCGTCGAAATCGGAGATGTTGTCGCGTACTTCGCCGATGTCGAGCGACATGGTCTTCGTCTTCTCCACCATGGAATGCGTCGTTTCCGACATCTGGGTGGTGAGCGACTGCATCTTCTGCATCGTGGCGATGGTCTTGTCCATCTCGGCGGCCTGGGTCAGCATGTCGGCCATCCGCGCCTGCATGTAGTCCTGATTCATCTGCTGGGTAGTGCCCTGCATGCTGATCTGGAAGGGGATCGAAGTGTGCTCGATGGGCGTGCCGAGCGGTCGCGTAATGGTCTGCACGCGGCCGATACCGGGAATGTGGAAGACGCTCTTGGCAATTCGGTCGACGACGAGCATGTCAGCCGAGTTGCGTACGTCGTGGTTCGTCTCGACCAGCAACAGTTCAGGGTTCATCCTCGCCTGCGGGAAGTGCCGGTCGGCGGCCGCATACCCGAGATTGGCCGGGATGTCGGAAGGAAGGAATTCGCGGTCGTTGTAGCTGGGCACGTAGCCGGGGAGGGCGAGCAGGCCGACGAGCGAAAGCGCAATGGTGGACACCAGAATTGGCCCCGGCCACCGGACGACGGCGGCGCCGACCTTGCGCCACCCTCTGGTCCGAAGCGCTCGTTTTGGATCGAGAAGACC
>LZSH01000518.1 GCA_001665255.1 Mycobacteriaceae bacterium 1482268.1 | reverse complement strand
GGGGCTGTCTGGCCCCGCAGCCGGAAAGGACTGGGGAAAGGATCGGGCGATGATCATGAATGCTCGCCGCTGGCGGATCTTGGCAGGCGGAGTGGTCGCGAGCATGGCCGGCGTGCTGGGCCTGGCCGGTCCGACCGCCGCAGCAGATCCTGTGTACCCGTTTCCGCCGCAGCCCGCGCCCGTCATCCAGCCAGTACCCGGGATGCCCACAGCGCCTGTCGCCCAGGCCGCTGGTCCCCTCGGCGTCGCTCCCGCCGCGCCTGTCGCGCAGGCCGCCAGCCCGCTCGCCGTCGCGCCCGGCGCCGTCGCACCGGCCTCCCCCGCCACCCAGTCGTTCGGTGCGACGCCGGGTCTCGTGCCCGCCGCCGCCGCGGCCGCACAGGAAACTCTGGTGCCCGCGTCGTCGGTGACGTTGGCCGACTTCCTCAAGGGCAAGGGCGTGACGCTGCAGCCGCAGTCGGCCCGCGACTTCAAGGCGCTCAACATCGTGCTGCCGGTACCGCGCGGCTGGTCGCAGGTTCCCGACCCGAACGTGCCCGACGCGTTCGCGGTGCTTGCCGACCGTGTCGGCGGCGACGGCATCTACACATCGAACGCGGCGCTGGTGGTCTACAAGCTGGTCGGCGGCGCCTTCGACCCCAAGGAGGCCATCACCCACGGCTTCATCGATTCCCAGCAGCTGCCCGCATGGCGCACCACCAACGCGTCGCTCGCCGACTTCGGGGGCATGCCCTCGGCGATGATCGAGGGCGCCTACCGCGACAACAACATGTCGCTCAACACGTCGCGGCGGCACACCATCGCGACCGCCGGGGCCGACAAATACCTCGTGACGCTGACGGTGACCACCACCGTCGCTGAGGCGGTCCCGACCGCCGATGCCACCGACGCAATCACCAACGGGTTCAGGATCAGTCCCGTCGGAGGACCGCCGCCGGCACCCGCGCCGGCCCCACTGCCGCCCCGGTAGCGCGACGGGCGCGGCGCCCCTTAAGGTAAGCCGCATGCTTTTCGCGGCGGTCGGTTGTTTGTGCGCCGCCGTCGCGACCGCCGCTCTGGGCGGGTGGACGTTGTCGCGTCCCCGCTCCGCCGACATGGTCCGCCAGGTTCTCCGCGCCGTCGCGCCGACTCAGCTCGCTGCCGCGGCGATGCTGACCGTCGCGGGTGTGGTGGCGCTGTCGACGCAGCCCGATACCGGCGTGGTGGTGGTCATCGTCTGCGTGATCGGGGCGATCGCCACGGTCGCGGCGGGCTGCTGGCAGAGCGCGAAATTCGTCGCGGCTCGCGAAGGAGCGGCGTCGGCGTGCGGCACCGCGGCGAGCGGCTGTGGCGCGGGCGCGTGCGCGACGTGCACGCTGTCGCGGAGTTAGTTGCGGCTGATGTCTATCGGGTGCGTCGCGAGCAGCGACAACGGCAACGGCTGACGGCGCAGCACCCGTCCCCACAGATCCACCCGCGCCTCGACCAGTACATCGGACGGCAACGCGGACAACACGATCCAGTCGTCGCGTTCGATTTCGCCCTCCAGCTGACCGATGGTCCACCCCGAATAACCGGCAAAGATCCGCACGCCTTCTACCATCGGCGCGATCGTCTCGGGTTCGGCGTCGAGATCGACCATCGCCATCCGGCCCTGCACGTGGCGCAGCCCAGGCACGCCACTCGGATCGATGCCCACCCGCAACGTCGCCAGGCACAGCGCTGCATCGCGCTTCACCGGTCCGCCGATGAACATCGTCTTCGGCTTGGTGGCCAGCTTGGCCCACTGCGGCAACACGTTGTACACCGCGGTTTCGCTCGGCCGGTTCAGCACGACGCCGAGCGTGCCACCGTCGTTGTGCTCGACGATGTAGATGACGCTGCGTCGGAAGGTCGGCTCGAGCAGATCGGTGTTGGCCAGCAGCAGCGTTCCGGCGCGTACCCGGTTCGCCGTCGGAGCGACAAAGTCCTCCGGATCCTCTGACTGCGCCACCACACCATCATGGCACCAGCCAACGGCCAAGGTGGCAAACAGGCGCGGCCCGCCGAGATATTTGTACTGTGAATTCTCGTGGACGCGCACGCACCCGTTGCCCTCTGGCGATCGGTGCGCAGCCTTCGCCAGTTCTGGCGGCTGCTCGAGTTGAGGACGGCAAGCCAGTTCGGTGACGGCCTTTTCCAGGCCGGCCTTGCGGGTGGGTTGATCTTCAACCCCGAACGGGCAGCGGGCCCATGGGAACTCGTCGCCGCCTTCGCCGTCCTGTACCTCCCGTACTCCGTGCTTGGTCCGTTCGCAGGCGCGCTGCTGGACAGGTGGGACCGGCGGCTGGTGCTGATCGGCGCGAACGTTGGACGGCTGCTGGTCGTCCTCGGCATCGCGGCCCTGCTCGCGGTGAGCGCCCGCGACTGGGCAATTCTGTTGGGCGCACTGCTCGTCAACGGCTTCACCCGTTTCGTGTCATCCGGGCTGTCGGCAGCCCTGCCCGATGTGGTCCCGCGGGATCAGGTGGTGACGATGAACTCGGTCGCAACGGCCACCGGTGGAGCGGCCGCATTTCTCGGCGCCGGCTTCATGCTGCTGCTGCGGTGGCTCTTCGGCGCGGGCGACACCGGCGCGGCGACGATCATGCTGATCGTCGTGATTCCGGTCGCGTTGGCGCTGCTGCTGTCGGTGCGGTTTCCCCCGCATGTGCTGGGGCCGCACGAGAGTCGCCGCTCCATTCACGGGTCGGTGTTCTACGCGGTGGCGACCGGGTGGCTGCACGGCGCGCGCACGGTGACGGCCGTGCGGACGGTGGGCGCCACGCTCGCCGGGCTGGCTGCACATCGGATGGTGCTCGGCATCAACACCATGCTGGTGCTGGTCATGGTGCGCCACACCGACACCGAGGACGTCGCCGGCTTCGGCACCTCGGCGCTGTTCCTGTTCACGGTCGGCATCGGCGCCTTTCTCGCGAATGTCATCACACCGGGCGCCATCGGGAAATGGGGTCGCTACCGCACCGCCAATGCCGCGCTGCTGCTGTCGGCTCTCATCCAACTGGGCGGCATCGGCTTGGCGCTGCCGCTGATGATGGTGTGCGGGTTCCTGCTGGGTGTGCTCGGTCAGGTGGTCAAGCTGTGCGCCGACTCCGCGATGCAGATCGACGTCGACGACGCCCTGCGCGGTCACGTCTTCGCCGTGCAGGATGCGGTGTTCTGGATCTCTACCTGCGTCGCCCTGACGGCCGCCGCGGCAGTGATTCCGGCCGACGGCCGCTCACCCTGGTTGGTCGTCGCGGGATCGGCGGTCTACGTGGTCGGCCTTGCCGCCCATGGAAGCATCGCTCGGTTCCGACCAGCACCGCGTTAAGGTGACCCGCATGGCGACAGCGGGCCCGATAGTCGACGATCTCCGCGCCGAAAGCGACTCCCTCGACGGGCTGGTCGCCGGCCTGCCACCCGAGGGATGGGCGACGCCGACGCCCGCGCCGGGCTGGACCGTCGCCCACCAGATCGCCCACCTGTTGTGGACCGACCGCGTGGCGCTGCTGTCGGTTGACGACGAAGCGGGCTTCAACGCCGTGCTGGGTCAGGCGGCCGAGGACCCGGCAGGTTTCGTCGACCGGGGCGCCGAGGAGATCGCCGCCATGCCACCCGCGGAGTTGTTGGCCGATTGGCGCGCCACCCGAGGGCGCTTGCACGATGCGCTGCTGGCGGTGCCGGACGGCCGCAAGCTGCCGTGGTTCGGGCCGCCGATGAGCGCGGCGTCGATGGCGACCGCGCGGCTGATGGAGACGTGGGCGCACGGCCTGGACGTCGCCGACGCGCTCGGCGTGCAGCGGGCCGCGACGGCGCGGCTGCGCTCGATCGCACACATCGGCGTGCGCACGCGTGACTTCGCCTTCGCGATCAACGGCCTTCCCGCGCCAACGGATCCGTTTCGGGTCGAGCTGACCGCGCCGGACGGTTCGATATGGGCATGGGGGCCACCGGACGCCGCGCAGCGGGTTACGGGTTCGGCCGAGGATTTTTGCTTCCTCGTCACCCAGCGACGGCCCCAGGCTGCGCTCGACGTCGTCGCCGAAGGCGACGATGCGCGGGTGTGGCTGACGATTGCGCAGGCCTTCGCCGGGCCGCCCGGCCCCGGGCGCGGCTAGAGCGCATTGGCGGCGTCCGCCCTGCCGTCGCGGTCGCCGTCGGTCAACTTGAGGTCCCAGGTGCCATCGCCGTCGGTGTCGACGTATGCCACGCCGTCACCCAGTGCGCGATCGGCCAGCCCGTTGCCGTCGCTGTCGACCAGCCGCTCGCCCGCCTGCCCGTTGCCGTCCAGATCGACCGTCGGCCCGCCGACGCTCTCCACTCCGTCGAGGCCGAACCATCGCAATCCCCCGCCGCGGTCGACGCTCACTGCCCAGGTGCCCGTGCCGTCGTCGGTGAAATAGCTCTCGCCATCGAGCACGGCATGATCGGCGATCCCGTCGCCGTCGAGATCGGCCAATGCGTCGTCGAGGCCTCCGTCACGATCGACGTCGAGGCCCACCGCGTCGAGCCTGCCGTCGCCGTCAGTGTCGGTGTCCACCGGCGCCGTCCACATCGTCGCCGACCCGTCGCCGTCGGAGAGGCAATAGTCCATGCCCGATCAGACGCCGCGCTAGCTTCTGGCGTTCCACCACTTCAGCAACTCGGCCACCGCCTCGTCGTGGTCGAGCGGCCCGCGGTCCAGCCGCAGCTCCTTGAGATAGCGCCACGCCTCGCCGACCTGTGGGCCCGCGGGGATGTCGAGGATCTTCATGATCTCGTTGCCGTCGAGGTCCGGCCGCACGCGTTGCAGGTCTTCCTTCGCCGCCAGTTCGGCGATCCGCGCCTCGAGGTCGTCGTAGTTGGCCTGTAGCCGCGCCGCGCGCCGTTTGTTGCGCGTCGTGCAGTCCGCGCGCACCAGCTTGTGCAGCCGCGGCAGCAACGGGCCCGCATCGGTGACATAGCGCCGGACCGCGGAGTCGGTCCACGTCCCGTCGCCGTAGCCATGGAAGCGCAGGTGCAGATACACCAACTGCGAGACGTCGTCGACCATCTGCTTGGAGTACTTCAGCGCCCGCATCCGCTTGCGGGTCATCTTGGCGCCGACGACCTCGTGGTGATGGAAGCTCACCCCGCCGCCGATCTCGTGCCGGCGCGTCGACGGCTTGCCGATGTCATGCAGCAGCGCCGCCCAGCGCAACACCAGGTCCGGCTCGTCTTCGAGCGCGATCGCCTGCCGCAGCACCGTCAGCGAATGCTGGTAGACGTCCTTGTGCTGATGGTGCTCGTCGATCGCCATCCGCATCGCGCCCACTTCTGGCAGCACCACGTCGCCGAGACCGCTGGACACCATCAGGTCGATGCCCGCTACCGGATCGTCGCCGAGGATGAGCTTGTCGAGTTCGGCGGCCACCCGTTCGGCGGTGATGCGCTCGAGCTGACCGGCCATCGCCGCCATCGCCTCGCGGACCCTGGGCGCCACCGTGAACCCGAGCTGCGCCACGAACCGCGCCGCCCGCAGCATCCGCAGCGGATCGTCACCGAACGACACCTCAGGCGCGGCCGGAGTATCCAACACGCGGGCGCGCAGCGCCGCCAAACCGTTTAGGGGATCGAGGAATTCACCCGGACCCTCCTGCGTGATGCGCACCGCCATCGCGTTGACGGTGAAGTCGCGGCGGATCAGGTCGTCGTCGAGCCGGTCACCGAAACGCACCTCCGGATTACGGGACACCTGGTCGTAGGTGTCGGCGCGGAACGTGGTGATCTCCAGCCGCTGATCGCCCTTGCCGACGCCGAGCGTTCCGTATTCGATGCCGGTGTCCCACAGCGCGTCCGCCCACGGCCGCAGCATCCGAGCCATTTCCTCGGGCCTGGCGTCGGTCGTGAAGTCGAGGTCGGTATCGAGCCGGCCGAGCAGCGCGTCGCGCACGCTGCCGCCGACGAGATAGAGCTCGTGGCCCGCGTCAGCAAACAACCGGCCGAGCTCTTTCAACAGCTCGACGTGTCGGTGCAACGCCACCTGAGCGGCGATGAGCAGATCAGCGTTGTCGGACACGTTCAATGAGCGTAGAGGTAACGGTCCTGCACCGAGCGGCGAGTGTGGGGAGAGCGAATATCGGTGGCAGCTACTATCGCTTGGGTGTCGGACGGCGAACAGGCCAAACCGCGACGGCGCCGGGCGCCACGTCGCGGTCGGCGCGCGGCCGGTCCACCCGACACCACCTCCGCGAAACACAACAACAACTCCGTCGTGCCCGAAAACGTAACCGCACCTGTTCCCGACGGCAGGCCCAAGCCGCACAAACCACGGGGTTCGCGGCGCGGGCCCGACCGATTGCGCACTGTGCATGAGACATCGGCCGGTGGCCTCGTCATCGACGGGATCGACGGTCCGAAGGACAGCCAGGTCGCTGCGCTGATCGGGCGCGTCGACCGACGCGGACGGATGCTGTGGTCGCTGCCCAAGGGCCATATCGAACTCGGCGAGACCGCAGAACAGACCGCGATCCGCGAGGTCGCCGAGGAGACCGGAATCCAGGGCAGCGTGCTGGCCGCTCTCGGCAGCATCGACTACTGGTTCGTCACGGAGGGCCGTCGCGTGCACAAGACGGTGCACCATTATTTGATGCGGTTTCTCGGCGGCGAGCTCTCCGACGAGGACGTCGAAGTCAGCGAGGTGGCATGGGTGCCACTCAAGGAGCTGCCGAAGCGCCTGGCCTACGCCGACGAACGCAAACTCGCCGAGGTCGCCGACGAGTTGATCGACAAGCTGCACACCGACGGGCCGTCCGCGCTGCCGCCGCTTCCCCGCAGCGCTCCTCGACGGCGCGCGCAGACGCACTCACACACCCGCAACCGGCGCCCCGACGAAGCAGGCCAACCCAAACCGGGCCGGCGGACGAACGGCTGCGGACAAGGGCCGTGACCGCCCGCCGTGGGTGCGGCACGGTGCTGCGAAGTCTGCTCGCCGTGCTGGCGCTGCTGATCCTCGTCGCCGCCCCCGCCGTATCGCCGCACGCCGCCGCCGGAGAGCCGGGCTCGGTGCCGTTCCTGCAGGTGCGCATCGACCGCGTCACGCCCGAGGTCGTCACCACCACCAGCGAGCCCGTCGTCACGGTCTCGGGGACCGTCCTCAACGTCGGCGACCGCCCGGTGCGCGATGTGATGGTGCGCCTCGAGCATGCGGCCGCGGTCACCTCCTCGGTCGGGCTCCGCAGCAACCTGGGCGGCGAGAACGACCAATTCGAAGGCGTAGCCGACTTCATCACCCTTTCCGCGGAACTGCAACGGGGCCAAGATGTTCCGTTCAACCTGACCGTTCCGCTGCGCTCGGGGCAGGCGCCGTCGCTCGGCATCGACAAACCCGGGGTGTACCCGATGCTGGTCAACGCCAACGGCACGCCGGACTACGGCGCTCCCGCCCGCCTCGACGACGCCCGCTTCCTGCTCCCGGTGATCGGCGTGCCGCCCGGGGGCGCCGTGAACTCACCGACCGGCGGCTTGGCCGACGTGGTGGCGCCCGATACGTCGAAGCCGGTGCGGACGACGGTCCTGTGGCCGCTCGGCGACCGGCCGCGGCTGGCGCCGGGCGCGCCCGGCGGGACGACGCCGGTGCGGCTGATCGACGACGACCTCGCCGCCTCGCTGGCCACCGGCGGCCGGCTCGACGTGTTGTTGTCGGCGGTCGATTTCGCGACCAGCCCGACGGTCGACCCCGGCGGCCAGGTGACCAGCGCGCTGTGCCTGGCCGTCGACCCCGACTTGTTGGTCACCGTGAACGCGATGACCGCCGGTTATGTCGTCAACGACGGACCCGACAACGGCCCGGCCACGCCGACGCGCCCCGGCGCCGGCCGGGACGCCGCAGTGAACTGGCTCAACCGCCTCAAGACGGTGGCCCAGCGGATGTGCGTGGCGCCCGCGACATATGCGCAGGCCGACCTCGATGCGCTGCAGCGGGTGGGCGATCCCGGCCTGAACGCCGTTGCCACCAGCGGCGCCGGTGACATCGTCGACCAGATCCTCGGCACCGCGTCAGTCCGCGGTGCCACCCTCCTCGGCGACGGGCCGCTGACCGGGCGTGTGGTCCAACTTCTCTCGGCCCAAGGCCCGACCGTCGCGGTCGGCGCCGCCAACCTCACCGCGGACGATTCCCACGATGTGGCGCGGTCGACCGCCGACGTGACACCGGTTCGCTACTCACCCGAAGTGGTTACCGCACCGTTCGACCCCACTGTCTCCGCAGCGCTCGCCGGTGTCGGTTCACATCCGAGTTCGCCGTCGTATCTCGATGCCGCCCTTGATATTCCGGTGAAACACGACTCGGCCGTCGCGCGCCGCCAGGACGCCCTGGCTTCGGTGCTGTGGCGGACAATCGCGCCGGAGACCGAGCCGCGCAGCCAGATCCTGATGCCGCCGATGGCGTGGAGCCTGCAAGGCGATGACGCCGCGGCGATCCTGTCCGCGGTCGCCACCTCCATCCGGGCGGGTCTGGCCGCACCGCGCCCGCTGACTGCCGTCATCGCCGACAGCGAACGGGTGCCGCCGCAGGACTCCCGCCAACTGCCCGACAGCGTGGCCGCCAACCCGCGGGCCCGCTTCGACGAAGCGGTCATCGACAGTGTCGCCGCCACCACCGGGCGGCTGTCGGGTCTGACCGAGGCGCTGACGACCGACGAGCGCACCGGGCTCACGGGCACCGGGTACACCGCGCCGCTGCGGGAGGACATGCTGCGCGCGCTGACCCAGTCGGTGCCGGCCGACGTCCGCAACGGGCAAGCCCAACACCGGCTGGCCATTACCGGTGACACCGTCGCCGACCTGTTCAACGCCGTGACGATCGTCAACCCCGGCGGCTCGTACACGCTGGCAACTGAGCACAGCCCGCTGCCGTTGGCGCTGCGCAACGACCTGCCGGTGCCGATCCGGGTGCGGCTGCAGGTCGACGCCCCGCCCGGCATGACGGTCACCGACATGGGCGAGATCGAACTGCCGCCGGGGTTCCTGCCGCTGCAGGTGCCCGTCGAGGTGCACTTCACCCAGCGCGTCGCGGTCGACGTCGCGCTGCGCACGGCCAATGGGCTGGCGCTGGGTGAGCCGGTGCGGCTGTCGGTGCACTCCAACGCCTACGGCAAGGTGCTGTTCTTCATCACGCTGTCGGTGGGCGCCGTGCTGGTCGCGCTGGCCGGCCGTCGGCTGTGGCACCGGTTCCGCGGTCAGCCCGATCGCGCAGACCTTGACCGCCCGGACCCGCTCGATACCGCACTCGCGCACGGCGACGAACAATGAGCACCACCGGCCGGCACTTCGGGCCGGCGCAGCCACCGTTCAACCGCGGCGGTGGCGCCGCGGGTCGGCAGCCGAGGCCGCCCCGGCACGCTGCACCGCCGCCCGGCATGCGCGGCTATCCCCCACCACCGCCGCGTCGCTCAGCTCGGGCCGGCCGGCGCGCCGCCGCGGCGCAGGCCCCCTCGGGATGCGTTGGCGGGGAGGGGGTGGCGGCATCCGGCGCGCCGGCCGGCCCGAGCTGAGCGACGCGGCGGTGGTGTCGCGGTCCTGGGGGATGGCCTTTGCGACCCTGGTCAGCCGGATCACAGGCTTCATTCGCATCGTGCTGCTCGCGGCGATCCTCGGTGCCGCGTTGTCGAGCGCCTTCTCGGTGGCCAATCAGCTGCCCAACCTGGTGGCGGCGCTGGTGCTCGAAGCGACGTTCACCGCGATCTTCGTTCCCGTGCTGGCCCGCGCCGAACGCGACGATCCCGACGGCGGAACCGCGTTCGTTCGCCGCCTCGTCACCTTGGCCACCGCGCTGCTGTTGATCGCGACCGTGGTGTCGGTCGCTGCCGCTCCCCTGCTGGTGCGGTTGATGCTGGGCAGCGACCCGCAAGTCAACCGTCCCCTCACCACCGCGTTCGCCTATCTGCTTCTGCCGCAGGTGATCTTCTACGGGCTGTCATCGGTGTTCATGGCAATCCTGAACACCCGCAACGTCTTCGGGCCGCCGGCATGGGCGCCGGTGGTCAACAACATCGTTGCTATCGTCACCCTCGTCGTGTACCTCCTTGTGCCGGGCGAACTTTCGCTCGACCCCGTCGAGATGGGCAATGCCAAACTGCTGGTGTTGGGAATCGGCACCACGCTCGGCGTCTTCGCGCAGACCGCCGTGCTGCTCGTCGCTATCCGTAAGGAACGGATCAGCCTGCGCCCGCTGTGGGGACTCGACGACCGTCTCCGGCGCTTCGGCGGGATGGCCGCCGCCATGGTCCTTTACGTGTTGATCAGCCAAATCGGGCTGATCGTCGGTAACCAGATCGCCAGCGCCGCAGCGGCTTCCGGACCCGCGATCTACAACTACACCTGGCTGGTGTTGATGCTGCCGTTCGGCATGATCGGCGTGACGGTCCTGACCGTGGTCATGCCGCGCCTGAGTCGCAATGCCGCCGCCAACGACACCCCCGCGGTGCTGGCCGACCTGTCGCTGGCGACGCGGCTGACCATGGTGACGCTGATACCCATCGTGTCGTTCATGACCGTCGCGGGCCCGGCGATCGGCAGCGCGCTGTTCGCCTACGGAAACTTCGGTGACGTCGACGCCGGCTACCTCGGCATGGCGATCACGCTCTCGGCGTTCACGCTGATCCCATATGCGTTGGTACTGCTGCAGCTTCGCGTGTTCTACGCCCGCGAACAACCGTGGACGCCGATCCTCGTCATCGTGGTCATCACCAGCGTGAAGATCGCCGCCTCGCTGGCCGCGCCGCACCTGACCGACGATCGCGAGCTGGTCGCGGGCTACCTCGGCATGGCCAACGGCATCGGCTTCCTGGCAGGAGCCGTTGTCGGTTACATCCTGTTGCGCGCGCACCTCAATCCGCCGGGCGGTCGACTGATCAGCCTCGAAGTGGTGCGCAGCACCCTCGTCGCGACCGCCGCTTCGATACTCGCCGGGCTCATCGCGCACGTGATCGACCAGCTCCTCGGCCTCGAATCGCTGACCGAACACGGCGGCGCCGGTTCGATGCTGCGCCTGGTCGTACTCGGGCTGATCATGCTGCCGATCATCGCCGCGGTGATGCTGGCCGCCCGGGTACCCGACGCGCAGGCCGCCTTCGCCGCGGTCCTGGGCCGTCTCGGCAGGACCCCGAAAGTAGCCGGACGTCCGGCCGGGCAAGCCGTCCGACCACGCCCTGCGGCGCCTCTCACGTACCCTGATCAGAGGAATTCGCTCGCGCCGAGGGGTCGCCACAGCACGACGACCGCCCAGCGCGGGCCTCCGGCCCCGGTTGCCGGAGCGGGGATGCGGAAAGGACCAGCGGTGACCGACGAATCCGCGGGCGACTCCGCACCCCTCGCTGACAACGGCGCGACGACGAGACTGCCCCGCCCCGCCGCAGACGAGTTCGAGCCCGACGTGCCCGCAGACGTGCCGAGTGCATCCGGCCTCGCCAACGGCGGCGCCGACGCGGGAACGATGCCCGTCAGCACGGTGCCGCCGCCGTCGTCGGGTCGTCCGCCCGCCGACTACGGCGGCGATCCCACCCGCGAGGGGCTGCCGTTCGACATCCCCCGCGAACCGCCGATCGAGGCCGCGACCTCTGACGAGGACGTTCACCTCATTCCCGGTGCCACCATCGGCGGCGGCCGCTACCGTCTGCTCGTCTTCCATGGCGGCCCGCCGCACCTGCAGTTCTGGCAGGCGCTGGACACCGCGCTGGACCGGCAGGTGGCGTTGACATTCGTCGACCCCGACGCGGCACTGCCCGACGCGGAGCTGCAGCAGATCCTGGACCGCACGCTGCGGCTCAGCCGCATCGAGAGTCCCGGTGTCGCGCGCATCCTCGACGTGGCGAACACGGGTTCCGGCGGGCTGGTCGTCAGCGAATGGATCCGTGGCGGCTCGCTGCCGGAGGTGGCGGAGACATCGCCGTCCCCGATCGGCGGCGCCCGCGCGATGCAGACGCTGGCCGCCGCCGCCGAGCAGGCTCACCGGGCGGGCGTGGCGCTGTCGATCGACCACCCCAGCCGCGTCCGGGTCAGCATCGAGGGCGATGTGGCTCTGGCATTCCCCGCGACCATGCCGGACGCCACCCCCGAAGACGACATCCGCGGCATCGGGGCCGCACTCTATGCGCTGCTGATCAACCGCTGGCCACTGCCGGAGTCCGGGGTGCGCAGCGGGCTGGAGCCCGCCGACGTCGACGCTGCGGGCGAACCGGTCGAGCCCCGCGCCGTCAACCGGGACATCCCGTTCCAGATCTCGGCCGCCGCCGCACGGTCGGTGCAGGCGGGCGGCGGCATCCGCAGCGCGCCCACCCTGCTGAACCTGTTGCAGCAGGCGACCGCTATCGCCGACCGGACCGAGCTGATCAATCCGGTCGATGAACAACAGGCGCCACGGGCGGCCCACGTACGCGCGGCCCCGCCCGACGACCCCGACGTGGCCGCGCGCCGTCGCAAGGGACTGATCGTCGGCCTCAGCGTCGGCGCGGCGGTCATCGTCATCGCGCTTCTGGTACTGGCGTCGGTGCTGAAAGGCATTTTTGGTGACGTCGGCGGTTTCTCCGAGGACGAACTGGGGCTCAACGCACCGAGCACCTCGGCCGACGACGGCGGCGACGGCAACAACAGCAGCAGCGGTGCGACGGTCAAACCCGTTAAGGTGACCGTGTTTTCGCCGGAGGGTGAGGCGGACTCGCCCGATCAGGCGCCGCTGGCGATCGACGGCAACACGTCGACGGCCTGGCCTATCGACACCTACACCGATCCCGTCCCGTTCCCGAACTTCAAGAACGGCGTCGGGTTGATGCTGCAACTGCCGCAGCCCACCGCGATCGGTGAGGTCACCATCGACCTCAACAGCAGCGGCACCTCAGCCGAGATCCGCTCCGCGCAGACGTCGTCGCCGTCGTCGCTCTCCGACACCACGGTGCTGACGCCGGCCACCCAGCTCAAGCCCGGGTCCAACACCATAAAGGTGGACAATTCGACGAAGACCAGCAACCTGCTGGTGTGGATCTCGACGCTGGGTCAGGTCGACGGCAAGAGCCGCTCGGACATCGCCGAGATCACCGTGAAGGCGGCTTCCTAGCCTCCTATCCCAAGGGCCGCCGCACGTCGAATCGGCAAGTCAGCGGCCATGCGCGAAAACTGGTGCAAGAGCAGGGGTCCGCGGTTGCTTACAGTTCGCTGTGTGGACACCTTCGGGGGAGGTTTCGAGCAGCAGCGCAGCGACGGCGAGCTGCTCGCCGCCCACGTCGCGGGCGACCGATACGCGTTCGAGGAATTGTTCTACCGCCACCACCGCCAGCTGTACCGCCTGGCGATGATGACCAGCCGCAACCCCGACGATGCCGCCGACGCTCTGCAGGATGCGATGCTGCACGCACACCGGGGCGCGGCCGCCTTCCGCAGAGACGCCGCGGTCAGCAGCTGGCTCTACCGCATTGTGGTGAACGCCTGCCTGGACCGGTTGCGGCACAACAAGAGTCGGCCCACCACCGAGCTCATGGACGACAGCGCCACGATCGCTGACCACACCCCGCGAGTGGACACCGCGATCATGGTGGAGCGCGCATTGATGCGGCTGCCGGTCGAACAACGTGCCGCGGTCGTTGCGGTCGACATGCAGGGCTATTCGGTCGCAGAGACCGCACGGATGCTGGGTGTCGCCGAAGGCACGGTGAAGAGTCGGTGCTCGCGCGCCCGCGCGAAGCTCGCCGAGGCGCTCGGCTATTTCGACACCCCTGTACAGGTGAGTCACTATTGATCAATGCGGGGCGATTCCGGGCAACCCGAGGAGCGGGTCCGGCAGGCACTCGCCGAACTGGGCGCTGACCCTGCCTCGGCGCCCGAGGTGCCTGCCCCGGTGACGGCCAGGATCGGCGCGGCGCTTCGTGCCGCTTCTCCGCCCGCGCACACGGCCGCCCCGCCCCGGCTGAGCCGGCTGCGAATCATCGCGCTCGTCGTCGGGATCGGCGCCGCGGTGGCTGCCGCTGCGGTCGGCATCGCCATGCTGACGCATTCCGGGCCGGCACCACGCTTCCCGTCGGGACCGACCGCCGAGAAGATCACCGTGTCCACATCACCCGCCGACACGCCCAAACCGGTGGTGAAGCGCCCGTAGCGCGGCCCACCTGCGATGCGGGAACACCCCGGCTTACCCTGGTGTTTGTATTCGTGCCGGCGCCGACATCGGTGCGCCGCTATCGGCGCAGGCAGAAAGGTTTACATGACTGATCAACCGTCCACCGTCCACGATTTGATCATCGTCGGGTCGGGTCCGGCCGGCTATACCGCTGCGATCTACGCGGCGCGCGCGCAGCTGACGCCCCTGGTGTTCGAGGGAACCCAGTTCGGCGGCGCGCTGATGACCACGACCGAGGTGGAGAACTATCCGGGCTTCCGCGACGGCATCACCGGCCCTGAGCTGATGGACGAGATGCGCGAACAGGCGCTGCGATTCGGCGCCGATCTGCGGATGGAAGACGTCGACGAGATGTCGCTGGCCGGGCCGGTCAAGTCCGTCACCGTCGGCGACCAGACCTACCACGCCCGCGCGATCATCCTCGCGATGGGCGCCGCGGCACGGCACCTCGGCGTGCCGGGCGAGGACCGGCTGCTCGGCATGGGTGTGAGCACGTGTGCCACGTGTGACGGCTTCTTTTTCCGCGACCAGGACATCGCCGTGGTCGGCGGCGGCGACTCCGCGATGGAGGAGGCCACCTTCTTGACCCGCTTCGCCCGCAGCGTCACCCTGATCCATCGTCGCGACGAGTTCCGCGCGTCGCGAATCATGCTCGAGCGCGCCAAGGAGAATGAAAAGATCCGCTTCCTGACCAACACGCAGGTCCTCGAGGTCGAGGGCGAGGGCAAGGTCACCGGTGTGCGTCTGCTCAACAGCGTGACCGGCGAAGAGAGCACCCTCGCGGTCACCGGTGTGTTCGTCGCGATCGGTCACGACCCGCGGTCGGAATTGGTTCGCGGCCAGATCGACCTCGACCCTGACGGGTATGTGCTTGTGCGCGACCGCACCACCAGCACGTCGCTCGAAGGCGTCTTCGCGGCGGGCGACCTGGTCGACCGCACCTACCGCCAGGCGATCACCGCAGCGGGCAGCGGCTGTTCGGCGTCGATCGATGCCGAACGCTGGCTCGCCGAAACCGCAACGGGGACAACGCAAACCACAGACACCGACTTGATTGGAGCGCAACCATGACCGGAGCTGAGAAGACCACCAAGACGGTCAACGTCACCGACGACTCGTTCTCCGACGACGTGCTGTCCAGCAGCACGCCCGTGCTGGTCGACTTCTGGGCCACCTGGTGCGGCCCCTGCAAGATGGTCGCGCCGGTGCTGGAGGAGATCGCCGGTGAGAAGGCCGGCGCCCTCACCGTCGCCAAACTCGACGTCGACGCCAACCCCGCCACCGCCCGCGACTTTCAGGTCGTGTCGATTCCGACCATGATCCTGTTCAAAGACGGCGCGCCGGTGAAGCGGATCGTCGGCGCCAAGGGCAAGGCTGCCCTGCTCCGCGAGCTCTCCGACGTCGTATAACGCCCTGGACAACCCGCCTGGCGTTTTCTTGAATCGGGCCCGCTTCTGAGATAATTCCGCCTAACCTGTCCTGCAATCGCCAGCGCCGGACCGCCAGAGATATGCCTTATCGAAAGGGCCCAGTTATATGTCGAGTCTGCGTCAAGGCGACCGCGGGGGTGCGGTCACCGAGATCCGGACCGCACTTGCGGCGCTGGGGCTGGTCGACAGCCCGGACGCGGAGCTGAACACCGGCAAGCACGTCGCCGTCGACTACTTCGACACCGAACTCGACGAGGCCGTCCGCGCTTTCCAACAGCACCGGGGTCTGCTCGTTGACGGGATCGTGGGCGAGGCGACATACCGCGCGCTCAAAGAAGCGTCCTATCGACTCGGCGCGCGCATCCTCAGCCATCAGTTCGGCGCGCCGATGTACGGCGACGACGTCGCCACGCTGCAGGCGCGGCTGCAGGATCTCGGCTTCTACACCGGCCTCGTCGACGGGCACTTCGGGCTGCAGACCCACAATGCGCTGATGTCCTATCAGCGTGAGTACGGCATGGCGCCTGACGGTATCTGCGGCCCAGAAACGTTGCGCTCCTTGTACTTTCTGGGTTCGCGTGTCACCGGCGGCTCCATCCACGCGATCCGCGAGGAGGAGTTGGTGCGGCGCTCCGGTCCCCGCCTCTCGGGCAAGCGCATCATCATCGATCCGGGCCGCGGCGGCGACGACCATGGCCAGATCACGCAGGGCTCGAACGGTCCGATCAGCGAGGCCGACATCCTTTGGGACCTGGCCAGCCGCCTGGAAGGTCGCATGACTGCCATCGGCATGGAGACCTTCCTGTCCCGCCCGCCCAACCACAGCCCGTCCGACGCCGAGCGCGCGATGACCGCCAACACCGTCGGCGCCGACCTCATGATCAGCCTGCGGTGCGCCGCCCAGCCGAGCCCGTCGGCCAACGGCGTCGCCTCGTTTCACTTCGGCAATTCCCACGGCTCGGTATCGACGATCGGCCGCAACCTGGCCGACTTCATCCAACGAGAAGTGGTCGCCCGCACCGGTTTACGTGATTGCCGCACCCACGGGCGGACGTGGGATCTGCTGCGCCTGACGCGGATGCCCACGGTCCAGGTGGACGTCGGGTACATCACGAACCCGCGGGATCGGTCGATGTTGGTATCCAGCCAGACCCGTGACTCGATCGCCGAAGGCATTCTCGCGGCGGTCAAACGGCTCTACCTGCTGGGCAAGAACGACCGTCCCACCGGAACTTTCACTTTCGCCGAGCTGCTCGCGCACGAGCTCTCGGTAGAAGCCGGCCGCAGCTAGCCGATGCTGGCGCCCGCGCCGACGGGCTGGGAAAGTTTCTCGGTTTCCAACAGCCGTTCCAGCGCGGCCTCTACCCCAGCCTTCCAGCCGAGGCCGCTTTCCAGCTCGAGACGCAGCCGCGGAAAGTAGCGGTGCTTGGCGATTTCGACGAACCCGACCCGTTCCAGGAACTCGGCATCAAGCATGCACTGCTCGACCGAGCAGTCACCGAGCACCTCGATGACGGGGGCGAGGTCCGCGGGCACCAGCCGCGGGTCGGCGAGCTCCCGACAGGCCTCCGTCCGGCCAAAAGCCTCGAGCGCCCGCACCCCCCGGCGGACCAGATCCTGAACCACGCCGGCGATCAAGCTCTGCGGCACCCCGTCGCGCGCTTGGCCGGCCGGATCCGCCTCTACGCCGAGCGTTGTCAGCAATACCGCGTCGGCACTGACCGGGCCGCTAGGGAACAGCCGAGCACGGGGCACCACACCCGGTGGCGCGTAGAACGCATAGCCGAGGCACGGCGCATCGGAGCACCCCTCCGCCGGCTCGTCATCGGATGCCGACGCCTTCGATGCGATCTGGCCGCAGGATCCCCACTCCAGCATCACCATCGACAGCCAGGCTTCCTTCTCGAATTCCGGGTCGGTGAGGTGATCCTCGCGGCCGAGGGTGCACGGATCCACCTCCCAGAACACGCACCGCCGCGCATGTTTGGGCAGCTGCTCGAAGGCTTCGAGCCGCAGAGGCGTGATTCGCGCTGACACTAAACTTCCCGCATTCCTGGCGGCACCGATAGCGATGGCCGCCACCCCAGAATAGGAGCCTGTGCCCCCAATAGCCCGGTTTCGGCCCGTCCGCTCATGCGCCCGCGGCCGGCTCGGCCAAAGATGTTGCGTCCCATCAGGTTTCCTTCGCGGCATGAAAGCAGCGGTCGCCGCCGTGATCGAGGTGTCACAGTGACGTAATTTCCCCGTGTCCTCGGTCAGGCGTTCGCAGCGTTCATAAGGTCGACAATGCGCTGGAGATCGTCGACCGAGCCGAACTCGACGACGATCTTGCCCTTGCGTTTGCCCAGGCTCACCGTCACCCGAGTGTCGAACGCCGTCGACAGCCGCTCAGCAACGTCCTGCAGACCGGGCATGTGAATGGGCTTGCGGCGCGGCGCGGCCGGGGTGGATCCCTCGTTGCGGTTCGCCAGCGTCACCGCTTCCTCGGTCGCACGTACCGACAAGCCTTCGGCGACGATGCGGGCAGCAAGCTCCTCCTGCGCGTCTGGGCCGCCTTCGAGCGACAGCAGCGCGCGGGCGTGGCCCGCCGACAACACGCCGGCCGCGACGCGGCGCTGAACGGCGATCGGCAGGCGTAGCAGCCGGATCATATTCGTGATCAGCGGGCGCGACCGACCGATACGCGCGGCCAGTTCATCGTGGGTGACCCCGAACTCGTCGAGCAGCTGTTGGTAGGCCGCAGCCTCCTCGAGTGGGTTGAGCTGGACGCGGTGGATGTTCTCCAACAAGGCGTCGCGCAGCATGCTGTCGTCCGCGGTCTCCCGCACGATCGCCGGGATGGCGGCCAGGCCCGCCTCCTGGGCGGCGCGCCACCGGCGCTCCCCCATGACGAGTTGGTATCGCGGGCCGCCCGGAGCCGCTCGGCCGGCGACGTCAGACCCCGGCTGTGCCGGGATCGCGCGCACCACGATCGGTTGCATGAGGCCGAACTCGCGGATGGAGTGCACGAGCTCGGCGAGCGCCTCCTCGTCGAAGACCTGCCGCGGCTGCTTGGGGTTGCGTTCGATCGCGGCCGGGTCGATCTCCCGGTACACGGCGCCGACCGGGCCGACGTCCTTGGCGGAGCCTCCACCGAGCACGACGTCCGCGGCGGCGTCACCCATTCGTGGCCCAAGTGTGTCCGTATCGCCATCGGCGGGACCGGTCGGGATCAACGAGGCCAGGCCGCGGCCGAGGCCGCTCCTCTTGCGCGTCGGCTGGGTCATCGGGTTTGTCCTCTCTGGGCCGCGCCGCGCTCGGCGAGTTCCCGGCTGGCATCCATATAGCTCAACGCGCCGCGTGAGCCGGGGTCGTAGTGCAGGATCGTCATGCCGTAGCCCGGCGCCTCGGATACCTTGACGCTGCGCGGAATGACGGTGCCCAACACCTTGTCGCCGAAGTGAGACCGCACGTCGGAGGCCACCTGATCTGCGAGCCGGGTGCGTCCGTCGTACATCGTCAGGATCACGGTGGAGACGTTCAGCTGCGGGTTGAGATGTGCCTTGACCATGTCGATGGTGCGCAGCAGCTGGCCCACTCCCTCCAGCGCGTAGTACTCGCACTGGATGGGGATCAGCACCTCGGGCGCGGCCACGAGTGCGTTGATCGTCAACAGGCCCAGCGACGGTGGGCAGTCGATGAAGACGTAGTCGAAGTCGTGCTCTTGGAGGGATGCGAGCGCGGTGCGGAGCCGGCCTTCGCGCGCGACCATGCTGACCAATTCGATCTCGGCGCCCGCCAACTCGATGGTGGCCGGTACGCAGTAGAGGCGCTCGCTGTGCGGGCTGCGTTGCAACGTCTCGTGCAAGGGGATCTCGCCGATCAGGACCTCGTACGACGAGGGGGTGCCCGGACGGTGGTCGATACCGAGTGCGGTGCTCGCGTTGCCCTGCGGGTCGAGGTCGATGACCAGAACCTTCAACCCTTGCAGTGCGAGCGCGGCGGCGACGTTGACGGCTGTCGTCGTCTTGCCGACGCCGCCCTTCTGGTTGGCGATGGTGAAGACCCGCTGGCGCTCTGGCCGCGGCAGCCGGGCGCCGGCGTGCAACAGCCGGACGGCGCGTTCGGCCTCTGCGCCGATCGGGGTGTCGACGATCTCGTCGGCCGCCCGCGCATCGGGCCGGCTCTCACTCCATGTTTCACGTGAAACATCGGCGGCGCCCGTAGCGCCCGCCGGCGGTCCGCCGCCGCCCGTAACCGGATTCATACCCGTCTCCTGCCCGCTCGTGCCGACCGCCGGTTCGCCGGCGTCGGCTCCCGTCGCCGTGCGATCACGACGGTGGCGGGTGGCTCCAAGTAATCCCCTCCACATGTCACCACCCTGGCATCCACCGCCCCCAACGACTCCATCACACGCCGGTACTCGTCGATCTCGTTCGCCGCGCGTTCGCCCTTGAGTGCCAGCATCCGTCCCCCGGACCTCAGGAGCGGCATGCTCCACCGCGCAAGCTTGTCCAACGATGCCACCGCTCTAGACACAACCGCGTCCATCTCCCCCACCCGCTGTCGCACGGCACCTTCCTCGGCGCGGCCACGAACCACGACGACATCCACGCCGAGGTCGTCAACGACCTCTCGGAGGAAATCGCTGCGCCGCAAGAGCGGCTCGATGAGGGTCACCCGCAAGTCCGGCCGGGCCAACGACAACGGTATCCCCGGAAGCCCCGCTCCACTACCGATGTCGGCGATCTGTTCGCCGGGTTCGAGAAGCTCGGCGAGCGCCGCGCTGTTGAGGACGTGGCGGTCCCACAAGCGCTCGGTCTCCCGCGGCCCGACTAGGCCGCGCTCGACGCCCGCGCCCGCCAAGATCTGGGCATAGCGGACGGCCTTGCCGAGACCGTCACCGAAGATGGCGGCGGCTGCCGGAGGAGGTGCCGGTGTCTCGCCATGTTTCACGTGAAACATTCTCCGGATCTCCGCGGCGACCGCGGCGACGAGGAACTACAAACGTGTAACTCGCTCAGTCTCGCTCAGCCCAGCAGGACGACGACGCGGCGGGACGGCTCCACGCCCTCGCTCTCGCTGCGCACACCGTCGACCGCGGCCACCGCATCGTGGACGATCTTGCGTTCGAACGGCGTCATCGGCGACAGCTGCTCACGTTCACCGGTCTCCAGCACTCGTCGGGCCACCTTGCTGCCCAACGCCGCCAGCTCGTCGCGACGCTTGCGCCGCCACCCCGCGATGTCGAGCATCAGCCGGCTGCGCTCCCCCGTTTTCTGGTGCACGGCGAGCCGGGTCAACTCCTGCAGCGCGTCGAGAACCTCGCCCTTGCGACCGACTAACTTCGACAAGTCCTCACCGCCGTCGATGCTGACCACAGCGCGGTCGCCTTCCACGTCGAGGTCGATGTCACCGTCGAAGTCGAGGATGTCCAACAGCTCCTCGAGGTAGTCGCCGGCGATTTCGCCTTCGGCGACAAGGCGGTCTTCAAGGTCGTCGCCCGTCGTCACCGGCTCGTCGCCGTTTTGTGACGCTTCCGTCTCCACCGCCTCGGTCTGCTCGGGGCGCTCCTCGGTGGTGGGTTCGTCGAAGTCAGTCATGTGTCTTGTTATCTCCTCGTTCGCCGGATGGTCGCCGGTTATCGCTTACGTTTCTTCGGGCGCGCACCGGGCCGCGGTGTCGCCCCCGGCCGCGGTGTGCGGCTGCCTCCGCCGGAGCCGTTCGGCTTGGCCGTGCCGCCGGAGTCGCCGTCGGTCAGCTCGCTGCCGGTGCTCTCGATGATCTCCGGGGACGACTCGCCCGCCTTCGCCGTCGCGCCGTCCCCCGCGGCCGCCGCCTCGCTGCCCTTGCGCGTGCGCTTCGGTTTGGCGCCGGGTGCCGGCGCGTTGGCCGCGCGACGTTCGATCGCGGCGAGCTTCTTGGCTTCTTCTTCCTTCTCGATTTTGCCGAACACATAGTGCTGCTGGCCGAAGGTCCAGATGTTGTTGGCGAACCAGTACAGGATGATCGCGAGCGGCAAGAAGGGTCCACCGACGACGACGCCGAGCGGGAACACGTACAGCGCGAGCTTGTTCATCATCGCGGTCTGCGGGTTGGCCGCCGCCTCCGGACTCTGGCGCGCCACCGAGGCTCGGCTGTTGAAGTAGGTAGCGATGCCCGCGGCAATCATCAGCGGCACGCCGACGGCGACGACCGACGGCCGGTGGAATTCGGTGAACGCGCCCAGGCCCGTTTTCTGAATCATGGTGGCGCCCAGCGGTGCGCCGAACAGGTTGGCATCCAGGAAGTGCCCGACGTCGGTCGCAGTGAAGAAATAGTTGCCCAACGACCGGTTCAACTCCGGGGACAGCTGCGGCTGGCCGAACCCGCCCTGGGTCCGGTTGAACGATCGCAGCACGTGATACAGGCCGAGGAACACCGGGACCTGAGCGAGCATCGGCAGGCAGCCCAGTATCGGGTTGAACCCGTGTTCGCGTTGCAGTTTCTGCATCTCCAGCGCCATCCGCTGGCGGTCCTTGCCGTACTTCTTCTGCAGCGCCTTGATCTGCGGCTGCAACTCCTGCATCTGGCGGGTTGTGCGGATCTGCCGCACGAACGGCTTGTAGAGGATCGCGCGCAGGGTGAAGACGAGGAACATCACCGACAGTCCCCAAGCGAAGAAGTTCGAGGGGCCGAGGAGCAGGGCGAACAGCTTGTACCAGAGCCACATGATCCCCGACACCGGGTAGTAGATGATGTCGAGGCTGAACCAGTTAAACAACCGACTTGCTCCTAGAGTCGTCGACGACGGCGCTCTGCAGGCGTGACCCGCTGCGCTCGGGGATTGGATCCCATCCTCCCCGATGCCACGGACCGCACTTCGCCAGCCGTACCGTCGCCAGCCATCCCCCACGGATCAGGCCGTACTCCGATAGCGCCTCGACGGCGTATTGACTGCAGGTCGGTGTGAACCGACACGTGGGCAACCGCAGGGGAGAGACGGTATTGCGATAGAGCTGGATGACGAAGATCAGCGCGCGGGCCATCATCACCGCGTTCCGTTGAGCAGCCGGGCCCGTTTCAGCGCAATCCGCAGCTGCTGTTCGAGCCGGGCCGAGATGGCGTGCCTGCTGCCGGGCAGTGCCCGGATCACCACGCGGTCGCCGGGGTTCAGCTCACCGATGACGGTGCGCGCGACATGGCGTAGGCGGCGCGCGACCGCGTGCCGTTGTACCGAGTTGCCGACTGACTTCGCGACCACCAGACCCACGCGCGGGCCAGTGTCATCGGCGTCGCCGCTTCGGTGTGCGTGCACCACGAGATCGGGCTGCGCCGCTCGCACCCCTCGATTGACTGTGGTACCGAACTCCGTCGACCGCGTCATCCGGTTCCGCGCCGGAAGCACCGCGCTGACTCCTGCGTCGACTTACGCAGTCAGCTTGCGACGACCCTTACCGCGCCTGCTGGCGACGATCGCCCGGCCGGCCCTGGTCCGCATCCGTAGCCGAAACCCGTGAACCCGCGCACGGCGCCGGTTGTTGGGTTGAAAGGTCCGCTTGCCCTTGGCCACGGCTGTCACTCCTCGTTGCGTATGGCAACCGCATCCGACACACAGGTCTTGCCGCGATTGCCGCTGATAAGTCTTCGTCCCGCTCGCTAACCGGCGCGGTCTCCGTCGTACACCGGATCGCAGCCGTGTCACCGCTTCCGGGCGACTGTTCGAGGGTACTGACGAGATTTACCTAGGTCAAACCTGCGCCTGCCCCACTCCATAGGCCGTCGAACCGTTGACTTCAGTCACATCAGTCACCGCATCCGCTTCGCACAAAACTCACCGCTACGCAATGTTGCAGAACGGTTGGCACTATGGCCGAAAACTGTTAGCTTCTGGCAGAGCCTTTCCGACATCGGAACGGCGACCAGACAACGAAGCGAGGATGCCCGACAGGTCGCGAGCCCACAGAGTGCGGTACCACTGTGACGAGCCCAGACCCCCGGCATCCTTGCTGGCAGATGACAGAGCGACGGCGGCTGCCCCTGTCCACAGGCTGTGGATAACTATGTGGACAGTTCGTTTTCGTTCTCTTGGTGGTCCCGTGGACCAACCTGAGGGGGTACGCGTCATTGACAGCTGACCCCGACCCACCCTTTGTCTCCGTCTGGAACACGGTGCTTGCCGAACTCAACGGCGACATCTCCGCGGTCGAATACTTCAACGGCCAAGCGCCGCCACCAACCCTCACCCCCCAGCAACGGGCCTGGTTGAAGCTGGTCAAGCCACTTGTCATCACCGAGGGATTTGCACTGCTGTCGGTGCCCACCAGCTTTGTGCAGAACGAGATCGAGCGGCACCTTCGAGAGCCCATCATCTCGGCATTGAGCCGTCAGCTCGGCCACCGCGTCGAACTGGGTGTGCGTATCGCCAGCCCGAGCCCCGACGACACCGACGAGGGTCTTGCCCCCGCCCCCGATATCTACTGCGACCCCGACACCGACGAGATCGACGAAGTCAGCGAGGCGCTCGCCAGCGCCGAGGAAAGCTGGCCGACATACTTCTCCAGCGGACCCGCCTCTACCGTCGCCAGCGACCCCAACTCGATCAGCCTGAACCGCCGGTACACCTTCGATACGTTCGTGATCGGCGCATCGAATCGGTTCGCTCACGCCGCGACGCTCGCGATTGCTGAGGCGCCTGCGCGCGCCTACAACCCGCTCTTCATCTGGGGTGAGTCCGGGCTAGGGAAAACCCACCTTTTGCACGCGGCAGGCAACTACGCCCAGCGCCTGTTTCCCGGTATGCGCGTCAAGTACGTCTCGACCGAGGAATTCACCAACGACTTCATCAACTCGCTCCGCGATGACCGCAAAGCTTCGTTCAAACGCAGCTACCGCGACATCGACGTGCTCCTGGTCGACGACATCCAGTTCATCGAAGGCAAGGAAGGCATCCAGGAGGAGTTCTTCCACACCTTCAACACGCTGCACAACGCGAACAAGCAGATCGTCATCTCCTCCGACCGGCCGCCCAAGCAGCTGGCCACCCTCGAAGACCGCCTGCGGACACGGTTCGAGTGGGGCCTGATCACCGACGTGCAGCCGCCCGAACTGGAGACACGCATCGCGATCCTTCGCAAGAAGGCACAGATGGATCGGCTCGACGTTCCTGACGACGTACTCGAACTCATCGCCAGCAGCATCGAGCGCAACATCCGCGAACTCGAGGGTGCGCTCATCCGCGTGACGGCGTTCGCGTCGCTGAACAAGACACCAATCGACAAGTCGCTGGCCGAGATCGTCCTGCGGGATCTGATCGCCGACGTCAACAGCATCCAGATCGGCACCGCAGGCATCATGGCCGCCACCGCGGAGTACTTCGAAACCACCGTCGAGGAACTGCGCGGGCCCGGCAAGACCAGGGCGCTGGCGCAGTCGCGCCAGATCGCCATGTATCTGTGCCGCGAGCTGACTGATCTGTCACTACCCAAGATCGGCCAGGCGTTCGGCCGCGACCACACCACTGTCATGTACGCGGAGAAGAAGATCCGCGGCGAGATGGCAGAGCGGCGCGAGGTGTTCGATCAAGTCAAGGAACTCACGACTCGCATCCGCCAGCGCGCCAAGCGCTGATTCGCTCCCAAAATTCTTCAAAAAACTTCTGTCACTTCTCGCAACAGAAGCCACACCTCAGGCCTGTGGATTCACATGTGGATAGATCCGCAACAACTCCTCGCTGCGCTGTCGATTCGTCCACACCAAGGGCGCTCTCCCCAACCAGATCCGATGAATCCAGCCCGGCGTCCACAGGTAACCCACACCGCCATACCGGCCTCGTCCAGCGCCGACCGCGGTTCATCCACAACGTTCACAGGACCTAATACTGTTGCTTACATATCTCCCTAGATTTCTTTCAGAAGAAGGGTCTTGGGGATAGGGCCATACCACGCGTTCGCGGCACGGCGCTGACCTCTGTTGTCACCCCGATCGATTAGCTTTCAAGATGGGGCCGAAAGATCTACGGTGGTTCTTCGACAGCCGGTACGGTCGTCGCAGCGACATTGGGGGATTTAAGCCCAAGCATCCCGAAACTGCTGGTTAGCGCGTGTTGTGAAGTGATCGAAGGGACACTATGAACGTGGCGACAACGACGGTTGGTCTCTCCGATTTGAAATTCCGCTTGGTTCGCGAGGACTTCGCCGACGCAGTCGCCTGGGTGGCGCGCAATCTGCCCACCAGGCCGACGGTTCCTGTGCTGGCCGGTGTGCTGCTGAGCGGCTCCGAGGAGGGGCTGACGATCTCCGGGTTCGACTACGAGGTGTCGGCAGAAGTACAGGTCGCTGCCGAAATCGCTTCTCCTGGAAGCGTTCTCGTATCCGGTCGGCTGTTGTCTGACATCACCCGAGCGCTGCCGGCAAAGCCGGTGGACGTCAGCGTCGAGGGCACCCGGGTGCTGCTGAACTGCGGTAGCGCGAAGTTCTCACTGCCGACGATGGCCGTGGAGGATTACCCGGCGCTGCCGGCCCTGCCCGACGACACCGGAGTCGTTTCCGCCGAACTGTTCGCCGAAGCGATCGGCCAGGTCGCCGTCGCTGCCGGGCGGGATGACACGCTGCCGATGTTGACGGGCATCCGCGTCGAGATCTCCGGGGAATCCGTGGTTTTGGCGGCCACCGACCGGTTCCGTCTAGCCGTTCGCCAACTGACATGGTCGACGGAATCGGCCGACATCGAAGCCGCGGTGCTGGTACCGGCCAAGACGTTGTCCGAAGCCGCGAAGGCAGGTACGGGTGCCGGCGACGTACACCTGTCGCTGGGCGCCGGTTCGGCGGTGGGCAAGGAAGGACTGCTCGGCATTCGCAGCGACGCCAAGCGCAGCACCACCAGGCTCCTCGATGCCGAATTCCCGAAATTCCGCCAGCTGCTACCCACCGAGCACACGGCCGTCGCCACCATCGGAGTGGCCGAACTGACCGAGGCAATCAAGCGCGTTGCGTTGGTTGCCGACCGCGGTGCGCAGGTGCGGATGGAGTTCGCCGACGATGTGCTGAAGCTGTCGGCCGGCGCCGACGACGTCGGTCGTGCCGAGGAGGACCTCGAGGTGTCGTTCGCCGGCGAACCGCTGACGATCGCGTTCAACCCGACGTATCTGACCGACGGGCTGAGCTCGCTGCATTCCGATCGTGTGACGTTCGGTTTCACGACACCGAGCCGTCCTGCCGTGTTGCGCCCGGCAGGCGACGATGACCAGGGTGTGGGCGGCGCCGGACCCTTCCCCGCGGCGGATACCGACTACGTCTACCTGTTGATGCCGGTGCGGCTGCCTGGCTGAGAGTCCACCCCCGCGACGAGAGAGGCATTACATGCAACTGGGTTTGGTCGGCCTGGGCAAGATGGGCTTCAACATGCGGGAGCGCCTTCGCGAGGGCGGCCACGACGTGATCGGGTACGACCCACGACCCGAAGTCACCGACGTGCCTACGCTGGCGGCGCTCGCCGAGGCTCTTCAACCACCACGTGTCGTGTGGGTGATGGTGCCCTCCGGACCCATCACTGACGGCACGATCACCGACCTCGCCCAGGAATTGTCGGAGGGCGACCTGGTCATCGACGGCGGCAACTCGCGCTACACGGAGGACGCGCCACACGCAAAGATGTTGGGCGAGAAGGGCATTGCTTATATCGATGCCGGCGTATCGGGCGGAATCTGGGGTTTGAAGGAAGGCTACGGCCTGATGGTCGGCGGCAGCGACGCCGACGTCGAACGCGCGATGCCGATCTTTGACACCCTGCGGCCGGCGGGTCCGCGCGAGGACGGGTTCGTGCACGCGGGCCCTGTCGGCGCGGGCCATTTCGCGAAGATGGTCCACAACGGCATCGAATACGCCTTGATGACGGCCTACGCCGAAGGCTACGAGGTGCTCGCCGCGGAAGAGCTGATCGAGGATCCGCAGGCCGTCTACCAGGCTTGGACCAACGGCACCGTGGTGCGGTCGTGGCTGCAGCAGCTGCTGGCCAAGGCCCTGAAGGAAGACCCGGGCCTGAAGGAGATCTCGGGTTACACCGAGGATTCCGGCGAAGGGCGATGGACGGTGGAAGAGGCGATCCGGCTGCGCGTCCCCGTGCCCGGCATTGCAGCGTCGTTGTTCGCGCGGTTCCTGTCGCGCCAAGACGACTCGCCGACCATGAAGGCCGTCGCGGCGTTGCGCAACCAGTTCGGTGGTCACGCGGTGAAGCGGATCAGCGAGTCCGGGTAGCCGCTTGTACGTCCGCCACCTGGGGCTGCAGGATTTCCGGTCATGGGCGCGGGTCGAGTTGGACCTCGAGCCGGGTCGCACCGTGTTCGTCGGCCCTAACGGCTATGGGAAAACGAATCTTGTTGAAGCGCTGTGGTATTCGTCGACGCTAGGGTCACACCGGGTGGCGTCCGACGCGCCGCTGCTGCGCACAGGCGCTGAGCGGGCCATCATCTCGACCATCGTCGTCAACGAGGGGCGCGAGCTCGCGGTGGACCTCGAGGTGTTGGCGGGCCGAGCCAACAAGGCGAGGTTGAACCGCTCCCCCGTCCGCTCGGCGCGTGAAGTGCTCGGGGTGCTGCGCGCGGTGTTGTTCGCGCCTGAGGACCTGGCGCTGGTGCGGGGCGACCCGGCCGAACGACGGCGCTACCTCGACGAGCTCGCCACCATCAGGCGTCCGCGGATCGCAGGGGTGCGCGCCGACTACGACAAAGTCGTGCGGCAGCGCACTGCCCTGCTCAAGACCGCCGCCGGCGCGCGGTACCGCGGTGACCGCAGTGTCACCGACACCCTCGACGTGTGGGACGGCCACCTCGCCGCCCACGGCGCACAGCTGATCGCGGCGCGGGTGGAGCTGGTCAACGAACTGTGCCCCGAGGTCGAGAAGGCGTATCAGCTGCTGGCGCCGGCGTCTCGGCCCGCGGCAATCCAATACCGAAGCAAAGCCGAACAGATCGACGGGCAGAACGAGTCCGTCGAATTCTTCGAAGCGGCGCTGCTGGACGCGTTGGCCCGCCGCCGCGACGCCGAGATGGAGCGCGGCGTGTGTCTGGTCGGGCCGCACCGCGACGACCTGGAGCTGCGCCTGGGCGACCATGTCGCGAAAGGCTTTGCCAGCCACGGGGAGTCGTGGTCGATGGCGCTCGCGCTGAGGCTCGCCGCCTACGAGCTGCTGCGGTCGGAGGGCGGTGACCCTGTGTTGCTGCTCGACGATGTGTTCGCCGAGCTGGATTCCGCTCGGCGCCAGGCGTTGGCCGGTGTCGCGGCGTCCGCGGAGCAGGTGCTGGTGACTGCCGCCGTCGGCGACGACATTCCAGCAGACTGGGACGCCCGCCGGATCGAGATCACCATGCGCGACGACGACAGCGGCAGAGTATCGGTGGTGGAACAGTGACCGATCACCCTCGGGACCCCGACGTCCCCACCGACGACACGGATGGCGCCATCACGCCGCCGGCCCACCTGTCGGGTTTGGCGGGCATGGACCTGGTGCGTCGCACCCTGGAAGAGGCCAGGGGCGCGGCCCGCAGCCAAGGGAAGGACGTCGGCCGTGGACGCAGCTCCCCAGCCGCGCCACGCCGGATCGCGGGCCGGCGCAGGAGTTGGTCGGGGCCGGGCCCGGACAGTAGGGATCCGCAGACGCTCGGCGCGGCCACGCAGGAGCTCGCCAAGACTCGCGGATGGTCCCCGCGGGTCGCTGAAGGCGCGGTGCTGGGTCAGTGGCAGACCGTCGTCGGAGAACAGATCGCCGCGCATGCGACGCCGACCGCGCTGCGGGAGGGCGTGCTGAGCGTGTCCGCCGAATCCACCGCATGGGCCACCCAATTACGGATGGTTCAGGCGCAACTCCTGGCGAAAATCGCCGCGGCGGTGGGCGACGGCGTGGTGACATCGCTGAAAATCGTCGGCCCGGTGGCCCCGTCCTGGCGTAAAGGCCGCTATCACGTGGCCGGCCGCGGGCCGCGGGACACGTACGGATGACACTATCGGCGCAGTTGGCTGAGAGCCACCAGAACGCCGCAAGGTGTGTCCTCAAGCGTCATCACGCAACCCGCATCGAGAAATTCCACACGCGGCTCAAATAGGTATGTAGAAACGCAGCCTCAGAATCGGTCCTGTCGCTCGTTCCCGGTAGACTGAACAAGTGACTTGCCGGCGGTACCGACACCGCCAGGGCTCCACCCCAGTCTAGAGAGTAAGGATGCCGGCGAACGTGCCTGCCGCTAAGAAGACCGCGCCCGCTGCGAAGAACAGCAAGAAGAAGACGTACGGCGCTCAATCGATCACCGTTCTGGAAGGTTTGGAGGCAGTCCGCAAGCGCCCCGGCATGTATATCGGCTCCACCGGCGAGCGTGGCCTGCACCACCTCGTCTGGGAGGTCGTCGACAACGCTGTCGACGAGGCGATGGCGGGCTACGCCTCCAAGGTCGACGTCCGGATTCTGGCCGATGGCGGCGTCGAGGTCCGTGACGACGGCCGCGGCATCCCGGTCGAGATGCACGCCAGCGGCGCGCCGACCGTCGACGTCGTCATGACCCAGCTGCATGCTGGCGGCAAGTTCGGTGGCGAGAACAGCGGCTACGCGGTCAGCGGCGGCCTGCACGGGGTGGGCGTCTCGGTCGTGAATGCGCTTTCCACCCGGCTCGAGGTCGACATCGCCACCGATGGGCGCGAATGGTTCCAGTCCTACGACCGCGCAATGCCCGGCACGCTCAAGCAGGGCGACCCCACCAAGAAGACCGGAACCACGGTGCGCTTCTGGGCGGACCCCGAGGTGTTCGAGACCACCAATTACGACTTCGAGACCGTCGCGCGGCGGCTGCAGGAGATGGCCTTTCTGAACAAGGGCCTGACCATCACGTTGGCCGACGAGCGCGTCTCCGCAGAAGAAGTCGTCGACGAAGTGGTCAAGGACACGGCGGAAGCACCGAAGTCGGCCGACGAGAAGGCCGCCGAGGCCTCACACAAGACCAAGAGCAGAACTTTCCACTACCCCGGTGGCCTGGTCGACTACGTCAAGCACATCAACCGGACCAAGACCCCGATCCAGCAGAGCATCATCGATTTCGATGGCAAGGGCCCCGGCCACGAGGTCGAGGTCGCGATGCAGTGGAACGCGGGCTACTCCGAGTCGGTGCACACCTTCGCCAACACGATCAATACCCACGAGGGCGGCACCCACGAAGAGGGCTTCCGTGCAGCGTTGACCAGCGTGGTCAACAAGTACGCGAAGGACAAGAAGCTCCTCAAGGACAAGGACCCGAACCTGACGGGTGACGACATCCGCGAGGGCCTGGCAGCCGTGATCTCGGTGAAGGTGGCCGAGCCGCAATTCGAGGGCCAGACCAAGACCAAGCTCGGCAACACCGAGGTGAAGTCGTTCGTCCAGAAGATCTGCAACGAGCAGTTGACGCATTGGTTCGAAGCCAATCCGGCCGAAGCGAAAACTGTTGTGAACAAGGCAGTTTCGTCTGCACAGGCCCGCATCGCGGCGCGCAAGGCCCGCGAGCTGGTGCGCCGTAAGAGTGCCACCGACATCGGCGGATTGCCCGGCAAGCTCGCCGACTGCCGCTCCACCGATCCGCGCAAGTCGGAACTGTATGTGGTGGAGGGTGATTCGGCGGGCGGCTCGGCGAAGAGCGGACGCGACTCGATGTTCCAGGCGATCCTGCCGTTGCGCGGCAAGATCATCAACGTCGAGAAGGCTCGCATCGATCGTGTGCTGAAGAACACGGAAGTCCAGGCCATCATCACCGCGCTGGGCACCGGCATTCACGACGAATTCGACATCTCCAAGCTGCGGTATCACAAGATCGTGTTGATGGCCGACGCCGACGTCGACGGCCAGCACATCTCGACGCTGCTGCTGACGCTGCTGTTCCGGTTCATGAAGCCGCTGGTGGAAAACGGCCACATCTTCCTGGCGCAACCGCCGCTGTACAAGCTGAAATGGCAACGCTCCGAACCTGAATTCGCCTACTCCGACCGCGAACGTGATGGGCTGCTCGAGGCGGGCCGCAAGGCCGGCAAGAAGATCAACACCGACGACGGCATTCAGCGCTATAAGGGTCTGGGTGAGATGGACGCCAAGGAATTGTGGGAAACCACGATGGACCCGTCGGTGCGGGTGCTGCGCCAAGTCACGCTGGATGACGCGGCGGCCGCCGACGAACTGTTCTCGATCCTGATGGGCGAGGACGTGGAAGCCCGCCGCAGCTTCATCACCCGCAATGCCAAAGACGTGCGCTTCCTTGACGTTTAGCGAAGTTTCGCAATCAACTAGGACTGAAACCAGATGACTGATACCACGTTGCCGCCCGGCGACGAAGCAGGAGACCGCGTCGAGCCGGTCGACATTCAGCAGGAGATGCAGCGCAGCTACATCGACTACGCGATGAGCGTGATCGTCGGCCGCGCATTGCCTGAGGTCCGCGACGGCCTGAAGCCGGTACACCGCCGGGTGCTCTACGCGATGTTCGACTCCGGCTTCCGGCCCGACCGCAGCCACGCGAAATCCGCACGCTCCGTTGCCGAAACGATGGGTAACTACCACCCGCACGGCGACTCGTCGATCTACGACACTCTCGTGCGCATGGCGCAGCCGTGGTCGTTGCGCTATCCACTTGTCGACGGGCAGGGCAACTTCGGCTCGCCGGGCAACGACCCGCCGGCCGCCATGCGCTACTGCGTCACGGGCGACGCACTGGTGCGGTTGCCGTTCGGCCAATCCGTCCGGATCGCTGATGTCGTTCCTGGCGCGAACGCCAATAGCGACAACGAAATCGAATTGAAGGTTCTGGACCGGCATGGCAATCCTGTCGCGGCCGATCGCCTCTTTCACTCAGGCGAGCACCAGACCTACCGGGTTCGGACCGCGGAGGGTTATGAGGTCACAGGAACTGCAAACCATCCGCTGCTATGCCTTGTCGACGTCGGCGGTGTCCCAACGCTCATCTGGAAGCTGATCGAAGAAGTTCGACCCAACGACCGAGTAGCGATCCAACGGACGCCGGCGGCCGAGTTCGGACCCGCGGACTGGCACGACGCGTTCGAAGCGCTGCTATTAGGCGCGTTCATCAGTGAAGGTTTCGTTTCTGAGCGTCGCGCTGGATTCAACAACCTCGATCGTGACTACTTCAACATGGTCGTCGCGGCATATGACGCCGTAGTCGGCGGTCCCCGCTATGTCTACGAACGCACCATCGCTTCGGGCTCGAGGCTGCTCGAACTCGACATTCAGAATCTGATTGCGCTACGAAGCACTCGACTGGCAGGCCTGATCGGAAAACGGTCGGCAGAGAAAGTTGTGCCGGAATGGTTGTGGCAGTCGCCCGCGGCGACGAAGCGGATCTTCCTGCAAGCGCTATTCGAAGGCGACGGTTCATGCTCAGCGCTGCCGCGCAACACGATTCAGGTCTCATATTCCACACGCAGTGAGCGATTGGCTGCGGACGTCCAGCAGATGCTGCTGGAATTCGGCGTAATTTCGCGCCGGTACTTGCATGCGACGGGTGAACACAAGGTCGTCATCACCAACCGTGGGCACGCCGAGCTGTTCGCGTCGCAGATCGGTTTTGGTGGGACGAAGCAAACTAAGCTCCTCGCCCTACTACAGATGCTGCCTACCAAAGGTGCGGGCCTCGACGGTGATCATGTACCGGGCCTCGCCGAGTTCATTCGCAAACACTGCGGCAGTCGCTGGGTTGACAAGGAATGGCTGCGCAAACACAACATCGACCGGCTGTTCCGGTGGAAACGCGACGGCGCCGAGATCCTCAGCCGCATCGCCAACCCGGATGTCTGTGCGATCGCCTCAGATCTGACGGACGGCCGGTTCTACTACGCGCGCGTCGTGTCGGTCACCGATGCCGGCGTACAGCCGGTGTACAGCCTGCGTGTCGATACCGACGACCACTCGTTCATCACGAATGGCTTCGTCAGTCACAACACCGAAGCCCGCCTCACTCCGCTGGCGATGGAAATGCTGCGTGAAATCGACGAGGAGACAGTCGATTTCATTCCGAACTACGACGGGCGTGTGCAGGAGCCCACGGTTCTGCCGAGCCGGTTCCCCAACCTGCTGGCGAACGGTTCCGGCGGCATCGCCGTCGGCATGGCGACCAACATGCCTCCGCACAACCTGCGCGAGCTTGCCGACGCCGTGTACTGGTGTCTGGAGAATCACGACGCCGACGAGGAGGCGACGCTGGCGGCCGTCACCAAGAAGGTCAAGGGCCCCGACTTTCCCACGTCCGGCCTGATCGTCGGCTCGCAGGGCATCCACGACACCTACACCACCGGCCGCGGGTCCATCCGGATGCGCGGAGTCGTTGAAATCGAAGAGGATTCGCGCGGCCGCACCGGCATCGTCATCACCGAGTTGCCGTATCAGGTCAACCACGACAACTTCATCACCTCGATCGCCGAGCAGGTTCGCGACGGCAAGCTGACCGGCATCTCCAATATCGAGGACCAGTCCAGCGACCGCGTCGGACTGCGAATTGTGGTGGAGCTCAAGCGCGATGCCGTCGCCAAGGTGGTGCTGAACAACCTCTACAAGCACACCCAGCTGCAGACCAGCTTCGGCGCCAACATGCTGGCGATCGTCGACGGCGTGCCGCGTACGCTGCGCCTCGATCAGCTGATCCGCCATTACGTCGACCATCAGCTCGAGGTCATCGTCCGGCGCACCCGCTACCGGTTGCGCAAGGCCAATGAGCGGGCCCACATCCTGCGCGGTCTGGTCAAGGCGCTGGACGCGCTCGACGAAGTCATCGCACTGATCCGGGCGTCGCAAACCGTCGACATCGCGCGGCAGGGATTGATCGACCTGCTCGACGTCGACGAAATCCAGGCGCAGGCAATCCTGGACATGCAGCTGCGCCGCCTGGCCGCCCTCGAACGCCAGAAGATAGTCGACGACCTGGCCAAGATCGAGGCCGAGATCGCCGACCTCGAGGACATCCTGGCCAAGCCCGAGCGTCAGCGCGCGATCGTGCGCGACGAGCTGAAGGAGATCGTCGACAAGCACGGTGACGACCGACGCACCAAGATCGTCGCGGCCGACGGTGAGGTCAGTGATGAGGACCTGATCGCCCGCGAGGACGTCGTCGTCACGATCACCGAGACCGGCTATGCCAAACGGACCAAGACCGACCTATACCGCAGCCAAAAGCGCGGCGGCAAGGGCGTTCAGGGTGCCGGGCTCAAGCAGGACGACATCGTCAACCACTTCTTCGTCTGCTCGACGCACGACTGGATCCTGTTCTTCACCACGCAGGGCCGGGTGTACCGCGCCAAGGCGTACGACCTGCCGGAGGCGTCGCGGACGGCGCGCGGTCAGCACGTCGCCAACCTGCTGGCGTTCCAGCCGGAGGAGCGCATCGCCCAGGTCATCCAGATCAAGGGCTACGAGGACGCTCCGTACCTGGTGCTGGCCACGCGCAACGGGCTGGTGAAGAAGTCGAAGCTGACTGACTTCGACTCCAACCGCTCCGGCGGCATCGTCGCGGTGAACCTGCGCGACGGCGACGAGCTGGTCGGGGCCGTGCTGTGCTCAGCCGACGACGATCTGCTTCTGGTGTCGGCCAAGGGCCAGTCGATCCGGTTCTCGGCGACCGACGAGGCGCTGCGGCCCATGGGCCGAGCCACGTCGGGCGTGCAGGGTATGCGGTTCAATACCGACGACGCACTGCTCTCGTTGAATGTGGTGCGCCCGGACACGTATCTGCTGGTCGCGACGGCGGGCGGGTATGCCAAGCGCACCGCGATCGACGAGTACCCGGTGCAGGGCCGCGGCGGTAAAGGGGTGCTGACCATTCAGTTCGACAAGCGACGTGGCAGTCTTGTCGGTGCGTTGGTGGTCGATGACGACACCGAGCTCTACGCAATCACGTCGGGCGGAGGCGTCATCCGCACCGCGGCGCGCCAGGTTCGCAAGGCTGGACGGCAGACCAAGGGCGTTCGGTTGATGAACCTGGGTGAGGGCGCCACACTGATTGCGATTGCTCGCAACGCAGAGGAAAGCGACGCCGAAGCCGAGGGCGCCGAGTAGGCCGGGCGTCGTGACCGACGGTAAGGAGCCGGAGTGACTTCACCGAACGAGGCGGGCCATCCGCGCTCGGGCGACGGTAGTGGCAACGGATCCATTCCGGAGAGTCCCGAGACGGGCGCCCAGGGCAATGTCGTGGGGCGCGGCGGCGATGTACCGCCGTGGCAGCGGGGGCCCGCGACTCGCGCAGCGCAGAAACAACCGCCGCGGACGCCGCGCGAGCCGCGTCCGGAGCCGCCTCGTGGCGCCGGCTCGTCGGGCCACTCCCCCGGCGCCGACGCCCGCCTCAACCGCTTCATTTCCGGGGCTCCTGCGGCGCCTGCGGCCGCATCGGAGCAGGCCGATCCAGGTCCGCCGCCACCGCGCAACGAGCCGATGAGCAACGAGGCCTACGCCAGCGAGCTGCCGGACCTCTCCGGCGCAGGTCCACGGTCGGCGCAGCCGCGCAAGTCGGTACCCGAACGCAGCGAGCCGCCGGTTCGGCCAGCGCCATCGGGCCGGGTGCAGGTGGCCAGCCGCACTCAGTCGGGCCCGGTGCGCGCGAGCATGCAGATTCGCCGGATCGACCCCTGGAGTGCACTCAAGGTGTCGCTGGTGCTGTCGGTTGCCTTGTTCTTCGTGTGGATGATCGCCGTCGCGTTCCTGTACCTGGTGCTGGGCGGCATGGGCGTGTGGAGCAAGCTCAACAGCAACGTCGGTGACCTGCTCACCAGCGCCAGCGGGCAGGCCGGCGGAGAGCTGGTGTCCAGCGGGACGATCTTCGGCGGAGCTGCGCTGATCGGCCTGGTGAACATCGTGCTTCTGACGGCGATGGCCACCGTCGGCGTGTTCATCTACAACCTGACGACGGATCTGGTCGGCGGTATCGAGGTGACGCTGGCCGACCGCGACTGATCCGGTTTGGGTCGAAGGTCGCGGTTACGGTAATCTCGTCGCTCGGCCATATGCGTTACGGGCCTATAGCTCAGGCGGTTAGAGCGCTTCGCTGATAACGAAGAGGTCGGAGGTTCGAGTCCTCCTAGGCCCACGGAAAGGGTCACCATGAGGCTGGTGTTACTGGTCGCGACGGTGGCGCTGGCGGTACTGGTAGTGCGGTCGCGACACGGCGTGGAGGTGTGGCACGCAGCCGCCGACCAACCGGCTTGATACGGGGCCTTAGCTCAGTTGGTAGAGCGCTGCCTTTGCAAGGCAGAAGTCAGGGGTTCGAATCCCCTAGGCTCCACAATGTGATGAGTCGGGTCATGGGTTACACCTGAGTCGCGTCATCGGTTACGGATCGCCCCGGCCATCGGCCGGGGTTTT
>LZSH01000517.1 GCA_001665255.1 Mycobacteriaceae bacterium 1482268.1 | reverse complement strand
GGCGGCAAACCAGGCGGCAGGTGGTCTCGCACGGTTCCACACTACGCAGCGGCACAGGTATCGCGCTAGCGCTTGCGAGTTGACTCGGTGGCCCGGTCGCACCGTGTGGGCCCCAGTTCCGGCCACCGATGCCGATAAGATAGTTATCTAGCTCCCTGCCGATGGAGGCTGTAACCCATGTCGATCGCTGAAAGCGACATCCCCATCGCCGTACCGGTGCCGACCGGCGGCGACGACCCGACGAAGATCGCCATGCTCGGGTTGACATTCGACGACGTGCTGTTGCTGCCTGCCGCCTCTGATGTGGTGCCCGCCACGGCCGATACGTCCAGTCAGCTCACGCGTCGGATCCGGCTGAAGGTGCCGCTGGTCAGCTCGGCTATGGACACCGTCACCGAGTCGCGGATGGCGATTGCGATGGCCCGTGCCGGAGGTATGGGTGTACTGCACCGCAACCTTCCGGTGGCCGAGCAGGCCGGCCAGGTGGAGACCGTCAAGCGGTCCGAGGCAGGCATGGTCACCGACCCCGTCACCTGCTCGCCCGACAACACGCTGGCCGAGGTCGACGCGATGTGCGCCCGGTTCCGGATCTCGGGGCTGCCCGTCGTCGACGACACCGGCTCACTTGTTGGGATCATCACCAACCGCGACATGCGTTTCGAAGTGGACATGAACAAACCGGTGTCGGAGGTGATGACGAAGGCGCCGCTGATCACCGCGCGCGAAGGCGTCACCGCCGATGCGGCCCTTGGCCTGTTGCGCCGCAACAAGATCGAGAAGCTGCCGATCGTCGACGGACATGGCCGGTTGACGGGCCTGATCACCGTCAAGGACTTCGTCAAGACCGAACAGCATCCCTACGCGACCAAGGACAGCGACGGCAGGCTGCTGGTCGGCGCAGCCGTCGGCATCGGACCCGACTCGTGGACGCGGGCGATGACGCTGGCCGACGCAGGCGCCGACGTGCTGATCGTCGACACCGCGCACGCCCACAACCGCCTGGTGCTCGACATGGTCAACAAGCTCAAACGCGAGGTCGGCCACCGGGTCGACGTGATCGGCGGAAACGTCGCGACGCGCGCCGCCGCCGCCGCGCTGGTCGAGGCCGGCGCCGACGCCGTGAAGGTGGGGGTTGGCCCCGGTTCGATCTGCACCACCCGCGTGGTGGCCGGTGTGGGCGCTCCTCAAATCACGGCGATTCTAGAAGCGGTTGCGGCGTGTGCGCCGTCGGGCGTTCCGGTGATCGCCGACGGCGGGCTGCAGTACTCGGGTGACATCGCCAAGGCGCTGGCCGCAGGGGCGTCGACGGCGATGCTGGGCTCGCTGCTCGCAGGCACGGCGGAGGCTCCCGGCGATTTGATCTTCGTCAACGGCAAGCAGTTCAAGAGCTACCGCGGCATGGGCTCGCTCGGCGCGATGCAGAGCCGCGGCAGCGCCAAGTCGTATTCGAAGGACCGCTACTTCCAAGACGATGCGCTCAGCGAGGACAAGCTGGTGCCCGAGGGCATCGAGGGCCGGGTTCCCTTCCGCGGCCCGTTGTCCAGCGTGATCCGGCAACTCACCGGCGGGCTGCAGGCCGCGATGGGTTACACGGGTGCGGCGACGATCGAGCAGTTGCAGCAGGCGCAGTTCGTCCGGATCACCCCCGCCGGGCTGAAGGAGAGCCATCCGCACGACATCACGATGACCGTCGAAGCGCCCAACTACTACACCCGCTAGCGAGCCCGCATGCGCGACATGGTCGAGATAGGGATGGGCCGAACCGCCCGTCGCACTTACGAACTCGGCGACATCAACATCGTTCCCTCCCGTCGGACCAGATCGTCGAAGGATGTGTCGACGGCCTGGCAGCTCGACGCGTACCGGTTCGAGATCCCGGTATTGAGCCATCCCACCGACGCGCTGGTGTCGGTGGAGTTCGCCATCGAGCTGGGCCGTCTCGGCGGCCTCGGTGTACTCAACGGCGAGGGACTGATCGGCAGGCATGCCGACGTGGCCGCCAAGGTCGCACAAGTCGTCGAAGCCGCGGAGAAGGAGCCGGAGCCGACCGCGGCGATTCGCCTTCTGCAGCAACTACATTCGGCGCCACTGGACGGCGATCTGCTCGGTGCGGCCGTCGCGCGCATCCGCGACGCCGGCGTGACGACCGCGGTGCGGGTCAGCCCGCAGAACGCGCAGGCGTTGACCCCGTCGTTGATCGCCGCCGGGATCGATCTGCTGGTCATTCAGGGCACCATCGTGTCGGCCGAACGCGTCGCACAGGACGGCGAGCCCCTGAATCTCAAGACCTTCATCTCTGAACTGGACGTGCCCGTGGTGGCGGGCGGGGTGCTCGACCACCGCACCGCTCTTCACCTGATGCGCACCGGCGCGGCGGGTGTGATCGTCGGCTACGGCTCCACCAGCGGGGTCACCACCAGCGACGAGGTGCTGGGCATCAGCGTGCCGATGGCGACCGCGATCGCCGACGCCGCCGCCGCGCGCCGCGAGTACCTCGACGAGACCGGTGGCCGGTACGTGCACGTGCTGGCCGACGGCGACATCCATTCGTCCGGCGACTTGGCCAAGGCGATCGCGTGCGGTGCCGATGCCGTGGTGTTGGGCACCCCGCTGTCGCTGGCTGCCGAGGCGCTCGGCGACGGCTGGTTCTGGCCGGCCGCGGCGGCCCACCCGTCGCTGCCGCGCGGGGCGCTGCTGCAGGTGGCCGTCGGCGAGCGGCCTTCGCTGGAACAGGTGCTCACCGGTCCGTCCGACGATCCGTTCGGCTCGCTCAATCTGGTCGGCGGCCTGCGCCGGTCGATGGCCAAGGCGGGCTACTGCGACCTCAAGGAGTTCCAGAAGGTCGGTTTGACCGTCGGCTCCTAGAGCGCTGAGCACAATGCGCGAAAGTACCGAAACTGCTGCTTGTGCGGGTTGCGCGCACAAGCTGTGAGCTGCGGGCGCGCGCACCTAGCGTCGGGTGCACGGTGATCGACCGATCGCCACAAACCCGGCCCGAAGGGCTTACGCAGAAGGAAAAGAACAATGAAGAACAAGGTGATAGTCGGCGGAATCGCCGGCACGGCAGTGGCTTTCGCAGCCGTCATCGGTATGGCCTCACCCGCATCGGCGGCAACCACCAAGGGATTCGAAGTGCTCAACGACACGCACCCAGGAATCACAATGCAGCTGTTGGGTGTCGAGGGCAACGGCAACCTCTCGGCTCCGCCGGCGTACAGCACAATGAACTTCGGAGACAAGCAACACTTCGAGCTCAACGTCGGCCTGGAGAACGACACCGCCAACTACGCGGTTTCGGCGGCGGACGGCCACCTGATGGGCATTGTCAAGGTGCACATGGGCGTCGTCGTCCCGGGTGCCATCCCGACCATCAGTTGCGAGGTCATCAACGATGACCCGAAATACACCATCCGAACGGTGTCGGACCCCGGTCAAGACCCCGTTCTCGTCGACGTTCAGGCCCCCCAGAATCACTGATGCGAGGTAGCGGTCTGCGGTTCACTGCCCCCGGGCCTAGTAGTTACTGATCGGTAAGTTCATAATGGCGCCATGCAGCCTGACTATGACGTTCTGATCATTGGCTCTGGGTTCGGGGGCAGTGTTTCCGCGTTGCGGCTCACCGAGAAGGGCTATCGCGTGGGGGTGCTCGAAGCCGGCCGCCGTTTCGCCGACGACGAGTTCGCCAAGACGTCGTGGAATCTCCGCAAGTTCTTGTGGATGCCGAAGCTCGGCATGTACGGGATCCAGCGGATCCACCTGCTCCGCAATGTGATGATTCTGGCCGGCGCCGGCGTCGGCGGTGGATCGCTGAACTACGCCAATACGCTGTACGTGCCGCCGGACCCGTTCTTCAACGATCCGCAGTGGAAGCACATCACCGACTGGCGAGCCGAGCTGATCCCGCACTACGAGCAGGCGAAGCGAATGCTCGGTGTAGTTCAGAACCCGACCTTCACCGACGCCGACAAAGTGATGAAGGAGGTCGCCGACGACATGGGGGTCGGCGACACGTTCGTGGCTACGCCGGTCGGTGTGTTCTTCGGCCCGGAAGGCACCAAGATGCCAGGCAAGACGGTGCCCGACCCGTACTTCGGCGGGGTCGGGCCCGACCGTACCGGGTGCATCGAATGCGGCTCGTGCATGACGGGCTGCCGGTACGGGGCCAAGAACACGCTGGTCAAAAATTACCTGGGTCTTGCGGAAAGAGCTGGGGCGCAGGTGCATCCGATGACGACGGTGACCGGTTTCAAGCAACGGCCCGATGGGCTGTGGGAGGTCAAGACCGCGCACACCGGCCGGCTGCTGCGCCGGAAGCGGCGCACCTTCACCGCCACCCACCTCGTCCTCGCTGCGGGCACCTTCGGCACGCAGAAGTTGCTGTTCAAGATGCGCGACCGAGGCAACCTGCCGAAGCTGTCGGACAAATTGGGTGTGCTCACCCGAACGAACTCGGAGTCGATCGTCGGCGCCGGACGCCTCGCGGTGGGCGATGACCTCGACCTGACCCACGGCGTAGCGATCACCTCATCAATCCACCCGACGTCTGACACCCACGTCGAGCCCGTCCGGTACGGCAAGGGCTCTAATGCCATGGGTCTGCTGCAGACGCTGATGACCGACGGCGAGGGCCCGGAAGGCACCGACGTCCCACGCTGGCGACAGCTGATCGATCAGGCCCGCGAGGAGCCGAAGAAGACGCTCCGGCTGCTCAACCCGTCGCGCTGGAGCGAACGCACGATGATCGCGCTGGTGATGCAGCATCTGGACAACTCGATCACGACCTACACCAAGCGCACCCGGCTCGGCTTCCGCCGGATGGTCAGCAAGCAGGGCCACGGGGAGCCCAACCCGAGCTGGATCCCGGTGGGCAACCAGGTCACCCGTCGGATCGCCGAAAAGATCGACGGGGTCGCGGGCGGCACGTGGGGCGAGTTGTTCAACATCCCTTTGACCGCGCACTTCCTCGGGGGTGCCGTAATCGGCGACAGCCCTGAGCACGGCGTGATCGACCCGTACCACCGCGTGTACAACTATCCGACGCTGTACGTGGTGGACGGCGCGTCGGTGTCGGCCAACCTCGGCGTCAACCCGTCGCTGAGCATCACCGCGCAGGCCGAACGGTCGGCTTCGCTGTGGCCGAACAAGGGCGAGCGGGATCTGCGGCCTGAGCAGGGCGAACCCTACAAGCGGCTCGACCCGATCGAGCCCACGCACCCCGTCGTGCCCGCCGATGCCGTCGGCGCACTGCGTCGCGTGCCGTTCGCCCCGGGGCAGGCAGTCAGCTCGGCCGGTTAAAAGCGTGGAATCGGGGGTATTGACAATCCACGCCATGCCGGGAGGACAGTGGCTCGGAGAGGCTTGAGAAAATGCGGACCGCGTACTACCGGGAGTTGTCGACGCTGTGCGAGCAGCTGGGTGAGATGTGCGGGTTGGCGGCCGGCGCGATGGAACACGCGACGTCGGCCTTGTTGGACGCCGACCTGACGCTCGCCGAACAGGTGATCGCTGACCATGAGCACCTCGTTGCGCTGAGCCAGCGGACAGAGGCAACCGCGCTCAGACTGCTCGCGTTGCAGGCGCCGGTGGCGGGGGATCTGCGCAGGATCGTCGGCTCGATTCACATCAGCGCTGACGTCGAACGCATGGGCGCGCTAGCCGTGCACGTCGCAAGCATTTCGAGGTTGCGGCATCCCGACTGCGCGCTTCCTGCGGAAGTCCGGACGAGCTTCGCGGAAATGGGCGCCAAGTCGGTGCAACTGGCGCGAACAGCGCAGGAAGTTCTGCTGACCAACGACTCCGGCAAGGCCGCCCGGCTGCAAGAGGAGGACGACGCCGTCGACGCCGAACACCGGCACCTGTTCACGTTGCTGATCGACCATAAATGGCAGGGCGGCGTGTGTTCCGCAGTCGATGTGGCATTGCTTGGCCGCTACTACGAACGATTCGCCGACCACGCCGTCGAGATCGGCAAGCGAGTGGTGTTCGAGGAGACCGGCGGTCTGCCAATTCACAAGCAGCTCGCTTAGTTCTCCTGGCCTTGGGGGTGCGCCCGGCTTCGTTGTGCCATCTGTCTTTCGAGCTGTTCTTCGAACGCTCCCTCGTCGCGACCGAGAGCGATGGTGGCCGCGGCCATCGCCACCACCGCGACGGCGAGCACCGCGATCTTCAGCGGGTCTGTGACCGCGAGCGCCTCGCCGAGCACGACGATGCCGAGTGACACCGCGACCAACGGTTCGAGCACCAGCATGGTCGGAACTGACGTCTGCAGTGCACCGGCGTGAAAAGCCGACTGCTGCAACAGCGTCGCCGCGACACCGAGGATGACGACGAGATAGGGCGCGGGCACGATGAGCGTGCCCCACAGGCCTTCCTCATCGAGGCGCTGCACAGTGACCTTGGTCAGCACGGAGACCACGCCGAACAACACGCCGACCGCGGCCGCGATGAGCAGGGCCCGATTGCGGCCCTCAGTGCGAGCGCCGCCGACGACACACCCCAGCACCACCGCGACGCACAGGACCGTTGCCAAAATCCACACCGCGGGCAGCGGGCGGTAGTTGCCGGGATGCACGCGCGCCATCGTCACGAACGCCGTCAAACCAACCGTCAGCACCAGGGCCCACACCCAGTCATGGGTGGTGACACGGCGATGGGCCAGCCGTGCACTCATCGGCAGGGCGAACAACAGCGCCGACACCAGCAGCGGTTGGACCAGGATCAGCGAGCCCCAGGTCAATGCGAGCGCCTGTAACCCGTAGCCGGAGGCGGCCACCACCGTCCCGCCCCACCAGAGGCGGTTGCGCAACAGCTTTTTGAACATCGTCGCGCTGACGCCCTCCTCCTGAGGGATCTCCAGCGTGGCGCGCTGACGGATCACGATCCCGAGGGCCGAGGTCACCGCGGCAGCAAGCGCCAGCAGGACGACCACCCACTCGGGCATGCATCTCCTCACCGGCTGGGAACGCGACTGCTCCTTCGATACCCAATCACACGTCGATCACTCGTCTATGGTGTGGCGGGTGAACAGCGGGGGAGCCCTCGACGGCAAGGTGGCCATCGTCACGGGTACCAGTCGCGGGGTCGGCGTCGGCATCGCGCACGAACTGCTGCGGGCGGGCGCGACCGTCGTCGGTTGCTCCCGGTCGAAGCTCGACGCGATCCCCGGCGCGGACCAGGACCCGGCGTGGCTGAAGCGCAGCGCCCAGATGGTATGCGACCAAGGAGATTTCCGCGCCATCGACGCCTTTGTCGCTGAGGTGGTGGCCACCTTCGGCTGCATCGACATCTTGGTCAACAACGCCGGCGGCACAGTGCCCGCACCCCACGTAGAAGACATCCCCGAGCTGGTCCAGCAGATCCAGGGCGCTCCGCGCGCCGACGACGACTTTGCGCGCACGGCCTTGTTTCACGCGTTCGCCATCCAAATGAACCTGGTCAGCCCGCTATGGTTCGCGTTGCGGGTCTACCGGCAGATGCGCGAGCAGGACGGCGTCGGGTCGATCATCAACATCTCCAGCGGCGCGGGCCACCCGGCCGGGTCGCCGACGCTCGTGTCCTACGGTGCGGCGAAAGCGGGACTCAACCACCTCACTCGGTCATTGGCCGAGGAATGGGGTCCGCATGCGCGCGTCAACGCCCTGGCGCTCGGTCCGACGATGACCGAGAACTTCCGGTCGTTCGTGCTGCCCAAGGATGACCCGCAGGGCGAGCAGTACTTCCGCAAGGTTCCGATGGGGCGGGCAGGCGAGCCGGCCGAAGTCGGCCGGACCTGCGTCTTCCTGTGCAGCGGCGCAGCCGACTTCATCAACGGCACCACGATCGAGATCGACGGCGGCATGTTGCCCGGTGTGCTCTACGACGCGGGACTGAAGACGATCACGGATCTGCTCTGAGATGACCCGCCCGTAGACTGGGCGGGTGAAACCGGCATCCCCTCGCCCCGTGTTGGTGGTCGACTTCGGAGCGCAGTATGCGCAGCTCATCGCCCGCCGGGTGCGGGAGGCGCGGGTGTATTCGGAGGTCGTCCCGCACACCGCCACCGTCGAGGAGATCAAGGCCAAGGACCCGCAGGCCATCGTGCTGTCGGGTGGTCCGTCAAGCGTCTATGAAGAGGGCGCGCCGCAGCTGGATCCCGCTGTGTTCGATTTGGGTGTCCCGGTGTTCGGCATCTGTTACGGCTTCCAGGCGATGGCGCAGACGCTCGGCGGCACCGTAGCCCATACCGGCACCAGCGAGTATGGTCGCACCCAACTGAATGTTGCTGGTGGACAACTACATTCGGATCTTCCGCAGACCCAGCCGGTGTGGATGAGTCACGGCGACGCCGTCACCGCCGCACCCGAAGGTTTCGAGGTCGTGGCCAGCAGTGCCGGCGCACCCGTTGCGGGTTTCGAAAACCGGGCCCGCGGCCTGGCCGGTGTGCAGTACCACCCCGAGGTGATGCACACGCCGCACGGTCAGCAGGTGCTCAGCCGGTTTCTGCACGAATTCGCGGGCATCGATTCGGCATGGACGCCTGCCAATATCGCCGACTCCCTGGTGGAACAGGTGCGCGCCCAGATCGGCGACGGCAGGGCGATCTGCGGGCTGTCGGGCGGCGTGGACTCGGCGGTCGCGGCCGCGCTCGTGCAGCGCGCCATCGGCGACCGGCTGACATGTGTGTTCGTCGACCACGGCCTGTTGCGCGCCGGCGAGCGCGCGCAGGTGCAGCGCGATTTCGTCGCGGCCACGGGCGCGAATCTCGTCACGGTCGACGTCGCGGATCGTTTCCTGCAGGCGCTGGCCGGCGTGACCAACCCGGAGGGCAAGCGCAAGATCATCGGCCGGGAGTTCATCCGTGCGTTCGAGGGCGCGGTGCGCGACATCGTGGCTGACGGCGGCCCGGACGTCGAATTCCTGGTGCAGGGCACGCTGTATCCCGACGTGGTCGAATCCGGCGGCGGTACCGGCGCGGCCAACATCAAAAGCCACCACAACGTGGGCGGCCTGCCCGGCGATCTGAAGTTCAAGCTCGTCGAACCGCTGCGGCTGTTGTTCAAGGACGAGGTGCGCGCCGTCGGCCGCGAGCTTGGGTTGCCGGAGGAAATCGTTGCGCGCCAACCATTCCCGGGGCCGGGACTGGGTATCCGCATCATCGGCGAGGTGACCGCCGACCGGCTGGACACCCTGCGCCGCGCCGACGCGATCGCCCGCGAGGAGCTGACCGCGGCGGGTTTGGACAACCAGATCTGGCAGTGTCCAGTGGTGCTGCTCGCCGACATCCGCTCCGTCGGTGTGCAGGGCGACGGCCGCACCTACGGCCACCCGATCGTGCTGCGCCCGGTGTCCAGTGAGGATGCCATGACCGCGGACTGGACGCGGGTGCCCTACGAGGTGCTCGAATGCATCTCCACCCGCATCACCAATGAGGTGCCGGAGGTCAACCGCGTCACGCTGGACGTCACCAGCAAGCCGCCGGGAACCATCGAATGGGAGTGATCAGTCCTCCAACGCTGTTTCGCTCTCGGCTTCCTTGGCGATAACGTCTCCGAGAATCTGACCAACCGCCGCCTCGATGGTCGACTCGATCGAGAAGGCCAGCGTCGACGACACCGCCGAGACCGCCTGGGTGCGGAACCGCACGAGCATCGTGATCAGTTCAGCCACTTCGGTATCCGGCGGCAGCGCCGCCCCCGGCTTGATGCGTTCGACGACCTCTTCGATGCCGGCCTTCACCAGGATGTCGCTGATCTGGTCGACCAGCGGAGCGATTTGCTCGTGCAGATCGATCAGCTTGCCGGTGGCCACGCCGTACTGCCGGACCTCGTTGAACGCTTCGATCAGCTTGGGCCGCACGACAATTGCTTCACCGTCGTCAAGTCGGATCACCCCGAGACCGACCAACCGCTCGAAGCCTGGATCGTCGTCGACCAGCCTTTTGGCATCGGCGACGCTCATTCGCTCGGGCTTCTCGTTAGCCCAGCTTCCCGCAATGGCCGATTCCAGCCCGAGCATGTCGCCGACGTTCTTGCCCTGCTCCCATGCCGACAGCATCTCGTGCACGTGCGAGATGTTGTAACCCCGGTCGAGAAGTGAGGTGATCAACCGCAACCGCGTCAGGTGGGTGTCGTTGAACAACGCGATCCGACCCACTCGAAGCGGTGGGTGCAGCAGGCCTCGGTCGCGGTAGACGCGGATATTGCGGGTGGTGGTGCCGGCCAGCCGGGCGAGGTCCTCGATGCGGTATTCGCCGGACGCCTCGGCTCCATGCGGTTGCACGGCAGCGTCGAAGAGCTGCGACACCGCGGTCTCGACGACCTCGCGGGAGCCCTTGCGGATCTGCCGCGGCGCTCGCCGCAGACCGCCGAGGATCGTCGAGATCGCCCCCGCGGGTTGTCGAGGCTGCCTTGCCGCGCACATCTCAGGCAGCTTGGTAGTCGCCGATTCGGAAGTCTCGCATCTGACGAAGATACTGCGTGGCAAAGCCCGGGTACATCGACGCGTTGAAGCCGTCCTTCGTCAGATACCAACTGCTGCAACCCGACATCCAGGTGGTCTTGGTCAGCCGCTTCTGAATGCGCCTGTTGTAACGCCGCTGCACCTCGTCACGGACGTCGAGGTAACGCAGTCCGCCGCCGAGGATGGCGGAGATGCCGTGGACCGCGTAGTCGATCTGGCCCTCGACGTAGACCAGCAGCGAGTTGTGCCCGGGACCGGAGTTAGGTCCGGTCATGAAGAACAGATTGGGGTAACCGTGAGCGTTGATGCTCTTGTAAGCCTGCGCGCCGTCGGCCCATTCGTTGGCCAGCGAGCGTCCGCCGATCCCGGTCACTGGATATGGCGGTCCCGTCAGATGCACGTCGTATCCGGTGGCGAACACGATGCAGTCGACGTGGTGCTCGATGCCGTCGCTGGTTCTGATGCCGACGGGGCTGATCGTCGCGATCGGCCAGGCGATCAGCTTGCAGTTGTCGCGCTGCAGGGCGGGATAGTAGTCACTGGAGACCAGCATCCGCTTGCAGCCGGGCGTGAAGTCCGGCGTCAGTTGCCTGCGCAGCCAAGGATCTTTCACCTGGCTTCGCAGGTGCGCTCTGGCCAGCCGCGCGACCAACCCGGTCAGCGGGCTGTCCCACACCAGTGCTGTCGCGCTGACCTCATGCCCCCAGTACAAAACCTGGCGCGCAAGCTGTTGTGTAGCCGGAACTTTCGCGAACATCTCCTTCGCGACCGTGGGTATCGGGACGTCCATCCGCGGCAGCACCCAACCTGGCGTGCGTTGGAAGACCTTGACGAAGGCTGCCTGCTCGACCAGTTCGGGAATGATCTGCACGGCGCTCGCGCCCGTTCCGATGACGGCCACGCGCTTTCCGGTGAAGTCATAGTCGTGGTCCCAGCGCGCGCTGTGAATCACATTGCCCTCGAAGGCGTCCACACCGCGAATGTCCGGCAGCTTGTGGTCGGGCAGCGGGCCGGAAGCCAACACCACGGTGCGGGCCCGGTATTGCCGTCGGGCCGTAGTCTCGACCAACCATGTCCCTTCGGCTTCATCGAAGTGCAAGCCGTTCACTTCGACGCCGAACTCGATGCGTCCGCGTAGGTCGAAGTCGTCGACCAGGTCCTCGATGTGCCGGCAGATCTCGTCGGCGGGGGAGTAGGCCCGTGTCCAGTCCGGATTCTGGGCGAATGAGAACGAATACAGCAGTGACGGGATATCGCATGCTGCACCGGGATAGGTGTTATCGCGCCATGTTCCGCCGACGCGGTTCTCACGTTCGACGATCACGAAGTCATTTATGCCCGCCTGCACGAGTTTGATCGCCGTACCGACGCCGGTGAATCCGGCGCCGACAATCAGGGTGTCGTAGACACCGCGCACGTCAGGCCGCAGGCTCATGGGTGACCTCTCTGACCCAGGAGGGCACCGGTGGCAGCAGCGGCCGTGGGTATCGGTCGGAAAGCCACACCATTGAATTGGCCAGCAGATGGTAGGGATGCCGCGGGTTGGTGACCACGCCCGCATAACGTCTCAGGAACCGGTACGTCGGTACCCGACCGGTGTGTTCGCCGCGGTCGCCGAGCTCTCTGAATCGCTTGACGGCCTTGTACAGGCGCTCAGGCTCCATACCCATGGCGGTGATCTCATTACGGATCCTGTTGATGAGCGGTGCACCCGTGATGGCGCCGATGATGAGACCTGGAGTGGCGTTGTGACCGATGAAGTCGATCAGCATGCGTCGGATCCTCGCGTGCCCGATCATCTCGAGCACCTCGAAATCGACAGCCAGGTGCCGTGATTCGTCGTTGTTGATCTTCTCGAACACCTGGTGGCAGACCGGGTCGTGCACCTCGTCGAGCAGGAACTTGAGCAGTGCGCCGTCAAGCGCGACCTCGAGCATCGGGATGACCGTGCCGAGCAGCGACAGCGGCATGTCATCCGCCCAACGGTCCAACCAGTCGATGGCCAAGCGGATGTTGACGTTGGGCTCGGGAACCTCGCCGTCGGCGAGCATTCCCCAGCGCTTCATCAACGCCAGTTCGGCGTTGGCGTGGCGCTGCTCCTCGGCGTGAAAGTAGCGGTAGATCTCGGCGATGGTGGGCGTGGGTGCCTTCTTGGCCAACGCCGCGAAACCTCGGGCCCCAATGTTCTCGATCCAACACAGGTCGGCCATGAAGGCCTTCAGCTGCGGCCGCTGCTCGTCGGTGATCATTTCGGCACCTGGTGCGTTCCAGTCGATGTCGGCCAGTGCCCACTGGCGGTCCTTGATCTTCGTCAGCATGACGTCCATGTCGATCGCCATTTGATCCTCCTCGCTCAGGGAGTGGTGATTCGCGTCGTGAAACCGGCGGCGCGGGTGTACACCGTCGGGGTGAAGCGCTTTATGCCCCAACCGATCCGGGCGTCGGGTTGCGGCATGCAATACAGGCCGCCACGATCGAGGGTGTCAAGGCAAGTGCGCGCCACGCGCTCGGGGGAAAAGCCGGTCCAGCGCATGAGTCGGCCGGCCATTTGGCTGGACTTGTCGGTGATGCGGCCGGAGTCGACGATGTTTGTCTTGACGAATGTCGGGCACAGCACCGTGACGTTCACGCCGGTGCCCGACAGTTCGGCGGCCAACGTCTCGGACAGCGACAGCACACCGGCCTTGCTGACGTTGTAGGCCGCCATTCCGGGGGCTGCACCGAACGCTGCGGCCGACGCGACGTTGATGATGCCGCCGTACCCGGCTTCGCGGAGAATGGGCGCGAAGACGTGACAGCCGTGAATAGGGCCCCACAGGTTGATGCCGAGCACCCACGCCCAGTCATCGATGTCGATGTCACCGATGGCATTGCCGCCCGCGCCGACACCTGCGTTGTTGATCACGAGGGTTGGCGGCCCGTCGAACCAGTTCACCGCCATGTCCGCGAGTTGAATGACGTCATCGAGCCTCGTGACGTCGCAGCATGCCGCAAGAGCCTGTCCGCCCGCGCCGACAATGGCGTCCGCCGTTTCGCGGGCGCTGGTTTCGTCGACGTCGCTACACACGATCCTGCCGCCTCTGCGGCCCAGCTCGGCGGCGAACGCCGCACCGATTCCGCTGCCCGCCCCGGTGATGACTGCCGCGGCACCGCGACTGCGTTTTCTGGCCGAACCGAAGATGCCCACTGGCTAACCCGCCTGAAGGTCGACGACGGTGTCGCCGAGCGATTCGATGACGAAGCGGGCAACCGAGCGCATGGCGGGTCCTGCCTCGGGAGTGATGCGCGGCAACGCCTGGAAGACGTGCAGCTGGTCGGGCCAGACCTGCAGCAGGCAGTCACCGCCGGCGGTGCGGATATCTGCGGCGAGTGCCCTCGCGTCGGCAACGAGGAATTCGGCTCCTCCGGCATGGATGAGTGTCCGCGGTAGCGGCCTGCCCCCCGCGACGTCGAGTGTCAGCCGTGGATGAGCGAGATCGGTTCCTGCACAGTACAATCCGACGAGTCGCTCAGCGTCGCGCACACGGATCACCGGGTCGCGACGCAACGCTTCACGGGCCCGGGCGAGCCCGAAGGTCAAGTCGTACAGCGGCGAAAGCAACACCAGGCTCGCCGGATGCGCGACATCGGGGTGCAGCACGAGGTCGACGGCGAGATGCCCGCCGGCGGAGTCGCCGGCGATGATCATTCGGTCGGGGGGCAGGCCATGTTCTGTCGTCAGCCAATCCCATCCGGCGCGCACATCGTCTGCGGCCTTCGGGAACCGGTACCGCGGCGCGAGCCGGTACTTGACCACGAACACAGGCAGGCCCGTCAGGCGCGACAGCCACGACGTCAACCGCCGGTGGGTGCGTGGGCTGCACAGAACATAGCCGCTGCCGTGGATGTAATAGATCGCCGACGCCGCGTGCGAAACACCCTGCGCCCGTACCCATTCGCCGACGAGTCTGCGGCCGTCGGGCAGCACCGTGTCGACCTTTTCCACCTCGGTGCCCGAGAGCGAGGGCCCGCACGCCTCCATCAGGCCCGCCAGGATCTGGCGGGACAGCCAGAGCCCCCACGTCCGCTCGACCGGTAGCACCCGCGTGAGCGGGCGCAGCGTGGCAGTGCTCAGTGCCGCGGCGGCGCGGGACTGAACCGACCCGCGCTTGGCACGGCTGGTTTCGGCCATGCCCGAGTACACCAATAAATGGTGACATTTGTCAATGTCATCATTTGTGGCTGTCAGCGTGGCGGGTCGCCTCGCCACGTGAAGCTGTTGACGTACTTCCCCATGTCGAGTGCGAGCTGCAGGTTCGCGCCCGACGGTTTGCCGAGCCCGAAGTCGGGGCCGAACTGCCGGAACGGGCCGACCGCCGCGGCCACGAGGGCGAGGTCGTTCTTCACCGCGACCATCGCGATCACCCGCATCCGCATGTAGTTGCTGTTGGCGCCTTGCGGCCAGCAGTCGGCGACCAGCCCGTATCCACGTTGGTAGCCCACCATCGCGTTGGGGATCGGCCTCGGCGTCAGCTGGGTGCTGTTGACGGGTGCAGTGGTTGCCCGCTCGTATGGTGTGCCGC
>LZSH01000516.1 GCA_001665255.1 Mycobacteriaceae bacterium 1482268.1 | reverse complement strand
TGCCAGTGGCCAACGAGGAGCAGGTTTTCAAGGCCGCCTACCGGCAGGGTTTGTCCATCGTGCTGAAGGGCCCGACGGGGTGCGGCAAAACCCGTTTCGTCGAGGCGATGGCGCACGATCTGGATCGTCCGCTCATCACCGTGTCCTGCCATGACGATCTGACGACGGCAGACCTCGTCGGGCGCTTTCTGTTGCGTGGCGGCGACACCGAATGGGTGGACGGCCCGCTGACCCGTGCGGTTCGCGACGGTGCGATCTGTTACCTCGACGAGGTGGTGGAGGCGCGACAGGACACCACCGTGGTGCTGCATCCGCTGGCCGATCACCGCCGCCAGCTGCCGATCGAACGACTGGGGCAGACGCTCGACGCGGCGGAGGGCTTCTGCCTGGTGGTGTCGTACAACCCGGGCTATCAGAGCGTGCTCAAGGACCTCAAGGATTCGACGCGTCAGCGCATGGTCGCGATCGACTTCGGTTTCCCCACACCCGATGTCGAGGAGAAGATCCTCGTCAACGAGGCGGGCATCGGTCACGAACGTGCCGCGGAACTCGTTCGGCTCGGCCAGGCCGTCCGCCGGCTGGAAACCGGCGGCCTGCGTGAGGTGGCGTCGACGCGGGTGCTGATTGCCGCAGGCCAGCTCATCGCCCAGGGACTGAGCCCGCGCGCGGCGGCCCGCGCCGCCATCGCCGGACCGCTCACCGACGACGCGACCGTCACCCGTGGTCTGGTCGAAATGATCGACGTTTATTTGGCCGACGAACCGCCCACCGACTGACGCACAGCACACCAACGGAGGTTGCATGTCGTACGAAAGCGCCGCTGAGCCCATCAAATTCGGCTACCTGATGGATTTCAAGCTGCCCGACCTGTACCCACAGGAGATGAAGGAGGATCTCTCCAATCCGTTCGAGATGATCTTCGCCGAGGCCTTCGACGCGGGCGTGATCGACCGCCCGATCCAGATCATCTACAAGGAGGTGGAGGGCCTCCCGAAGGGTTCGGTCAAGGCGGTCATCGACGCGTACGGCGAGTTGGTTGACGACGGGTGTCTCGCCGTGTTCGGCCCGCACATCACCGACAACTGCGTCCCGACACGGGAGGCGATCGAGGAGCGGTTCAAAGTGCCCGCCCTCAGCGTCACAGGCTCGGACGCGTGGCTCGGGGAGTGGACGTTCTCGTTCCCGCAAGGCTCACTGACCGATGAGCCGATTTTCTGGGCGGATCTCTTGGCCAAGGGTGGTCATTCCGAGGTTGGCGTGCTCATGGAGCAGTCACTGGTTGGCGAAAGCTACCTGAAGAACTTTCGGAGTGCGGCGCGTCGCAAGGGAATTCGGATCGTCGCCGAGGCGACAATCGCCCAGACCGCACAGGACGTGAGCGAGGCGGTGAAGACTCTACACGAAGCCAAGGTCCAGGCCATCGTGCACATGGGCTTCGGCTTCGGCATCGTTTTCGTCAATCCCGTACTCGAAGAGCTCAATTGGGATCCACCGCGATTCACCAGCACCGCGTTCCAGAACGCGTGGATCAACCCGATCATGTGGAACGCTTTCATGGGCTGGACCGGTGTCGATCAGTACGACGAAGGCAACGCTGTCGGCCAGGCCTTTCTGGACAAGTACGAAGCGAAGTTCGGCCGGCGACCGGAATACTGCGTGCCGGTAGTCAACTGCGATGTCGCGAGCGCACTGCTGCGCGCGTGCACCGATGCCCACCCGCTGAGTCCGCGCGGCGTCAAAGAGGCGCTCGAGCGGGTGAAGATGATGCCCGCCGCCGCCGGTGCGCCTGGTACCCGGGTGTCGTTCGGCAACTGGACCCGACGCGCCTGGATGGGCGCCGGATACCTGGTTGCCCGCAGGCTTGACGCCGACGGCGTCAACTCCCATCTCGTCGATCGATTCGGTGAGGAGTAGGTCCATGACTGCAGAAATCGTTCCGGCTCCGGAAAACCCTGCACCCGAGCGGAAGAAGACGTCGTGGCTCGGCGCGATCTGGATCGCTGTCGCGCTCGTGCTGCTGGCATTGATCGCGGTGAATGCCCGCAAGGGTGCAGTGTCCCCGCGCATCAAAAACCCGGATGTGACGGGTGCTCCGCGACCGGTCGAGCCCTTGTTCGGCTACGACCACTGGCTCGACCTCTTCCAGATCTTCACGATCATCTCGATGTCGATCATCATCGTGGTGTATGTGGTGGCATGGCGCCGTCACGGCGCGCACCCGGTCCTGCTGATGGGCATTGTCACCACGTTGATCGTGTGGCAGGACCCGATCATGAACTGGTCGCCGTTCGCCGTCTACAACCCGGAATTGTGGCACTGGCCCGAGGATTGGCCGCTGGTGTCGCTGTCGCCGACCGTCGAACCGTTCCTCGTCATCGGCTACATCATGTTCTACCTCGGGCCCTACTTCCCAGCGATCTGGATGCTACGAAAGTTGCAGGCGCGCAGGCCCGTTGACTCGTTCGTGTGGCGGCATCCGCTGATCAGCTTGGCGCTGATCATCCTGCCCTGCGGCATCATCATCGACGCGATGCTCGAGGTGACGCTGGTGCGCACCGGGTTCTACATCTACTCGCAGGTCATCCCGTTCGGCTCGGTATTCGTCGGCGAGACATACCAATTCCCGTTCATCTGGGAAACGGTGATGGTGACCTTCGTGATGATCCCCGCAGGTGTGCTGCTATATCGCGATGACACCGGCCGAACCGTGGCCGAAAAGCTGGCTCAGCGCGCGCGCATCCTGCCCAACAAGCCGGCGCTGGGGATGTTCTTGGTGATGTTCGTCATCATCAACCTCGCGTATTTCGCGTACGGCACCGGTTTCGCGATCATCAAGTGGACGAGGACCGCGACCTCGGTCGCCTGCCCTTGGCCGTACCCCGAGGCCAAAGTCTATGACCCGCAGGGCTTCTACGAGGAGAACGGCCAGCCTGGTCCGTACTCAGTCGGGATCTGGTCGACCTGGATGAGCGCCCAACCCGACGGACGGCCCGATGTCGAATTGGGTGCTCGCAGCGATCGATGCGCAGCGGAAGCCACCAATGGCTGAACCACGCAGCGTCGTGATCACCGGGGCGTCGCGGGGGCTCGGCTTCGCCTCGGCGGTTCACCTGTACCGCCAGGGCTGGCGGGTCGTGGCGGCAATGCGGTCGGTGGACACGGGCATGGAAAACCTGCGTGCGGCGACCGGTGCCAGGGACGGCGATCCTCGACTGATCGGCGTCACACTCGATCTCACCGACTCCGCATCGGTGGCCGCAGCGGCGAAGTCGATCATCGAAGCCGTCGGCGCGCCCTACGCCGTGGTGCACAACGCCGGCATTTCCGCCGCGGGCATGGTCGAAGAGGCACCGATGAGCCTCTGGGAAACCATGTTCGCCACCAACATCTTCGGGCCCGTGGCCTTGACCAAGGCGCTGCTGCCGTCGATGCGGGCGGCCGGCCGGGGCAGGATCGTGTTGATATCCAGCGCCGGCGGAGTGCGTGGAATGCCGTCGACCGCACCGTATTCGGCCGTCAAAGGTGCGCTGGAACGGTGGGGGGAATCGATGGCGGGAGAAGTCGCGCCGTTCGGTATCGGCGTGACGATCCTGGTGACCGGCACCTACGACACCGAGATCATCACCGACGCAGGCACTACGGACAACCGTGTCCTCGACGGGCCCTACGCCCGCCATCACGCCACGATGGACAAACGCGGACGGGCCGCGATGAAGATGGCGGCCAAATCGCCGGATCGGTTCGCCGCCGGTCTCGCCAAGGCGCTCGAGGGCGACCAGCCGTTCGTGCGGCGGCCCGTCGGACCTGACGCACGGATGCTGCTGATCGCCAGCCGGCTGCTTCCCGGCAACGGCCTGCACGCCATGATGCGGCTGTTGATGGGCATTCCCCGATTCGGCGCGCTGCGCGATACGTCGGCCGCCACCATGGGAGCACCAGACCCGGACACTGAAGAGAGCGACAAGAATGGCTGACACTCCCACCGTTCGTTTCGAAACCAAGATGATGATCGACGGCAAGCTCGTCGATGGCTCCGCAGGAACATTCACCAACATCAACCCCGCCACCGAAGAATCGTTGGGCGAGGTCGCCGACGCCTCGAAAGAGGACATGCACCGTGCGATCGATGCGGCACGCCGCGCATTCGACGAGACGGACTGGTCCACCAACCACTCCTTCCGACAGAAGTGCCTGCTCCAACTGCAGGACGCGATCGAAGGCGAGCGCGAGGACCTGCGCGAAGAGCTCATCCTCGAGGTGGGTTGCCCGCGCTCGGTGACCTACGGACCACAGCTCGACGCCCCGCTGGCCGACGCGCTCCGCTACCCCGCCAAGCTGATCGACGAATACCCTTGGGAGACATCGCTTGGTGACGCGATGATTTCGCTGACCGGAGTGAACACCACCCGCAAGGTGTGGCGCGAACCGGCCGGTGTCGTGGGCGCGATCGTGCCGTGGAACTTCCCGTTCGAGGTCACCATCCAGAAGCTCGGGCAGGCGCTGGCCACCGGCAACACCGTGGTCCTCAAACCGGCGCCCAACACACCGTTCAACGCAACCCGGATCGGGCGGCTGATCGCCGAGAACACCGATATCCCAGCGGGTGTCGTGAACGTCGTCACGGCGTCCGACCACTTCGTCGGCGAAGAGCTCACGCTCTCACCCAAAGTCGACCTGATCTCGTTCACCGGCTCCACCGTCGTCGGCAAGCGGATCATGGAGAAGGGAGCGGCGACGATGAAGCGCCTCTTCCTCGAGCTCGGCGGCAAGTCGGCGACCATCGTGTTGGAAGACGCCGATTTCGCTCTCGCGTGCATGATGGGTATCGCACCGTGCATGCATGCCGGGCAGGGCTGCGCGATGCCGACGCGCATGCTGCTGCCGCGGTCCCGCTACGCCGAGGGTGTCGAAATCCTCAAGGGCATCTATGAAGGGGTGAAACCAGGCGACCCGCAGGACCCAGCCACCCTGTGCGGTCCAGTGATCTCCGACAAACAACGCAGCCGGATCCGCGGCTACATCGACAAGGGAGTCGAGGAAGGCGCACGGATGCTGATCGGCGGTGCCGAGAGACCCGAGGGCCTGGACAAGGGATACTTCGTCAAGCCAACGCTTTTCGTCGATGTCGACAATTCGATGACCATCGCCCAGGAAGAGATTTTCGGGCCGGTGCTCGTCGTCATCCCGTTCGACGACGAAGACGACGCCGTGCGCATCGCCAACGACAGTGTGTACGGGCTGGCCGGCAACGTGATGGCGGGCACGGTTGATCACGCGCTGGCGGTGGCCAAGCGGCTGCGCGCAGGTTTCATCGGCCTCAACGGCACCGCCGGCTACGGCGCCGACACACCGTTCGGCGGCTACAAGGCCAGCGGCGTCGGACGCCAGAACGGACTCTGCGGCTTCGACCAGTACACCGAAGTGAAGTCGGTTGCCTACCCGGCTAGTTGATATAAGGAGCAGCTTTGCAACTTTTCGATGACCTCGAGGACTTCGGGGAGTTCGACGATTTCGTCTCGGGTGACGTGCGCGACCCGTACACCGAACTCAACCGGTTGCGCCGCGAAGAGCCCGTGCAGAAAATCGAGATCCCCGGCATGCCAGGTCAAGAGGGCAAACCGATCGTGATGGTGTACCGGTACGAAGAAGCCCAGCAGATGCTGAAGGACAACGAGACTTTCTCGTCCGAGATCATCATCCAGGCGTTCGGTGACGTCTTCGGCAAGCACGTGATGCTGGGCATGGACGAGCCCGAGCATGGCAGACATCGGGCGCTGGTGTCGAAGGCGTTCTCGCAGAAGGCCTTGGCGCGCTGGGAGGACGACCTGGTCGGCAAGGTGGGCAACGCGTTGATCGACAGGTTCGCCGACCGCGGGAGCGCCGAGTTGGCGAAAGAGTTCAACTTTCCATATCCGACATTGATCATCGCGGGCTTGCTCGGCTTGCCGCAGGAGGATTACGCGCAGTTCCAGCGCTGGTCGATTTCCCTGCTGTCCTTCACCGTCAACCCGGAGCGTGGTCGCGAGGCGTCTCAAGCCTTGGCGAAGTACTTCGCACCGATCCTGGATGCTCGGCGGGAGGACCCGCGCGAGGATCTGATCAGCGGACTGGCCGCCGCCGAGATCGACGGCGAGAAGCTGTCAGACGAGGAGATCTTCTCGTTCCTGCGGCTGCTGCTCCCCGCGGGCGTTGAAACCACCTATCGCGCACTGGGAAACCTGTTGTACGGGCTGTTGTCGAACCCCGACCAGCTCGACGCGGTCCGCGCGGACCGGTCGTTGCTGCCGCAGGCCATCGAGGAAGCCGTGCGGTGGGAGCCTCCGTTGATCATGATCACCCGGGTAGCCGCCCGCGACACCGAACTCGGCGGGATCCAGATTCCCAAAGGCTCATCGGTCATGCCGGTGTTGGGCGCCGCGAACCGGCAGGACGAACGGTACGCCGATGCCAACCAGTTCAACATCTTTCGCGATGCGAAGCCGAATATCGGTTGGGGCCACGGCGTGCACGTCTGCCTCGGCATGCACCTGGCGCGGCTGGAGATGCGGGTGGCGTTGAACCTCCTACTCGACCGGCTACCCAACCTGCGGATGGATCCGGGTGCCGACGACCCGTATATCCGTGGGCAGGCGTTCCGTTCGCCGACCGCCCTGCCGATCCTGTTCGACCCCGTCCCCGCCAACTGAGATGTGAGTTCCCGATCGCCATGACAGGGAGTATTTTGTGACCGACTTCGAAACAGTCGACTTCTTCACCGACGAGTCGCTCATTCCCGACCCGTATCCGTATTTCGACCACCTGCGGTCGAAATGCCCCGTGACACAGGCGACGCCGTTCAACGTGCTGACCGTCACGGGCTATGAGGAGGCGCTGGCCGTCTACAAGGACCCCGCGTTCTCGTCGTGCGTCTCGGTGGCGGGCCCGTTTTCGGGATTGCCCTTCGGCCCGGGCGGCGATGACGTTTCGGAACTCATCGAGGAGCACCGCGCCAGCGTCCCGATGAGCGAGCACATCACCACGCAGGACCCGCCGCTACACACCAGGACCAGGGGACTGCTGAACAAACTCATTACTCCCAAGCGCCTCAAGGAGAATGAGGACTTCATGTGGCGTCTGGCCGACCAACAACTCGACACGTTCATCGACCGCGGCGAATGCGAGTTTCTCGACGACTACGCCAAACCCTTCTCGCTTCTCGTCATCGCCGATCTGCTCGGCGTACCGGCCGAGGACCACGAGGAGTTCCGCGCGGTTTTCTCCGGCGAGTTGGTGGGACAACTCGGTGAAGAGGCGCCGACCACACACAATCCACTGCAGTGGCTCAACGACAAGTTCTACGCCTACATCGAAGATCGCAGGCGTACGCCACGCGATGACGTCCTGACCGAACTTGCGCAGGCGAAATACGAGGACGACTCGACTCCCGACATCGAAGATGTGATGAACCTGTCGACATTCCTGTTCGCCGCAGGCACCGAGACGACGACGAAGCTGGTCAGTTCCGCGATCCGCATCATCGCCGAGAACCCGGAATATGAAACGTATTTGCGCGACGACCGCAACCGCATACCGGCATTCCTGGAAGAGACACTGCGCGTGGAGAGCCCGGTGAAGTCACATTTCCGGATGGCGCGCACGTCGACGACCATCGGGGAGACGGAGGTGCCCGCAGGCACCACCGTCATGCTGCTGCCGGGCGCATGCAACCGGGATCCGCGAAAGTTCGACGATCCCGATTCCTTCAAACCGGACCGCCGCAATGTCCGCGAACAGATCGCCTTCATCCGCGGCGTGCACTCCTGTCCCGGCGCGCCGCTCGCCCGCACGGAGGGCAGGATCTCGGTGAACCGGATACTCGACAGGATGACCGACTTCCGCATCTCGGATAAGCACCACGGTCCGGCGGAAGCCCGCCGGTATCGCTACGAACCGACGTTCATCATGCGCGGACTGGCCGAACTGCACTTGGAGTTCAAGCCGACCCCGTAGCTCGGCGGCTACTTTGTACACATGAGGAGGTTGGCGGCCGACTACGCGGGCCGGCTCGCTGGGGCGTATCTGTTGTCGGTCAGCGCGGCCGTCGCCATACTGATCCCACTCGGCGGCGAGGCGCTCACTGGCGCGCACAACTACTTCACCACGGCGAACATCGTCGCATCGGCCGTCCTCGTCACCATCAGCACGATCGTTGTGGTCGTCGGCGGCATCATGAACATAGTGCCGACGCTTCGCTGGTTCGCCGCGGGCCTGGAGCCTGACGACAATCAGCGAAAGGCGTTGACAAAACTGCTGACTCGCCAGTCCTCGCTTCTCGCAGGCACCTGGGTTGTCAGTGGCGGCTTGTCCGTCTTGGTGAACCACGGCGGTGGCATCCCGGTGATGGTGCCGACCGCGTTGGGGGTGATCCTGGGCGGCTCTGCGGCAGCGGGCATCGCGCTTCTGCTTACGTTGAAAATCGTTCGACCGATCCTCGCGGCCGCCACCAGCGCCTCCGAGCGCCTCATTGCTGCACCCGGAGTGCTGGCGCGGCTCATCCTGCTGTGGCTGCTGTGCAGCGCACTCCCATGTTTCGTCATCGTGGCACTCGTCGTGGTGAAGTCGAACGGGTGGCTGATCCCGCGAACGGCGTCGGTGGAGATGGCCGTATTGGTGATCGCGCTGGCCGCTGTGGTGCTGGGTATGCCGACGATGATCCTCACCTCGAGGTCGATATCCGATCCGATCCATGACGTCGTCGACGGCATGGCGGAGGTGGAGCGAGGACATTTCGACACCGAAGTCGATGTCTTTGAGCGGTCCGAAATCGGCAGGCTGCAAAGCGGTTTCAACCAAATGGTCGCCGGATTGGCCGAGCGGGAACGGGTCCGCGACCTGTTCGGTCGGCACGTCGGCGTCAATGTCGCACGGCGCGCCATTGAAGAGGGCGCGACAATGTCTGGTGGCGTCCAAGAAGCGGCGATCTTGTTCATCGATTTGACGGGGTCGACGGAGCTGGCCGCAAGCCATCCGCCGGAGCAGGTCGCCGAGGTGCTCAACGACTTCTTCCGGATCGTCGTCAATGCCGTCGACGCGCGCGACGGGATGATCAACAAATTCCAGGGAGACGCCGCGCTGGCCATCTTCGGAGCGCCGTTTCACACCGAGGGCGCCGCTTCGGCCGCGTTGGCGACCGCGCGCGCACTCGGTGAGGAGTTGCGCGAACTGCCGCTGGTCGACTTCGGGATCGGCGTATCGGCGGGTCCGGTCTTCGCTGGCAACATCGGTGCCGAGAACCGCTACGAATACACGGTGATCGGCGACCCGGTCAACGAGGCGGCGCGCCTGGCGGACCTCGCGAAGACATCGGACCGACGAATCATGTGTGCGTCGGCTGCAGTCAACCGCGCCGACACCGCCGAACGCCAGCACTGGGCCGCCGCGGGTCGCGAGCTGTTGCGGGGCCGTGCCGAGGCCACGGACATGTTCGCGCCCGCAGGTGGTGGGAGCCGGTAGCCTCGTGACGTGGCCGGATCGACGGCCGTCAGCGCCGACGAACTTGCCGCCCTGGACATCTTCAAGGGCAGTCGCCCGGAAGCTCTGGTGTCGCTGGCGGCGCAACTGCGCCCGCTGGACGCACCGGCGGGCCGGGTCTTGATGCGGCAGGGCGAGCGCGCCGAATCGTTTCTGTTGATCAATTCCGGAAAGGCGGAGATCACGCACACCGGCAGCGACGGTGTGCCGATCGCCGTGGAGGCCTCACCGCCGTTGATCGTCGGAGAGATCGCGCTGTTACGCGGGGCACCGCGAACCGCGACTGTGGTCGCGACCGAGCCGGTCACTGGATGGGTCGGCGGGCACGGCGCCTTCGCCGCCATGCTCGATCTTCCGGGCATGATGGACAAGCTTGTGCGCACGGCGCGTCAGCGCCTGGCGGCCTTTATCACGCCCATCCCCATTCAAATGCGCGACGACTCTTGGCTTTACCTGCGGCCCGTTTTACCGGGCGACAGCGAACGCGCGTCGGACGGCACGATCGAGTTTTCCAGCGAGACTCTGTACCGCCGGTTTCAGACCCCTCGAATGCCGAGCAAGTCGTTGATGACCTATTTGTTCGAGGTCGACTACAAAGACCACTTCGTGTGGGTGATGACCGAGGGCAGGGAGGGGCCGGTCGTAGCCGACGCCCGATTCGTGCGCGACGAAACGGACCCGACGCTGGCGGAGGTGGCCTTCATCGTCGGGGACGACTACCAGGGCCGCGGCGTCGGGTCATTTCTGATGGTGGCGTTGGCTGTTGCGGCGCGCGGCGACGGGATTCGCCGCTTCACGGCGCGGGTGCTGTCCGACAACCTTTCGATGCGCAGGATCCTCGACCGGTTCGGCGCGCGCTGGCAGCGAGACGATCTCGGCGTGGTGACGACGGTCCTCGACGTGCCTCCCTTGCGAGACCTGTCGATATCGCGAGAGCTCTATCGCGAAATCCACAGCATGGCAAGGCAAGTCATAGGTGCCGTCAGCTGATGCGGCCACCGCTGAGCAAGGACACCAGGGTGTGCATCTCGCTGGCCGCCCGGCCCAGCAATATCGGGACCCGATTTCACAATTATCTCTACGACCTGCTTGGGCTCGACTTCATCTACAAGGCGTTCACGACGACCGACATCGTCGCGGCCATCGGCGGTGTGCGCGCTCTCGGCATCCGTGGCTGCTCGGTGTCGATGCCGTTCAAGCAGGATGTGATTCCGCTCGTCGACGAGGTAGAAGGCTCGGCGCAAGCGATCTATGCCGTCAACACCATCGTCAACGACAATGGGCACCTCACCGCGTCGAACACGGACTACATTGCGGTGCAACGGCTTATCGACCGACACGGGCTGCACGGTTCGCAGTCAGTGCTGATCCACGGCAGCGGCGGGATGGCGCGTGCGGTCGGTGCAGCGTTCCGCGACAGCGGTTTTCGCAACGGTGTAGTCGTCGCCCGCAACGAGGAGACGGGTGTCGCATTGGCGCGTCAACTCGACTACGAGTATGCGCGCGGGGTGGGCTCACGCACTGCCGACGTTATCGTCAACGTGACTCCGATCGGGATGGCGGGTGGCCCGGAGGAGCGGTTCAGTGCGTTCGATGCGTCGACAATTGCCAAGGCGGACACCGTGTTCGACGTCGTCGCGATGCCGTCGGAGACCCCGCTGATCGTCGCCGCCCGCAGCGCCGGCGTGAAGGTGATCACCGGCGCCGAGGTGATTGCGCTGCAGGCGGCCGAGCAGTTCGAGCGCTACACCGGTGTGCGGCCGACCGCCGAGCAGGTGGCTGATGCGTCGGCGGTGTCGCGGGCCTGATTCAGGGCGCTGGGGTGATGGTGGTCTGCTCGTCGATCACCTTGGTGGCGTCCATCAGGACCCCCATCTGATCCTCGGTGCCCTCGGCGTTGAGCTGGAGCACGAACAGGCCGTCAGCGGCAGGGATCGTCACCGTCTTCTGCGCCACGGCGTGCTTGACACCGTCCTTTGTGTACATGCCGCCCACCTGCCATGCATCAAAACCGCCCAGCTTGCTGGCCGAGCCGACGCCGTTGCCCTGGTAGTTGGGCAGGTTCTTCATTTCGCCCGGTGCGTACTCCAGGATCTTGGCCGGGTCGACGTTGCCTTGCAGCTTGGAAACCAGCGCGATGATGGTCGGCGGGTTGTCGGCCATCGCCGGGTCGGCGGTGAACTTGATTCCGCCCCAGGCCCACTGGGGGGTCTGGGGGGCCAGGTCCTCCCAGCCGGCAGGGGTGGGAAGGTTGATTTCGGGAGTCCCTGGCTCGCCACGCTTCACCGGAGTCTCTTTGATCCCGTTTTGCTTGATGTAGTCGGGGATCGTGGTGGGCTTCGGAGCCTGCGGCGACGGGGCGGCCGCCGCGGTTGAGCTCGAGGTGGTCGGGGCGGCCTTCTTTTCATCGGATCCGCAGCCCGCCAGGCCGAGGCCGAGTACGACCGCCAGGATCGCGATGCCGCCTGCCCTCACTTTTGTCATCAAGTCTCCCGAGTCAGTTGAAATCAGCGCCACGAGCCTACGGTCGGCAAACCACCGATGGTGGGAAATTCGCCATGAAGATCAACCGCGTGCCGACACCGTCGAAGCGCACGTCAGAGCCGTTTGCTTTCGTTAACTGGCTAGGTGTTGCTAGCCGGGTCCAGCAGCGCCTGAGTCCAGCTGAGAAAAACCTAAAAATTTTGCTGTACCTTTCGGCTTTCGTACGGCACAATTTATCTGTACTGCCAGGTGGGGACCTGCAGTGGCTGAAGTCATCGTCGCTCAGGCTGTGCGGTGCGATTCTGAGAATGGGGAAGGGTAGTTCCTTAATGAAGGCTGTTGCGCGTTCGCTGGTCGTTGTCTTGGTGGCGTTGATCTCGGTGCCGGCGCTGGTGGTGACCACGGCGATCACGAGCGCCGTTCAGCTACTGGCTACGACGGCATTGATCATGGGAGGTACCCAGCACCCGCTGTCCACGCCGCCAGATTCTGTCGCTTTCGTCAACAATTACTTCGGCCAGGCCGTTGGAAACTACATCACTCCGGGGACCGGCGAGACCAACCCGGATACCTATGCCGTGATCTATCCGGCGGAGTTCTTCCCCGTGTTCGGTACGACGACTTTCGACGATTCGGTTCAAGCGGGACGCGAGAACCTCAATACGTGCCTGGGTCGCGGCGGACCCGGTGACGCGTGCAACTACAACCAGAGCGACGGGGTGAACTCGCCCGATACCGCGCCGCCCGCGCCCGGCCCCGATGTTCACTTCGTCGTGTTCGGCTACTCGCAGAGCGCCGTGGTCGCGTCACTGGTCAAAAACGATTTGATCAACGATCCCAATGCCGATCCTTACCTGAATGGCACGGAATTCGTTCTGGCATCTAATCCGATGCGACCGAACGGGGGAATCCTCGGCCGCGGATTCGAGGGAATGACCATCCCCTTCTTCGGCATCACCTTCTACGGGCCTACAGAAAACAGCTGTGGCGGACCTACCTGTGCGCCCGGCGACCCAACCGTCTACCCGACCGTCGACGTTGCACAGCAGTACGACTTCCTCGGCGGCGACGCACCCGCCCGGCCGCTGAACCTTCTGGCTATGGCCAACTCGCTCGCGGCATACGCGCAGCTGCATGGCGACGTGCCTTCACACAGCATCACCGAGCCGGGAATCATCGATCAGGGCACGTACGGCGATACCCACTACTACATGATTCCGGCGGACAGGCTCCCAATCCTCATGCCGTTGCAGACGTTAGGCGTGCCCAGCGCAGCGTTGGCGTTGCCGGACGCGATCCTGCGGGTGTGGATCGAGGATGCATATGCCCGCGACAAGAGTCCCGGCGAGCACGTGCAGTTCGCCATCATCCCGATCGGCAACCCGGTCTCGTTGATCGGCAACACGCTTGGCGCCGTGCCGGTTGGCATTGACGACACCGTCCAACAAGCGACCGGCACCGATTCGCGGCCGCTCGGGACTGCAGATGTCTACCGTCCATTCGGCGTGGGCGGTCCCGTATATGACAAGACAACCGGTGTGAAGACCACGGACAACGTCGGCATTCCCACTGGGTCCGGTGGCTACGGCCCGACCTCGGTGCAACCGCAACCGCAACCCCAGCCAGTGCAGACACCCGTCGCCGCCAAAACCGCAGAGGCGGAGGAAAATCAGGCGGCTGACACAGGTAGCGGTACCACTCCGAAGGTCACCAAGCCGGACCAGCCGTTGATCCGCAACCCCTTCAAATTCGATCCGCCCAAGCCGCCCTCGGCCACACAACCCAGGAGCGGTGGGCCGCTGAAGCGGATCTTCAACGGCCTGACGGGCCAGCGGCCCCAGACCGACACGAAGACCGGCAGCGGCAGCGATACGGGTGACGCCGCCGCCTAGGTGCGCGCGTCGCAGTTGAGCGAGACGGTGATCGTTCGGCGCACCACGATGGTCACGTAGTCGAAGTCCCGCTTGTCGCCCTTGCGGCCGTTGTCGACCCGGATCGTCCGCGTGATGTCCTGCGGGTTTCGCACACTGGTGACGATGCACTGGTCGAGCGGGGCGCTGCCCACGCGGTCAATGTTCACGTCGTAACCGGCAGCCTCCAGCTGCCCGATCGTCGCGTAGGCGTTACCCGGTGCAACTGGGTCAGCCGATGCCGCCACCCCAGGCTCGAGCACCAGGCCCGCCGCGACGATCCCCCCTGCCATACCCCACGCTGTTGCGCGCATGACAGTGTCTCCATATTTTTCAGCCCGACCGATTGTTTGATCGTTCTGAACACGCAAAGCGTTGCCAGCTGGTTCAAAGCGCTATCTGTGGTATCAACGGGCGTGTGCCGGTTCGGTCTGGCTCAAGCGCTGGTGGCGTTGTGCGTCCTGACGGCGTGCGGTCAGCCCGGCACGTCGTGGCAGCCGTCGACCAGCGCGACGTCGGCATCGAAAACCCACGTCAACCCGGCAAGGATCAGCCGGACCCGCGGCGAGCTGCCCGCCGGGTACGAAGTGGCCGACGTCGGCGGTCCCGCATCGCCCCTGGCATTTTGGGGTTTCGGTCCCGGTTGGGTCACCGAGCCGCCGCAGTG
>LZSH01000515.1 GCA_001665255.1 Mycobacteriaceae bacterium 1482268.1 | reverse complement strand
CCCGCGTAGTCGTAGGGATCTGTGACGGCGACGACGTCCGGGATGTCGTCGGCCTCGGACCAGGCCAAGCCCGACGACGGGCCCGACCCCGTGTCGCCGGGCTGGACTTCCGGCGCCATCTGGGTGGCCGCCACCGCGGCCGCCGCCGCGGTGGGTGGGCTCAGCGCTGCGGCCATCGCCGTCGCACCCCCATCGGCGGTGCCGCGGGCGGCGGTCAGCCCGCCGCCGATCGCCGCGGTCAATTCCGGTTGCGGGAGTGTGATGACCGGGGCCCCGAAGTGCTGCGACAGCGTCGTGGTGATGAGGGGGATCCGCGCGCCACCGCCCACGGAGGCGACGGCGGCCAACCCGCGGACCCCGTTGCGGTCCAGCGTCTCCTGGACGACGCCGACGAATTCGGTCAGCGGCGGCCGGATCGACTCGTCGAGCTCGTTGCGGGTGAGCCGCACCTCGCCCCGATGGCCGGGCAGTTCGGCGACCAGTGACGTCGCCGCGGTGTTCGACAGCCGCTCCTTGGCGGCGCGGCTTTGCGCGCGCAGCCTGCTCAGTGGGCCGATCGCCGAGGTGCCCGTCACGTCGACCGCTCCGGCGTCCGAAAGCCCCTCCAGAACGTGCGTCAGAACGGCCTTGTCGATCAGGTCGCCGGACAAGTCGGTGTGTCGGAGGGTCTGGCCTGCCGGTTCGCCGGTCGCGACGTCGACCAGCGTGATGCTGGTGCCGCTGCCACCGAAGTCGCACAACGCGACGACGCCGCTGGTCGGCAGGCCGGGATCGTCGTGCAGCGCCGTCACGGCCGCCCTGGCGTCGGACACCACCGCCGCAGCGGAGAACTCGTGCAACTGGGCCAGCGCACCGCGCAGGGCGTCCACGCTGGGCGGTCGCCAATGCGCCGGATGCGTCACGACGACGGGGCCGGCGGGGCCCCGGCCGTTGTTGACCTCGTAGAGAAGTGCCCGCAGCGCCTCGGCAAGCAGGGCCTCGCTTCGATGATTGCTGCCGTCGGGAGCCACGATGTCGACCGGGTCGCCGACGCGGTCGACGAAGTCCGTGATGACGACGCCGCGGTCGTCCGGGGTCAGCCTGGGGTTCTCGCCGGGCACGCCGACCTGCAGCGGCCGGTCCGGAAAAAGGGTCACCACGGCGGACCGCGTCACCGCGGCCCGGCCCACAACCACGGCCGTCAGGTTGGTGGCGCCAACCGACAGCCCTACCCCATCAGCCATCTCAATCCCATCTCGCCGGCCAACCCTATCGTTCATCTTGGCGGCGGCCGCACTCGTTACTCAGCGAATGCTGCCGGCTCCGGCGATCAGCGGAAGATCCAGCGGCGTCACCCAGCCCGGCGAAAGGTCGTTGACGGCCGGCACGGCGTTGAGTGCGCGCATTCCAGTAGCCAGGCACCCCGCCGCCGCGGCGTCTCGTCCGGAACCGTCGGTGAACCGAAAAGCGGTCTCCTGGAAGATACTTGGCGTGCCCTCGATGTCCACGCGGTACACGTCGTTCTGATTTCCGGTCGGCCAGTCAGGGGCTGCGTCGTCCCCGATGCGATTCACGTGCTCCAACTGAATCCGGGTTTGGCCCTGGTAGACCCCGTTGACAGTGAAGCGGACGGCGGCGACGTTACCGGCAGGGATCACCCCCTTGGCCGATTTCCGCTCGGTGGGCGTCACCCACTTGTCGTACGTGGTGGTGATTTCGTCGAGCATGATGCCCGCGGCATGTGCGATCATGGGAACGGTTCCGCCCCAAGCGAATACGAGAATATCGGGAGTCTCGAGCATGGCTTTCTTCTCCGGCGGCTTGCCGATGCCCATCTCGCGCTCGTAGTCACCGGTGTAGTTGGTGTAGTCCAACAGCTCCGATGCCCGCACCGTACGAACCTCCGCACACAGCCCCATCAGCGTCATCGGAAACAAGTCGTTGGCGAAACCCGGATCGATGCCGGTGGTGAAGCACGACGATTCGCCCAATTCGCACGCCTCGGTGATCGGCTGAATCCAATTCGGCGGATTCAGATGCATCGTCGGCCAGACCCACGGCGTCATCGCAGTGGAACAGACATCGATGCCGGCGCGCAGGAAGCGGGTCATCAGGGCGATGTTGTCCTCAGCATGGGCCGCCGTGGGGCCGTAGTGCACGAGAGCGTCGGGTTTGAGGTCGATGAGAGCGTCGACGTCGTCGGTCGCCGCGAGACCGAGCGGTGTGGGTAGCCCGCAGATGTCGGCGACATCGCGGCCGACCTTGTCGGGGTTGCTCACCCCGACGCCCACCAGTTCGAAGAGCGGGTGCTTCACGACTTCGGCGATGACCATCTTTCCGACAAAGCCGGTGCCCCACACCACGATTCGCTTGGTCATCCGCTGCCTTCCAATCGTTCCCCTTTTAGGTCCCGCTCTCCTGCTGCTGGCGCTCAGGCGAGGATTGCGGGGCCGTCAACCGCTGACCCTAGCCCGGCGCGCAGAGCGAACTGCCCGAAGGGGAATTTTCGCGCGCGCAATCGCCTTGTCCCCCACATGACAAATCTTCAGGGACGACGCGCACTGGTCACCGGTGCTTCACGCGGCATCGGAGCGGAGATCGTTCGCCGCCTGGCCGCCGATGGCGCAGCTGTTGCCTTCACATATGGCAGGTCGGCCGAGCAGGCCGAAAAGCTGGTCGCGGAAGTGACCGCCGCAGGAGGCAAAGCGGTCGCCATCCAAGCCGACAGCGCCGATCCGGCGCAGGTCGCGGATTCGGTCGACGAGACGGTGGCCCAGTTGGGCGGGCTGGACATCCTGGTCAACAACGCGGGAGTAGCGGTGCTACACGACGTTGAGTCGTTTCCCCTCGAGGAGTTCGACCGGCAGCTGGCGATCAACGTCCGCGCGGTCTTCGTTGCGACGCAGCGCGCGGTGCCGCATCTGGGTGCCGACGGCCGCATCATCAACATCGGCAGCATCAACGCCGAACGCGTGCCCATGTCAGGGGGATCCGGCTACGCGATGACCAAGGCCGCGGTCGCCGGTCTGACCCGTGGACTGGCCCGTGAACTGGGACCACGCGGGATCACGGTCAACAATGTGCAGCCCGGTCCGATCAACACCGACATGAATCCGGATGAGGGCGAATTCGCGGAGTCCGCCAAGCAACTCATGGCGATCGGCCGCTACGGGCAGCCCAGTGACATTGCAGGCGTCGTGAGCTATCTCGCGGGTCCCGACACCGGATACATCACCGGCGCCAACTGGAATGTCGACGGCGGCTTCACCGTTTAACGGTGGTCACCGGCACAGGCGCAGGCCGGCCGGCTCGCACACCAACGGATAGCGATCGACGGGAATCGGCAACGGTTTGTCGAACGCCAGGGTGAAAGGGCTCTTGGTCATCCCGGGCTGCACTCCGCAGACGGCGGTATGGAGGGACGTGTGTTCGCCGGTGAGCGTCACGTCGTCGAACTTGTAGGT
>LZSH01000514.1 GCA_001665255.1 Mycobacteriaceae bacterium 1482268.1 | reverse complement strand
CGTCGATCGCCGGACCGAAGCGTCCGCAGGACCGCATCGCGCTGTCCGACGCAAAGGATGCGTTCCGCAAGGACATCCACAACTACGTGGAGGACGGAGCGCAGAACCCCCACACCCAACTGGACGAGGCGGTCGAGGAAACGTTCCCCGCCAGCGATCCCGCGTCCAGCCTGGCCTTCGCCGAGGACGACGAAGTGGTGCCGTCCGCGGCGGTCGGGTCCAACGGCAGGCCGACAAACCCAGTCGAGGTCAAGTCCGACGACCGCGGTGAGTTCATCCTGGACCACGGCGCAGTGGTGATCGCGGCGATCACTTCGTGCACCAACACCTCCAACCCCGAGGTAATGCTCGGCGCGGCGCTGCTGGCGAAGAACGCCGTGGAGAAGGGCCTGACGTCCAAGCCGTGGGTGAAGACGACGATGGCGCCGGGTTCACAGGTTGTCACCGACTACTACGACAAAGCCGACCTGTGGCCGTATCTGGAAAAGCTCGGCTTCTATCTGGTCGGCTACGGCTGTACGACGTGCATCGGCAACTCGGGCCCGTTACCCGAGGAGATCTCCAAGGCGGTCAACGACGCCGACCTGTCGGTCACGGCGGTCTTGTCGGGCAACCGTAACTTCGAGGGCCGCATCAACCCCGACGTGAAAATGAACTACCTCGCGTCGCCGCCGCTTGTGATCGCCTACGCGCTGGCGGGCACGATGGACTTCGACTTCGAGAACGAGCCGCTGGGTAAGGACACAGACGATAACGAGGTGTTCCTGAAGGACATCTGGCCGTCGCAGAAGGACATCAACGACACCATCTCCTCGGCGATCAACACGGAGATGTTCACCAAGAACTACGCCGACGTGTTCAAGGGTGACGACCGGTGGCGCAACCTGCCGACACCGAGCGGCAACACCTTCGACTGGGATGACGACTCGACGTATGTGCGCAAGCCTCCGTACTTCGACGGCATGCCCGCCGATCCGGAGCCGGTGACCGACATCAAGGGCGCCAGGGTGCTGGCGCTGCTCGGCGATTCGGTCACCACCGATCACATCTCGCCTGCGGGCAGCATCAAAGAGGGCACGCCCGCCGCGCAGTACCTCGACGAGCACGGAGTCGACAAGAAGGACTACAACTCCTACGGCTCGCGGCGCGGCAACCACGAGGTGATGATCCGTGGCACGTTCGCCAACATCCGGCTCAAGAACCAACTGCTCGACGACGTATCCGGCGGCTACACACGCGATTTCACCGACGGCGGCGAGCAGGCATTCATCTACGACGCCGCGCAGAACTATGCGGAACAGGACATTCCGCTGGTCGTGCTGGGTGGCAAGGAGTACGGATCGGGCTCGTCGCGCGACTGGGCGGCCAAGGGCACCCGGCTGCTCGGCGTGCGCGCCGTCATCACCGAATCGTTCGAGCGCATCCACCGCTCGAACCTGATCGGGATGGGCGTGATACCGCTGCAGTTCCCCGAGGGCGAGTCGGCGGAGTCGCTGAACTTGGACGGCACCGAGACCTTCGACATCACCGGTATCGAGGAACTCAACGAGGGCAAGACGCCGAAGACGGTGCATGTCAAGGCCAGCAAGGACGACGGCGACCCGGTCGAATTCGACGCGGTGGTGCGGATCGACACTCCCGGCGAGGCGGAGTACTACCGCAACGGCGGCATCCTGCAGTACGTGCTGCGCAACATGCTCAAGTCGTAGGTCGCCGACGAGCGGTAGCGCGAGGGGAGGGATTTCAGTTGCCCCGGGTAACCGACGACCATCTGGCCGCGCGTCGCCGTCAGATCCTCGACGGTGCCCGGCGGTGCTTTGCCGAGTACGGATACGACAAGGCCACTGTGCGCAGACTCGAGCAGACCATCGGGCTGTCGCGCGGCGCGATCTTCCACCACTTCCGCGATAAGGACACCCTGTTCTTCGAATTGGCACACGAGGACGCGGAGCGAATGGCGGATGTCGCGTCGCGCGAAGGCCTGATTCAGGTGATGCGCGACATGCTTGCAGCGCCCGATCAGTTCGACTGGCTGGCCACCCGCCTGGAGATCGCGCGCAAGCTCCGCAACGATCCCGTCTTCAACAAAGGATGGTCGGAACGGTCAGCCGAGCTGTCGGCGGCGACCACCGATCGGCTGCGCAGGCAGAAGCAGGCGGGCCGTCTCCGGGACGATGTGCCCGGCGACGTCCTGCACATGTATCTGGACTTGGTGCTCGACGGTCTGGTCGCTCGTCTCGCGTCGGGCGATGACCCCGAAAAGCTCAGCGCGGTACTCGACCTCGTCGAATCATCCGTCCGCCAGCAGTAGCTAGCGGCGGGTGCGGTGGTTCGGCCCACCGCGGCTTCGCATCGTGGTGCCGGACTCGCGCAGCATGCTGTGTATCGACCCGTACGAGCGTCCCGTTGTCGCCACCAGCGACCGAATGCTCGCACCCCCCTCGTACGCGCTTCGCAACTCCTGCAGCACCTGCTCGCGAGACTTATTCGGTTTCTTCATCGACACCTCCCCACTGTGATGCCCCGACTAATACCCAGCGTAAGAGAGGCGAAACCCGGTTACGAAGATATTCGTGAACGCAGCGGCGTTATTGCGTCAGGCCAACTCGATGAGTTCGGAGTAATCCTGCGACCAGAAGTCTTCGGTGCCGTCGGGTAGCAGCAGCACCCGTTGCGGATCCAAGGCCTCCGCGGCACCGGGGTCGTGGGTCACCAGCACCACCGCTCCTTGGTAGCTGCGAAGCGCGTCAAGCACTTGCTCGCGCGAGGCGGGATCCAGATTGTTGGTGGGCTCGTCGAGAAGCAGGACGTTTGCCGTCGACGCGACGAGGCCCGCGAGGGCAAGCCGGGTCTTCTCACCTCCGGACAGCGTGCCCGCCGGCTGGTCCAGCTGCGGACCACTGAACATGAAGGCGCCCAACAGACCTCGCAGGTCCTGCTCGCCCGTATCGGGCGCGGCGTGACGGATGTTCTCCCACACCGTGGCGAGGTCGTCGAGGGTGTCGTGCTCCTGCGCGAAATAGCCGATCTTGAGCCCGTGTCCGGGTTCCATGCCGCCGGTTTCGGGCGTCTCCACACCGGCGAGCAGACGGAGCAGCGTGGTCTTTCCCGCGCCGTTGAGACCGAGCACCACCACGCGGGAGCCGCGGTCGATGGCCAGATCGAGGCCGGTGAAGACTTCCAACGAGCCGTAGGTCTTGGTCAGGTCCTTGGCCACCAGCGGCGTACGGCCGCACGGCGCGGGGCTCGGGAACTTGATCCGCGCGACCTTGTCTGCCACCCGCTCCTCGTCGAGCGCCGCCATCATGCGGTCGGCACGGCGCAGCATGTTCTGCGCCGCAACGGCTTTGGTCGCCTTGGCGCCCATCTTGGCGGCCTGGGTGCGCAGCGCGGTGGCCTTACGTTCGGCGTTGGCGCGCTCGCGTCGGCGACGCTGTTCGTCGGTCGCACGCGCGTCGAGGTACTTCTGCCACGTCATGTTGTAGATGTCGACCTCACCGCGCACCGCGTCGAGGAACCACACCCGGTTCACCACATCGGCGAGCAGCTCGACGTTGTGGCTGATCACAACGAGCCCGCCCGCGTGGTTGTGCAGGAAATCGCGCAGCCAGCCGATCGAGTCGGCGTCGAGGTGGTTGGTTGGCTCGTCGAGCAGAAGCGTCGTTGACGAACCCGCGCCGCTGTCGGACGCCGCGAACAGGATCCGAGCGAGTTCGACGCGACGGCGCTGACCGCCGGACAGGGTACGCAGCGGCTGGGTGAGGATCCGATCGGGCAGTCCGAGGCTGGCACAGATGCGGCCGGCTTCGCTTTCGGCGCTGTACCCGCCGAGCGCGGCGAACCGCTCCTCGAGTTGACCGTATCGGCGCACCGCGCGATCGCGGGCGGCGTCGTCTGCCACCTCGGCCATCAAGGCCTGCTGCTTCTCGAGGTCGGCCAGCAGGGTGTCGAGGCCGCGGGCCGACAACACCCGGTCGCGGGCCAGCGTGTCGAGATTACCTTCCCTGGGATCCTGTGGCAGATAACCGATTTCACCGGTGCGCGCGATGTTGCCTGCGTAGGGCTCGCCTTCACCCGCCAGGATGCGCATGGTGGTGGTCTTGCCCGCACCGTTTCGCCCAACGAGCCCGATCCGGTCGCCGGGCTGCACCCGTAGTGCGGTGCCGTCCGCGGACAGCAGCGTGCGTGCGCCTGCGCGGACCTCCAGGTCCGTTGCGGTGATCACGCTGCTGTCTCCTAAATCGCTACTTGTCGTCGGTGCTAGTCGCTTCTCCCCCTGGCCTTCGGCCGGGCGGTGCCCCCACGCGCTAGCGCTCGTCGGTGAACACCGCGGCCCGCTTTTCCGCGCGCGCAGCCACCGCTTCTTCGAAGTTGGCGGTGAGGAGGCGCACGAAAAGCTGGCCGAGGCCCTCGGCCTGCATGTGTCCTTCCAGGCTAGCGGCGTCCAGTCCAGTCCATAGTGTGCGCTTGGTCAACTCGATTCCCGGCCGCGAGAACCCCGCGATCCGCTCGGCCATCTCGTAGCACGTGTCGAGCAGCTCGTCGTCCGGCACGCTGCGGGACACCAGGCCGATGCGTTCGGCCTCCTCGGCGTCGACGTCGCGGCCGGTCAGCATCAACTCAAACGCCCGGGAGGTGCCGATGGCCCTCGGCAGCAGATAGCTCAGACCGAGCTCGCTGGCGGTCA
>LZSH01000513.1 GCA_001665255.1 Mycobacteriaceae bacterium 1482268.1 | reverse complement strand
GCGCGAGCCGACGCACGAGTGGGATGCAGTGCACCTCGCGTTGCTCGCCGAAGTCGACCGGCAAGCTGACCTCGAAGCTGTCGTTCAGCGGCTCAACGAGGGCTGGGGTGACCTCCTCTCCCTGCGGTTGCTCGGTCCACTCGCGGCGTACGACTTCGTGGTCACCGCCGGAGCGGAGGGTTGAGCGATGGGATTCTTCTCCGGTCTCGCGAAGCTGCCGCTCGCGCCGGTGTTCGGCGTCATATCGCTTGCAGAAGTCGTTCAGCGCCAAGTCGAGCAGGAACTGCACAATCCCGCGAACACACGGCGGCAGCTGGAAGCGCTCGAGGAAGCACGCTCGCGGGGCGAAATATCGCCTGAAGAGGAGCGGGACGCTCAGAAAGAGATTCTGGAGACGAAAGTGGCTCCTGCGCAACCACATCCGGAGCAGGACAGGTAGGAAATTACCGCTCGAGACGGGATGACGACGATGAATCAACGCACACGCTCGCGGTCACAGCGCGACCCCGGGCCCGAGGAGCCGTTGACGGCTCGCCAAGCCGTCGACCTGGTTCGCGAGTACGTCACCGAGATGACCGGCGGCGAAGCGGTCCGGATGACGTCGGCGGCACCGACCGACGCAGGCGGTTGGGTCATCGAGGTCGAGATAGTCGAGGACCGGCGCATCCCGTCATCGGCGGACATGCTCGCCTTATACGAGGTCGAGATCGATTCCAGCGGAGAGATGTTGGCGTATCAACGGACTCGCCGCTACATGCGCGGCCAGACTGTGAACGGAGGCGGTTCCGAGTGACACTGACTCCCAGTGACGACTTCTCTCCGGTACAACGAGTCGGCGGTGCGGTCTCGTCCGGGCAGTCGACGAACCTCGGTGACATTCTCGAGCGAGTGCTCGACACCGGCATCGTGATCGCCGGCGACATCAGGGTGAACCTCCTCGACATCGAACTGTTGACCATCAAGCTCCGGCTGGTCATCGCCTCCTTGGAAACGGCGAAGGAAGCCGGAATCGACTGGTGGGAGAACGATCCCTGGCTCAGTGGCAAGAGCTCGAAACTGCAGCTCGAAAACGAGCGACTGCGCGAGCGGATCGAGGAGCTGGAGGCCGGCAACGGTCAACGACGTCCGATCAAAGGCCGAGCCGCGGAGTACGAGGATGCCGACTGAGGGTGTGTGGACCTACGCGGTCGTGGAAAGTGAAGGGGCTGCGCCCCGAATCGCCGGGCTGAACGGGGTGGCGGGCGAGCCAGTGCGGGCGGTGACGAACGCCGGCCTCACCGCCGCCGTCGGGACAGTCGGCCTCGACGAATTCGGTGAAGACGGCTTACGCCGCAACCTGGAGGACCTCGATTGGTTAGCCGCAACCGCGCGCGCTCACGACGCGGTGATCGCCGCAATCGCGCGGTTCGGTCCTGTCGTGCCCATGCGAATGGCGACCGTCTACCTCGACGACGAGCGCGTGAGTCGGCTTCTCGAAGCCCGGCATGATGATTTCGTCGCCGCCATCCGTCATGTGACCGCCCGGGCGGAGTTAGGCGTCAAAGCCTACGCCGATCCCGAAGTCCTTGTCGGACAGCAGGAATCGGTCGGCTCCGGCGAAGGTGCGAAAATGTCCGGCACGGCATATCTGATGCGCAGGCGACGGGCGCTGGCCGCAAACGACGATGCCTTTCGGATCGCCGCCGAACACGCTGAACGCATACACGGCCGCCTGTTGACACACGCTGTCGATGGCAAGCGGAAGCCTGCCAGCGATCGCAGCCTGTCCAAGCGGAAGGACTGGACAGTGCTGAACGGTACGTATTTGGTCAACACGGCAGATCTCGATGCGTTCACCGCACTGGTGGCCGTGGTCGACCGGAACACGCCAGGGATCGAACTCGAGATCACCGGTCCATGGCCGCCGTACTCGTTCGCAGGCGACGTGGTCACTCCATGACCGAGATGGTGCCTGCCGACAACAATCGGGAGGTTGCGCTTGTCGACCTGCTCGACCGCGTGCTCGCAGGCGGCGTCGTCATCAGCGGGGACATCACGTTGTCGATCGCCGACGTCGACCTGGTCGTGATCTCGCTCCGCACCCTGGTCTCTTCGGTCGGCTCGTTGCTGGATGAGATGGGAAGGGAGAGCGCACGATGAGCGAGCCCACGACACCGCGACATCGCATCAACTCCGATCCTGAATCGGTCGAACGCGGCTTGGCAGCTCTGGTGCTGACCTTGGTGGAGCTGCTTCGTCAGCTCATGGAGCGACAGGCGATCCGGCGGGTGGACCACGGCGATCTCACCGATGAACAGGTGGAACGCATCGGCACCACTCTGATGCTGCTGGAAGAGAAAATGGAGGAGTTACGCGAGCATTTCGGACTCGAACCGGAGGACCTCAACATCGATCTGGGTCCGCTTGGACCGCTGTTGTCGAGCGACCGCTAGAGCGAGCCCGGCTGGCAGCGCCAGCCGGGCTCTGTGGGGAAGCGGGTCAACGTCTCAGCAGACCGGACCGCCTGCGTCCGTACGCCGCTGCCACGATCGCGACACCGACCGCCGCGACGACGACCTGAACCAGCAGTTCGAGCCAGTCGATACCTTCGGTGTCGGTCGAGATGCCCACCGCGCGAGCGAGCGCCGTGCCAAGGAACGCCGCAGCAATGCCCACCAGGATCGTCAACCAGATGGGGATATGTTGCTTGCCTGGTACGACGAGCCTGCCCAAGAGGCCGATAACCAGGCCGATGAGGATTGCACTGATGATTCCGGTGACAGTCATGATGCCTCCAATACGAGATGCACATGACATACCCCGCGACTACCGCAAATAAACTCCGACGTCAATAAACAGGGTGGGGCCCGCTCGCGCCGAGTTATATGCCGTCGTCGAGCGGCCGGCTCAGCTCGAACCGGTTGCCGTCGAGGTCGTAAAACCACACGAACTCATGATTGGCGCTCTGGCGAATCTCGCCGACATCGACGCCGCGGTCGAGCAATACCTGTCGCCACCGTGCGAGAGGACCGGTCATCACGACCACGACGTAGGTGTTGCGATCGTTGTCGTCACGCACGCGCTTCTCGCCCGCGGGAAGCTGCCACAGCGACATCATCGAACCGGCAATCCGGTACGCGGCTATCGGATGATCCCCATCCGCGCCGACGTATATCGGTTCAAGGCCTAGCCTCTCGCGATACCAGTCCACCGATGCGGCGACGTCGTGCACACGTAAGACAGTCGAAACCATTGCGGCGTCATCGAAAATTCCTGCCGTCATCCTGCTCAGAACCGGTGGTCGCCCAGCCACAAGGTGCTGACGCCGGTGAGTGAGCGCTCCGCCTGACCCAGCAGGTCCACGACCGACCGGCTGAGCAGTGCCGCGACGGCCTCGCTCAGCGACGCAGCGGCCGGCTGTGAGGAAGCCTTTGGCCGAAGGAAGTCCAGGAACGTCGAGCCCGGGTAGCTGACGATGCGGACGTCGGCGTCCTTGTCGTGGCCTGCCAACACTTTGGCCCTGTCGATCGCGGTCCGCAGCCCGCCGAGCTCGTCGACCAGTCCGCGCTCGAGGGCATCGGCTCCCGTCCACACCCGACCGCGCGCCACGGCCTCGACCGCCTCCACGGTCAGCTTGCGGCCCTGCGCTACCCGTTCGACGAAGTCGGAGTAGGTCAGCTCCGCCTCAGCCTCGAGATTGGCGCGCTGCTCATCGGTGAACGGTTTGTCGATGGACCAGGCGTCGGCATTGTCGTTCGTGCGCACCGAATCCGAGCCGACACCGAACCGGTCCTTGAGTTCACGGGCGACCAACTTGCCGGCCAGTACTCCGATGGAGCCGGTGATCGTGCTGGCATTGGCAACGATCGCGTCGGCGCCCATCGACACGTAGTAGCCGCCCGATGCCGCCACCGCACCCATCGACGCCACGACGGGCGTGCCGCGATCGCGGATCCGATTCACTTCTCGCCAAATGGTTTCCGATGCAGTGGCGGAGCCGCCAGGACTGTCCACCCGCAGCACGATCGCCGACACGTCGTCGTTTGCGGCCGCCTCACGCAGGGCGGCCGCAATAGTGTCGGCGCCGGCGCTGGAGTTGCCGAACGGCACCATTGAAGGGCCGCCTCGACCATTGACGATCGGGCCGTGCAACGTGACGACTGCGATCGTCGGCTTGGACACGCGCCCGGGTATCGACGGCATCTGCAGACCGGGCCGGTTCGCGGTGGCCTTGGCGTATCGCGACAGGTATAGCCGCGCGGGGGCATCGGGGCTACTGTCCGCGTCGCCGGTCTCAGGCGAAATATTGGGCGCACCAACGAGTTCGCTGATGCGCGCGTATGCCTCGTCGCGGAAGCCGATCCGGTCGACCAGCCGTCCCGAGACAGCGTCGTCGCGCAGCAGCGGCGCTTTGTTCGCCAGCGCGTCGAGGGTGGACGGATCGATGTGACGGGACTGCGCAACCGCACGCCATACCTCGTCGTGCAGACTTTGCAGCAGCCGGGTGTCCGCCTCACGGTGGGCGTCGGTATAGCGGGCCTCGGTGAAACGGTTTGCGGCGGACTTGTATTCGCCGAGTGTGACGTATTGCGGCTCGACGCCTGCCTTGTCGAGAGCAATTCGGAGAAACAGCGCATTCGTGGCGAAACCGACGAGGCCGACCGTCCCGGACGGCTGCATCCACACTTCGCGGAAGGCCGAAGCCAAGTAGTAGGACAGCGTGCCGGGGTGGGTCTCGGCCCACGCCAGCGAGGGCTTGACGTCGCTGAAGGCCGCGATTGCGTCGCGCAGTTCCTGGACGGGACCTGCGGCCGCGGCGGGAAGCTGTACCCGGGCGATCAGGCCCCCGACGCGCTTGTCCTCGGCGGCCCGATGGAGTGCCGCGACGGCCTCGCGCAGCACCATTGGCTTGTTGCCGGTGATGATCGCCATCGGGTCGAACCCGCTGGTCTCCGGCGGCGCGGTCAGCAGATCGAGTTCGAGCACACAGCCGTCGGGTATGCCGTGGTGGCGGGCGGTGTCTACTTTGCGGGCGAGCAGCCTCAGGTCATCGGCGCCGGGAAGGCTGGGCAAAAAGCTGAACATGATCCGAGCCTACCGACGCGCATCGGTTTGCCGATGAGTCGCGGCCTACGGTGGTTGGGTGCGATTCTCCATCTCGATCCCCCAACTCGACTACGACCGGTTCGACGACGCGGGGGTTCAGTCCTATCTTGCGCGTGCCGAAGAACTCGGCTTCGACGGCGGCTGGACGCTGGAGCAGGTCGTCGGTAAGTCACCGAGCATCGCGCCACTGCAACTGCTCGCCTACGCCGCGGCCTGTACCAGCCGACTACGCCTCGGCGTGGCGGTGCTGATCACCTCGATGCACGACCCGCTGCAACTCGCGGCGGCGATCACCGCGGTCGACCGCCTCAGCCACGGCCGGCTGGATGTCGGTGTCGGCCACGGCGGCAAGCGCAGACCGTTTACAGCGTTCGGCGTGGCGCCCGAGACGTTCGTCAGCTACTTCACCGAGGGCATCGACCTGATGAAGGCGGCCTGGTCCAACGAGCCGACCGTGACATTTCACGGCCGGTTTCGCGACGTCGACGCGCTGGCGATCCAACCCAAGCCGGTGCAGCGACCGCACCCGCCGCTGTGGGTCGGCGGCACCGCACCCAAGGCGCTGGCGCGCGCGGTGCGGATCGGCGACGCCTTCCTCGGTGCGGGCTCGTCGACCACATCGACTTTCGGCGAGGCCGTCAAGACCGTTCGTCGTGAGCTCGACGAACAAGGCAAGGACCCAACGCAATTCACCATCGGCAAGCGGGTCTACCTGACGGTGGATGACGACGTCGTCCGCGCCCGCCAACGCGTCGTCGACGGTCTGCACCGGATCTACGACAACATGCCCGGTATCGAGGACGTTCCGGTGTCGGGAACCCCGGACGACGTGGCCCGCGGACTGCAGGAGGTGATCGAGGCGGGGGCGGATATGGTGCTGCTGAATCCCGTCGGATCGACCGTCGCCGAGGATCGCGAGCAGATGGAACGGCTTGCCGCCGAGGTGATTCCGCAACTGACCTGAGAAAACGAAAAAGCCCCCGACTGTGCGGGGGCTTTCGCGTCTAACGGCGAAGGTCAGGAGGCCTCGTTGGCGGAACCGCCTGCGGCCGTGATCTTTTCCTTCGCACTGGCGCTGAACTTGTGCGCGGTGACGTTGACCTTCACGGTCAGCTTGCCATCGCCGAGCACCTTCACCAGAGAGTTCTTCCGGACCGCGCCCGCGGCAACGAGTTCCTCGACACCGACATCGCCGCCCTTGGGGAACAGCTTGTTCAGGTCGCCGACGTTGACGACCTCGTATTCGGTGCGGAACCGGTTGCGGAACCCCTTGAGCTTGGGCAGCCGCATGTGGATCGGCATCTGACCGCCCTCGAACATCACTGGGACGTTCTTGCGCGCCTTCGTGCCCTTCGTGCCGCGACCGGCGGTCTTGCCCTTGGAGCCTTCACCGCGGCCCACACGGGTTTTCGCGGTCTTCGACCCCGGTGCGGGCTTCAAATCGTGAAGTTTGATGGTCATTTGACTTCCTCGACCTCGATGAGGTGATGCACCGTCTTGATGAGCCCGCGGGTCTGCGCGTTGTCCTCACGCACGACCGACTGACGGATCTTCCGCAGTCCGAGCGACCGCA
>LZSH01000512.1 GCA_001665255.1 Mycobacteriaceae bacterium 1482268.1 | reverse complement strand
CAGGCGCTTCTGCGCGGAAAGTCCGCAGCGCCTTCGTCATTCGCTTCGTCAAGTCGGTGAGCTTCTTCTTGTCGCGACGTCGCAAGCGGACACCCGACTGGGACGCGTCGGTCACCACGGCTTGGTCGAAGAGCGAGACGTGCCACCACTGGTTGTCCTCTGCCGCGATCGCGACGGGTCCGGGAATTGTGCGCCCGAGCCATTGGAACAGCCAGCGTTTGGCCAACACGAGGTTGATCCGGTCCTTGCGGGGCAGATGGCCACGCGGATGGATTCGTGGGATCGAGCCGGTGAGTTCACCGATCTTGGCCGCCGGATGCACGACGGTCTCGCCGTAAGCCTTGCGCTCTTCGCGGATTGCTGCCAGTGCAGATGCGCCGCCGTCCCGCAGCACCTCCGGGCCGGCCAGGAAATCCTCGATGCCGCGAATCATGGTGTAGGCCATGCCGTATTGCATTGACACGAGCCCCTCGGTGATCTCGCGCGCCAGCCAGTTACCGGTGGTCTTCACATCGATCGTGCCGTGCAGCGCATGGGTGATCAGGGAGTTCCGGACGCTGAAATAACGGAAGAACTCGTCGCGGTCCTTCCAGTCGAAGTCGGCATGCCAGACGCCCGCATTCGGCAGTGTCGTCGTCGCGAAACCCGCATCCCGTGCGCGTAGCCCGTATTCGATGTCGTCCCACTGGAAGAACATCGGCACCGGTAATCCGATGGCGGCGATCACTTCCGACGGGATGAGGCATGACCACCACGCGTTGTATTCGGCGTCGATGCGCTTGTGCTGCCGGTACTTCACCATGTCGGCCTTGTGCAGCGCCCGCGGCGCCCACCTGCCTGCCCGCAGCCTCGTCAACTGGGTCTGCTCGGCGCTGACGTGCAATTCGCGGGTGTTCTTCAGGTACAACATCTGCGCGCCGACGATGGTCGGCGTCGGGGTCAGATTCGCAAAGGCGTTGAGCCGCAGGATGGTTTCGGGTTCGCACAAGATGTCGTCATCCATAAGGATCACGTTCGCATGATCGGCAACGCTGGAAATCTCGAACATGCCGCGCGAAAAGCCGCCTGCACCACCGAGGTTCGACTGCCGCAGATAGACGATCTTGTCGCCGAGCTGCGCTGAGACATCGTTGAACAGCGGCCTGCTCTCGACGGTGTCGGTGCCTTGGTCGATGACGTAGATCGCGTCGATGCCGGCCAGCAGGCCCTTGTCACCTGCGACGGCGGCGACGTTGGTGGCGCAGTCGTCGGCCCTGTTGAAGGTGCAGATGGCGATCGCGGCGGGACGGATCGTCGGGGGCGCCGGCGCCGTCCACTCCAGATCCGTGATGGTCAGCGGTCCGCCCACCGCGGTGCACTCCATCCACAATGCGCCGCCGTCCACGTATTCGTTGAGCCGGGCCGACAACACCGCGGTGCCGGTGCCGTCCACCTCCACGCTGTCGATTGTCCGCGCGCCGCCGTGGATATCGGACCCACGGAGCAATACCCGAGCCCGGGTCGACGTCTCGAACGCCAGCTTCAACTGCACTTCGTCCGCGGTGGTCCACCGCTGGAAGTAGCTCGCCGGGAGTCTGCCGAAGTAGGTGTTGGTGTCGACGGTCGCGCCCTTTTCCAGATGAAGCGCGTATCGGTCGCGATGGGCTTGACCAGTGACGATGCGCGCGTACAAGTCGTCACTCACCTGGGCGCTCGGCCCGGTGAACAGGCCGCGCGCCACGACCAGTCGCTCGGGCGCGGCGTGCTCGGTCATCGCCTGCTTCAACGCATCGGGGGTCGCTTGGCCCGGCTGGGTCGCCCCACGCTCGGTCATGCTGCTCCTGCTAGGTGATCAGTCCCATTGGGTTTCGGTTGCCCAACTCCCGAGGGAGCGTAACAAGCTGGTTGACTATCTCAAGTTTTCGGCTTCCAGCAGGGACTTGAGTTTGGTGAGGTCCTTGGTGGTGGCCCGCCTTAAGGCTGTCGCCAGGATAGGCGTCGCCAGGCCCGCGAAGCCTGTCGGCTCGCCGCGATTGCGCAGAGTCATCCACGTGCCACCGTCCGGCGCGTCCTCCCATAAGTACGCGGTCTCCATCGCGAACGGGCCGCTGTCGGCACGCATCACAAATCGCTCCGACGGGACCAGCTCGACGACCTCGTACGTGTATTCCAACGTTCGGCCGAGGAAACCACTGGTGAAGCGGAAACGAGAACCCAGCGCCACCGGCGGCGTCGTCTCCCACTGCACGGCCTTGATATTGGCGTACCACGCCGTGACGTTGTCGGGATCACAGCAGTAGGCCGCGACCTCGGCGCGGGGTCGTTCGATCGTTGTGTGGACCTCGACGTCGACGGTGGCCACCACACCAGTGTGTCGCGGTCAGGCGAACTACGGTGGACATATGCGTGTGTTGGTCGCAGGTGCCACAAGCGTGCCCGGAGTGCCGTTGCTTCGCGAACTGAACGCCCGCGATCATGAGGTCATTGGCCTGACGCGGTCGCAGTCCCGGACGTCGCAGATCGAAGCCGCCGGAGCCAAACCGGTAGTGGTCGACGTGTTCGACGGCGATGCCATAGATCGCGCAGTCACCGACGCCCAGCCAGAGGTAGTGGTATCGCTGTTGACGACGCTGCCGAAGCTGGGCCCAAAGTGGATGAGGGACTTCGAGCCGGCCAGGAAGCTGTGGAGCACGGGCGCGTCGAACCTGGTGTCCGCGGCGCAACGCGCGGGCGCACGCCGGATCGTCGCCGAGTCGGTGATGTTCGCCTACGGTTATCCGACGTCCGGCCCGGCGATGATGGACGAGACCGACCCGTATCCAGGTCCGCCGCCCAAGGGCGGAGAGGACATGCTGGCGGCGCTTCGCGGAATGGAGCGCAAAGTCCTGTCGTCGGGTGAGCACACCAACACCGAGGGAATCGTGTTGCGCTACGGGTGTTTCTACGGGCCCGGGGTGCCGCACGATGAGCTGTTCGTCCGGCTCGCGAAGTGGTGGGCGTTGCCCGCGCTCACTGGTAACGGGATCGTGTCGTGGATCCACATCGATGATGTCGCGCGGGTGACGGCCAACGCTTTGGAGCGCGGCCGCGGCGGGCAGCTGTACAACATCGTCGACGATCGGCCGCAGTCGTTCGGCGACTATGCCCGCGAGCTGTCGGCGAAACTGCACCGGCCGCCGCCCATTCCGATCTCACATCGGTTGGCGGGACTGGTCGCCCCGTATCCGGCGACGGCCTTCGGCAGGACGTGGCTGCCGCTGTCGAACGCAAAAGCCAAGGCGGAACTCGAGTGGACGCCTATTCCCCGGGTCTGACTCTCCCCCTGCGCTTCGCGTGGGAGGTACCCCCACAACGCGGCTCGTTCCTCGCCGCTTGATCGTCGTCAGACTATTCCCCGGTGAAGTTCGGCGGCCTCTTCTCGAACGTCGCGCGCATGCCCTCGCCGAGATCCTTCGACGGAAGAAACGCCGCGTTCCACGCCGCCACGTAGCGCAAGCTTTCCGATACACGCGCGATGCGCTGCTGGTCCAGCACGTCCTTGACGCCGTTGACGACCAGCGGCGGGTTCGCGGCGATCTCGGCAGCGGTCTCGTGCGCGGCCGCGAGCGACGCCTCCGGGTCGGGGTAGACGTCGTTGACGAGGCCGATCTTCTCGGCGCGCGCGGCGTCGATGTCCTTGCCCGTCAGCGCCAACTCGCGCAGATGACCGTCGTTGAGGATGAGCGGAAGCCGGGCCAGGCTGCCAACATCGGCGACGATCGCGATCTTGACTTCGCGGACCGAGAACTTGGCGTCGGCGCTGGCATAGCGGATGTCGACCGCCGAAATCAGGTCGACGCCGCCGCCGATGCACCAGCCGTGCACGGACGCGATGGTCGGGGTGCGGCAGTCGGCGACGGCGCTGATCGCCCCCTGCATGCGCAGGATCGTGGCGTGGAAGTCGGCGCGGGGGCGGGCCGTCGCGCCCTCGGCCAGCACGTCGGATAAGGAACCGCCCATCGCGAGCAGGTCGAGGCCGTAGCTGAAGTGCTTCCCCGAGCCGGTCAGCACGATCGCGCGGACGTCGCGGTCGGCATCAAGCTTGGCGAAGACCTCGGGCATCTCGGCCCAGAACGCCGGGCCCATGGCGTTGCCCTTGCCCGGGCCTATCAGCGTCACCGTAGCGACGTGATCCTTGATATCGACAGTGACGGATTCATACGTGTCGCCCATGACCCGACAGGCTAGCCACTCACGGCGGCGATCCCCCGACCACCACCTCTTTGACGACCGCGCTGGGCAGCAACTGGCACATCGTCGTCGCCATGAGGGACGCGACCATCTCGGACTCCGGGGTCGCCTGCTGCCCGCCCTGCTCCAGGATTGCCTTGATCACGGCCCGCTGTTCAGCCTCGCCGAGCTTGGTGTACTCGTCGCACTTCATCGCCTCCCAGTTTGCAGGGGCGGGAACTTCCGGCACGTTGGTGTTTCCCGGCATCGGGAAGCCTGGGATCTGCGGAAGACCTGGGATGTTCGGCAGGCCGGGGATTTTCGGGAAGCCCGGGTCGGCCGACGGTCTGCGGGTCGGAGAGTTGATCGGGGGACCCGGTTCGGTGGTCTGCGCTACGGCGCCCTCGGTGGTGCGCGAGCAACCGGTGGCGAGGCCGATGAAGATCAGGGCCGCCGCCGTCATCCGCAGATGGGTCTTCATCTGCGCAACGATAGGCGTACCCGCGACGTAGCGTGGCTTACATGACTTCCGATACGCCGCCCGACCTTCCGCAGGGGCCCGATTCCCCCCCGTCCGACGAACTCGCCAGTGCCGAAGCCAGCCTTCGCGTGTTGCAGAACGTGGTGCATCCGATCGCCAACGACGACTGGTCCAAGCGGACGCCGTGCACGGAGTTCGACATCGAGAAGCTGACCGATCACCTGATGAACTCGATCACGATCATCGGCGGCGCCGCCGGCGCCGAGCTACCCGAGCGCAATGCGCGCGACTCGGTCGAGCGTCAGGTGATCGCCGCGGCGAGGCCGGCGCTGGACGCCTGGCACCGTCGCGGGCTCGACGGCACGGTGAAGTTCGGTGACAACGAAGCGCCCGCGAGGGTGATGGCAGGCATTCTGTCGCTCGAGTTCCTGGTGCACGCGTGGGATTACGCGAAGGCGGTCGGCCGTGTCCCCAATGCCACCGACTCGCTGTCGCAGTTCGTCTTGGGCCTGGCGCAGAAGATCATCACACCGCAGGGCCGCACCACAGCCGGCTTCGATGATCCGGTGGACATACCCGCCGATGCGAATGCATTGGAGCGCTTGGTCGCCTACACCGGCCGCGACCCGAACGCCTAACCGCGCTGCGATCACAGCCGTTCGAGATAGAAGTACATGTAACGGCCGTTGTCGAGCGCGCCCTTGCCGTTGGTGATCGCAAGGACGGTGTCGTCATCGACCTTCTTGAAGTGATCGTGGATTGGCATCGAGTCGTACACCATTGTCGCGGTCACCTCGCCGCGAAACTCCTCCATCCAAAGACTGGCCCCGCCCCTCATCAGCTTCGTGTCCTCGTACTTGTTGCCGTCGGCATCGACGCAGATGATCGGCTGCACGTCGGACGCGGATTTGAATGTGCTTCCGAACCAGCGATTCCCGAGGAAACCGTCGCCGCGATGACCGGTGGGCAGGTCACCGCCCTTCCACTCACCGATCATGAAACCGATCGTCACCGGCTCCAGCGATGTCCACAACGCTTCGAGTTCTTCGTACGAAAGCGGCTCGGGCCCTCCCTTCAGTTCGGTGAACCGCGCGCGAGCCGTCGTCATTGCTCACCGATCCAGCGCTGTGCGAAGTCGAGGAACATGTCGTTCTCCTGCGGTGAGGCGACGGTGACCCGCACCCCGTCATCGCCATAGGGCCGCACGATGATTCGGCTGTTGGCCGAATCATCGGCGAACTGCTGGGCGCGGCCTGGTAGCGACAGCCAGACGAAGTTGGCCTGCGACGGCGGCACCGTGTATCCCGCCTCACGCAATGTCGCTGTCACCCTTACCCTTTCGGCGACTATAGCCTCGGTGCGGGCCAGCAGTTCATCGGCGGCGTCCAGCGAGGCGATTGCGGCGGCCTGCGAGACGCTCGTCGCGCTGAACGGTACGTACACCTTGCCGAGCGCGGTGATGATGTCGGGATCACCGATGGCATAGCCCACGCGCAATCCCGCCAGCCCGTACGCCTTCGAGAACGTCCGCAGCACAACGACATTGCTGTACGCACGGACCAGCCCGAAGCTGTCGGGCAACATCTCGTCGGCGATGTACTCGACATAGGCCTCGTCGAGCGCGATCAGAATGTCGGACGGCACCGCCTCGACGAAGCGGGCCAGCGCGTCGGGATCCACGACGGTGCTCGTCGGATTGTTCGGGTTGCAGACGAAGATCAGCCGGGTGCGGTCGGTGACTGCTGCCAGCATCGCGTCCAGGTCGAAGGTGTGGTCGGTCAGCGGCACCTGTACCGGGGTCGCGCCGGCCGTGCGGGTCTGCAGCGGGTAGAGCTCGAAACTGCGCCAGCCGTAGAGCACCTCGTCACCGACGGTCGAGGTTATCTGGATCAGCTGCTGACAGAGGCTCACAGATCCGCAGCCGACAGCGATGTGCTCAGGCGCGAAGTTGACGTGTTTCGCGAGCCGCTCCTTGAGCTCCAAATAGCCGTTGTCCGGATAGCGGTTGATCGTATCGGTGGCCTTCTCGATGGCCGCGCGCACGCTCGGCAGCGGGCCGTGCACCGTCTCATTACTTGCGATCTTGATCGCACCGGGCACGGTCTTGCCGGGCGTGTACGCCGGCAGATCGGCCAGTTCAGGGCGTAGACGGGCGGGCACGCGATCAGTCTATGGGTGGCCGTTACGCGCTTTGCTTGCTGCCGCAGGGCATGTGTACGCTGTCGGATCGGCGGTAAACCGTCGGGAGGCGTGCCAGAGCGGCCGAATGGGGCTCACTGCTAATGAGTTGTCGCCCTCAAAGGCGACCGGAGGTTCAAATCCTCTCGCCTCCGCCGCGGCTCACGCAGCCACGTACAACTGAATACGCGCATGCGCCCGTAGCTCAACGGATAGAGCATCTGACTACGGATCAGAAGGTTAGGGGTTCGAATCCCTTCGGGCGCGCTTTTTGTGTATGGCGCGCGCTACGCGCTGCGGGTCTCCGATGTCCAGACGCGGCCGTCGTAATAGCGCATCATGCGGTGATCGTTCTGGTCGGGATACCAGCCCGGCGCAAGGCTCCCGGACGGCGGAGGCTGCTGCGACGGTGTGGGTTGCTGCACGACGGTGCGCTCCCGGTACTCGCGGCCACCGCGTGGTGCGAAGGCCACTCGCACCGCCCAGACGATAACTGCGATCACGACGATGACGATCAGAAGCCAGATCAGCGAATTTATCGTTCCAGCAAAGTTGCCGAAGTCGACCATATCGAACCTCCCTGTGGTGTCTCGGCGCGTACGACCATCATGGGAAGGCAGGCGGCGCACGTCTTGGATTCGAGAGTCGGATACCCGCACGCAGGGCAAACGCCGACAGCCATCACACAGTCCTTCCCAGTTGCCAGCCCCCGACAGCTCCGGTCGAATACCCTGCGCCGTTTCCCGTCAAACGCGCCCTCCTGGGATCGGGTTAGCCGGACAAGATCAGCCTCCGGCAAATTGGAGCAAATTGGGTAACCCGCTGTACAGAGGGTTAGGAGAGGGCGATGGCATCAGCATCGGGGCCAGCCCGCGATACCGGCGGTTTCCGGCAGACCTGGAATAGCCTCAGCGACAACATGCGCGTGTTTGTGATCCTCGGTGTCGTCGCCGTCGTCGTGGTGATCGGGCTCCTTCTCGCGGCGACCGAGCCCTGGAAGAGCGAAAGGGAAAAGCAGTGCGAGCGCATGGCGCACTCAAACATGCTCACGGGTGAGGAGTTCGACGAGTTCGTCGACATCTGTAAGGGCTTGTAGGTCCGTGATCCTTACGGACGCGCGGCGTTCAGAAGCGACATCAATACCGGGATTCGCCGGTCCTCGATGTCGGCGTCGGTCACGACATGCCGGAACATCGCGGCGCCGTCGAATGTGTTGATCAACACCGCCACCAACGCCGCGAAATTCTCTTCCCCGAATGCCTCGATCTCCTCAGCGGATGGCACCGCCCGCGCGGCGTCGTAGATCCGGGCCACGTAGGCGGCCATCACCTCGCGCAGCGTGTCCCGCAGCTTCTCGTCGGTGCGTGCGGCGACCATCAGCTCATAGATCACGGTGTTGGTGGAGTTGGCCGTCAGGTCGCGGATGATTGCCAGCACTTCTTCGATCGCGGGCCGATCGGACGGGATGTCGGCGACGCGCTTCGCGGCGACCTCGAGTTGTCGTCGGCCCGCCTCCTGGGCGGTTGCCGCCATGAGATCACCCATGGTCGGAAAGTGCCGGAATAGGGCGCCGTCGGAGACCTGTGCCCGCCGCGCGATGACCTTCGCCGACGCGCGCGCGTACCCGACCTCGATGATCGTTGCGATGCTCGCGTCGAGCAGGCGAGCGATCGTGTCCTCGCGGCGCTGCTGCTGGGTTCTGGCCATCTCAGACCGAGACGGATTCCCGTGCGCTCTGCCCGGCCTTGAGGAATCGGCCCGACTTCACGGACTGCCCGTAGCCATCGGAGAACTGGCCGTCGCGGAACACGATGGCGCCGTTGACGCCGGTGGCGACCACCGCCGCGTCGTTGCGGTTCACCATGCGGGACAGGTCGCCGTAGAACGGCACCTTCTCCTCGTGGTAGGCGTCGACGGAGTCGTCGAGCCCTGCCGGGTCGATGATCGCGAAGTCGGCGCGGTCACCTTCGCGCAGCGTGCCCGCGGGCAATCCGAACCAGTCGGCCACCTCGGCGGTGAGCCGGTGTACCGCGTGCTCGACCGTCATGAACGGCTTGCCGGAGAGCTCGGCGTCGCGGACCCGGCGCAGCAGCTTCACTCCGAAGTTGTAGAACGCCATGTTGCGAAGGTGCGCGCCCGCATCGGAGAAGCCCATGTGGACCGACGGCTCGACGGCCAAAGCGTTGAGATGCTTGGGACGGTGGTTGGCGACGATCGTCGTCCAGCGCACATTGCGTTCGCCGTTCTCGACGAGCACGTCGAGGAAGGCATCCAGCGGGTGCAGGCCACGCTCGTCGGCGATCTGGCCGAAGCTCTTGCCGATCAGCGTCTTGTCCGGGCAGTCCACGATCGTCGCGTCGTGGAAGTCGCGGTGCCACAGCGAGGGACCGAGCTTCTTGCGATCAAAGGACTCGCGGAACCGGCGGCGGTACTCCTGATCAGCGAGCAATTCGTTGCGCTCGATCTGATCGCGAAGGTGAAGGGCTGCGGTGCCCGCGCCGAATTCCTCGAACACGGGCAGATCGATGCCGTCGGAGTACAGCTCGAACGGCACCGGCAGATGCTGGAACCGTACGAGCGAGTCGAGCAATCTGTTGAGAATCCTTGTGCCAGGCCCGAATACGTGCACCGCACCCGTCATCGACTTGGCATCGGCCGACACCAGCAGGCTCATGCGGACGCCTGGCCGACGACCGAACAACTTGCTGCTGCCGATGAAGAAGTTCAAGGCCTCCAGCGGGTTCTTGGTGTTGGGCGCACTCTGCAGGACACGGCCTCGCTTGCGCAGCACCTTGATCAGCCTGCGCCGCTCACGCCAGGTCGCGAACGTCGACGGCAGGGCGCGTGAACGGAAGCGGTCACCGTCGAGCTTGTCGATTGGGGCGTCCATACCGGACATTCCGAGCAGGCCCGCGTCGAGTGCCTCGTCGAGCAGCGCGGCCATCTTCTCCAGTTCGGCGTCGGTCGGCACGACGTCTTCGGTGGTGGCCCGATCCAGCCCCAGCACCGAGGTGCGCAGGTCCGAATGACCGAGCATGGAGCTGACGTTCGGGCCCAGCGGCAGGTCGTCGAGTGCTCGCACGTATTCGGCAGGACCGGACCATGTCTTCTTGGTCTCGAGCGCGCCGAGCACGAACTTGCGCGGCACCGCTTCGACGCGGCTGAACAAGTCGGCGGCGTCCTCGGTGTCGGCGTAGACGGTCGACAGCGAGCAGTTGCCCAGCAGCACCGTCGTCACGCCGTGGCGTACGGACTCGCGCAAGCCAGGATCGAGCAGCACCTCGGCGTCGTAGTGCGTATGGACGTCGATGAAGCCGGGGACGATCCACTTGCCCTCGGCGTCGATGACGTCGGGGCAGCCGGTCTCGTCGAGGGGCTCGGACGACACGGCCGCGACGATGCCGTCCCGTATGCCCAGCGTGCGGCGTTGCGGGCGGGCGCCGGTGCCGTCGAACCACAGGCCGTTGCGAACGATCACGTCATAGCTCATGCGGCGACCGTACCAAAGATAGTGAGTGGTTACAATCTTTCCTTCGGACTACGCTCGCAGACATGACGCCACCGGTGATCGCGCGCTGGATCGACATCATCGAAAACGGCCGCATGTCCGAACTCGACAACCTGCTGACCGAGGATGCGGTGTTCTGCTCGCCTGCGATATTCACGCCGCAAGCGGGTCGCGCCAAGGCCTTGGCGTATCTCAGCGCAGCAGCAAAGGTGTTCAGCGACACCGATTTCCACTACGTCGAGCAGTGGTACAACGAGCGGTCGGCGATCCTCGAGTTCGTCGCGACGATCGACGAAAAGTACGTCAACGGCATCGACATGATCCACTGGAACGACGACGAGAAGATCGTCTCGGTCAAGGTGATGGTGCGTCCGCTCAAGGGTCTGCAGGCGCTGATGCCGAAGATGGCCGAACTGCTCGCAACGAGCTGACCGTGCGGGTGCTCCTGATCGCCGACACCCACGTGCCGAAGCGGGCGCGCGACCTGCCGCAGCGGGTGTGGGACGAGGTGGCTCGCGCCGACGTCGTCGTGCACGCCGGTGACTGGGTGGATGGCACGCTGCTCGACGCGCTCGAACGCAAGGCCGCCCGGCTCGTCGCGTGCTGGGGCAACAACGACGGCGACGAGTTGCGGGCGCGGTTGCCCGAACGCGCCGACGCGACGCTCGGCGGGGTGCGTTTCACAGTCGTGCACGAGACGGGTGCATCCGGCGGCCGCGAAGCGCGGATGGCCAAGGCGTATCCCGACACCGACGTCCTGGTCTTCGGGCACAGCCACATTCCGTGGGACACCACGGCGACGACGGGCCTGCGCCTGCTCAATCCGGGGTCGCCGACCGATCGCAGACGCCAGCCGTTCTGCACCTACATGACCGCCGACGTCGACGGCGGCGTCCTGTCCGATGTCACCCTGCACCGGTTGGAGTCCCGTGGCGCGTGACCGGCCGGCCAAAGTCGCCGACGTGCATGCGGTCGCCTCAGGGATGCCGCACGTCAAGCGGATCGAGGGCCCGAAGGGCAATCCCATCTATCAGGTTGGCGGAAAGTCGTTCGTGTTCTTCCGCACGCCGCAACCCGACGCCGAGGATCCCGAGACGGGTGAGCGCTATGCCGACGTCATCATGATCTGGGTGGAGTCCGAGAGCGACAAGCTGGCACTGCTGCAGGACCCGAAGTCCCCCTTTTTCACCACCGACCGGTTCGACGGTCACCCGTCGGTGTTGGTGCGCGCCAGCGAGTTGAAGCGCATCGGCAAGCAGGAATTGACTGAGCTCATCCAGGACGCCTGGCTGTCGCGGGCTTCGGCTCGGCGTGCCGAGCGGTGGCTCGCCGAACGCGAGATCTAGTCTGCCGGAGGTGACCTCGGCGCCGTCGTCGAGTTCGGTCACCACTCGCGCACACTCATGCCGTCAGTCAATCATGATCGCGTAACCCCGCTGCCTATCTGGATTAGGGGCCACATCACCGAAAGGCAGTAGGCATGTCACAACGCGAGATCTCGGGCGCAGTCGTCCTGATCCGTCTCTATGTGGGGCTGATCTTCGCTGGCGAAGGAGTGCTGAAATTTCTCCGGCCGGATGCGCTCGGCCCTGGCCGGTTCGAGAAGGCGGGCATTCCGGCAGGTGCAATCCTGGCCAACCTGGACGGTACCGTCGAAATCCTCTGCGGCGTCCTGATTCTCGTGGGACTGATGACCCGATTGGCGACCGTGCCGATGATCGTCGACATGATCGGTGCACTGACGATCACCAAATTTCCGCTGCTGTGGGGTGATGCGCCGCTGTATCCCAAAGAGGGCGGCTTTTGGGATTTCTTCCACGAGGGCCGGCTCGAGATGGCGATGCTGTGCGGCAGTGTCTTCCTGCTCGTCGTCGGCGCAGGCGCCTACTCGCTGGACAGCAGGGTGAACCGCTCGGGCACGTCAGGACGTGTCTTGGGTGTGATGCGGGCCTAGTGCACGTGATCGTGAGCCACAATGAGGCGCGTGGCTCCCGCCGCGAGGGAGGACTGCGATCAGTGACGGATGCGGCGTATCCGGACTGGGATGCGGTCTACCGCGACAACGTCACCTGGGTGTACCGGCTGATGTACGGCAAGGTGGGTAACCAGCCCGACGCCGAGGACCTCACCGCAGACGTGTTCATGACGGCGTTGAAACCACTGCGGGTCTCGGCGACTGTGCCTGAGGTGCGCAAGTATCTGAAGATGACGGCGCGCACGGTGCTCGCATCGTATTGGCGGGACCGAATGGGCCGGGAGATAACGGCGATCGAAGAGGACCCGGCCGACGAATCCGGCGAGGAGGTCTTCGTCTCGGATGCGCCCGATCGGGTGCGACGACTCCTGGCGAAGCTGCCCGACAACTACCGGCGCATCTTGGAACTCCGTTTCCTGCAGGCCTTCTCGGTTCGCGAAGCCGCCACACAGATGGGTGTTAGCGTCGCCAACGCCAAGGTGTTGCAGCATCGGGCACTGCAGACGGCTGCGCGGATGAACCAGGAGGCGATGTGAGCGGACGTACAGTGCGCCGCTTCGTGGGCGGCCTGCTGCGGGGCAGGCGCACCGAGAAGGCGCACCCTGATGACGTCGACGTGCAGGAGATGCGGACGGCGATCGAGCTGCGGGCCGCCCGCACGGGCAGCGACTCGCCGCGCGAGGAATTCGTCACCGATCTACATCGCAGGTTGGCCGACCATATGGGCGACGGTCCATCAGGCACCCGCAGACAAGTGGTTATCGGCACGGGACTCGCCGCGGCGTCGGCGGCCACCGGAATCGTCGTCGGGCGCAATCTGCTGGCTCCGTCGCGCGGTCCGGCTCAGGCCGTGCCGCCGACCCAAGGCGTGCTGGAACCGAATGCGGGCACCTGGCGCATTGTCGGGGCCACCGTCGATCTGGCCAGGGGCGGCGCGCTCGCCTTTGATCTCGGGTCGGTCAACGGATTCGTGCATCGCAACGACGGGCGACTGGAGGCCGTCTCCGGCGTGTGCACCCACCAAGGGTGCAAGCTTTGGCTGGACGCACCCGAGAGCAGGCTGCGATGCCCATGTCATTCGACGTCGTTCTCCTTGACGGGGGAGACGGTCACCCACCAACTGCCGACCGCCCCGCCGCCGCTACCGAAGTACGAGGTACGCGAAATCAACGGCACGATCGAGGTTTTCGCACCAACCAAGCCCGCATGACGAGGATTGATGGCAGTGTCAGGGGCATGGAGCAGAAGCCGCCGACCGCCGTCATCGAAGCCGCCAACGGGGAGCACGTCAACACTCTGCCGTTCGCCGACGCAGGCGATTTCGAGGCCGCCGACCGCGGCTTCATCACCGCGCTGCAGCCGTGTGTGGTGAAGGCGGCCGACGGCCGGGTGGTGTGGGACAACGACGTCTACTCGTTCCTCGACGGCGACGCACCCGCAACGGTGCACCCGAGTCTCTGGCGGCAGAGCAAGCTGTGCGCCAAACAGGGCCTCTACGAGGTGGTGGACGGCATCTACCAGGTGCGCGGACTCGACCTGTCCAATATCAGCTTCATCGAGGGCGACACCGGCGTCATCGTCATCGACCCGCTGGTCTGCACCGAGACGGCGGCGGCCGCACTGGCGCTGTACCGGGAGCATCGCGGAGACCGGCCCGTCGTCGCTGTTATCTATACCCACAGCCATGTCGACCATTTCGGCGGTGTGCTGGGAGTGACGACGCAGGCCGACGTGGATGCGGGCAAAGTGGCGATCATCGCGCCCGAGCACTTCACCCAGCACGCCGTGCAGGAGAACGTGTATGCGGGTACGGCGATGGCGCGACGGGCGGCGTACATGTACGGCGCGGTGCTGGCCCGTGGTCCGCAGGGGCAGGTGGGTTGCGGGCTGGGGCAGACGCCGTCGCTGGGCGAGGTCGCCTTGATCGTGCCGACGCTCGACATCCGCGAAACCGGTGAGAAGCACACGTTCGACGGCGTCGAGATCGAGTTCCAGATGGCGCCGGGCACCGAGGCACCCGCCGAGATGCACTTCTATTTCCCGCAGTTCCGGGCGCTGTGCATGGCCGAGAACGCCACGCACAATCTGCACAATCTGTTGACGCTGCGCGGCGCGCTGGTCCGCGATCCGCACGGCTGGGCCGGCTATCTTACCGAGGCCATCGATACGTTCGCCGACCGCACCGATGTCGTCTTCGCCTCTCACCACTGGCCGACGTGGGGCAAGGAGCAGATCGTCGAATTCCTGTCGCTGCAACGGGATCTGTATTCCTATCTGCACGACCAGACGCTGCGGCTGCTGAACCAGGGTTTCACCGGAATCGAGATCGCCGAGAACTTCCAGATGCCGCCCGCGCTGGAGAAGGCCTGGCACGCGCACGGCTACTACGGTTCGGTGAGCCACAACGTGAAGGCCGTCTACCAGCGCTACATGGGCTGGTTCGACGGCAACCCGGGCCGGCTGTGGGCGCACCCGCCGGAGGCCATCGGGCCGCGCTACGTCGAGGCGATGGGCGGCATAGACCAGGTCGTCGAGATTGCTCGAAAAGCGTTCGATGGGGGTGATTTCCGTTGGGCGGCAACGCTGCTCGACCATGCGATCTTCACGAACAAGGATCATGCGGCGGCTCGGGAACTCTACGCCGATACCCTCGAACAGCTCGCTTACGGTGCAGAGAACGCGGTGTGGCGCAACTTCTTCCTGTCCGGGACGACGGAGTTACGCGACGGCAACTTCGGCACACCGACGCAGACCGCGTCGCCGACGCTGATGGCGCAGCTGACGCCGGAGCAGATGTTCGACACGTTTGCGATCAACCTGAACGGGCCTCGCGCCTGGGATCTCGATGTCGCCGTCGACATCACGTTCCTCGACAGCGCGACCAATTATCGGGTGACGGTTCGCAACGGGGTGCTGGTCTACCGTAAGGCGGCGGCCGACGAGGTGACGGCGCAGGCGACGATCAGGCTCGCGAACAAGTTGCGGCTGTTGGCCTTTGCCGCGGGGGATGCCGATTCGCCCGGCCTGGAGGTGACCGGAGATGCGCAGGCGTTGCCGTCGATGTTGGCGGCGGTGGACCGCCCCGATCCGGGCTTCAACATCGTCGAGCCGTGAGGGCTACGGAATCCCGCCGTCGACGCGGAGGATCGACCCGGTGGTGTAGCTCGATGCGTCCGACGCGAGATACAGAGCGGCGCCGATGATTTCGGGCGGGTTGCCCAGCCGCTTCAGCGCGAAATGCTGCGCGCCCTTCGTCGTCGCGGGAATGTCCCATGCCTTGCTGATATCGGTGAGGAACGGGCCGGGCATCAGCGTGTTCACCCGCACCTTCGGCCCGAAGGCCAGCGCCAATCCCTCCGTCAACGCGTTGAGCCCCGCCTTGGCTGCAGAGTAGGGCAGCTGCGCGGGCTGCGGCCGCCGCGACCCGCTCGAGCTGACGTTGATGATCGACCCGCCGCCGCCGGCGACCATGCGCTGGCCCACCAGGGTCGACAACCGGAACGGGCCCTTGAGGTTGAGGTTGATGACGGCGTCGAAAAGCTTCTCGCTGACCGAATCCAGCGACTCGTACAGCGGCGACATGCCCGCGTTGTTGATCAGGACGTCGACCTTGCCGAACCGCTCGTAGACCGCGTCCACCAACCCGTCGAGCTGGTCCCACCGCCCCACGTGCACCGCATAGGGCATCGCGGCGCGGCCGGTGGCCGAAGCGATCTCCGCGGCGGTCTCCTCGCACGACTCCAACTTGCGGCTGGCGATGACGACGTCGGCGCCGCAGTGGGCGGCGGCGAACGCCATCTCCCGCCCGAGCCCCCGGCTGCCGCCGGTGACCAGCACCACGCGGTCGGTGAGGTCGAACAGTTCGTCGGCATAGCCCCGTGGAGTCACAGGCTTATGGTGTCACGGTGCAACTGCTACTGATCCGGCACGCGCTACCGCTGCGCAGCGAGCCGGGAGAGGGGTCCGACCCCGACCTGTCCGAGGAAGGCATCGAGCAGGCCAAAAGGTTGCCCGACGCGTTGGCGCGTTTCCCGATCACCCGACTGGTCAGCAGCCCGCAGCGGCGCTCGGTGCAGACCGCGCAACCCGTCGCCGACGCGCTGGGCCTGCGCATCGAGATCGACGAGCGTCTCGCCGAATACGACCGCGACCTCGCGCACTACATCCCCATCGAGCAGATCGCCGCGGAGTACCCCGAAGAACTCGCCCGGCTCGCGAGCGGCCACTTGCCGAGCACGGTGGACGAACCCGCCTTCCTGGCCCGCATCAATGACGGCGTCCGGGCCATCGCCGAGTCGACCGACCACGAGGACACCGTCGCCGTGTTCAGCCACGGCGGGGTGATCAACGGTCTGATACACAGCATCCTGCGCACCGAAAAGATTCTCTGCGTCAACGTCGACTACGCGGGTATCACCCGGCTGCTGTCCTCGCGCAGCGGCGATCTCTATGTCGCATCGGTCAACAGCACCGAACACGTATGGGACCTGCTGCCCAGAAATCAGCGGTGGTAGACAAGTTCCGTGAAAACTCCGCCAACGTCGCTGGAAGGGCTCGACCTCGCCGCGCTGGACCGCCATCTCAGGGAGGTGGGCATTCCGCGCAGCGGTGAATTGCGGGCCGAACTCATTTCGGGTGGCCGGTCGAACCTGACGTTCCTGGTGAGCGATGAGGAGTCGAAGTGGGTGTTGCGCAGGCCACCGTTGCACGGACTGACGCCCTCGGCGCACGACATGGCCCGCGAGTACCGCGTCGTCGCCGCGTTGCAGGACACTCCCGTCCCGGTGGCACGAGCCGTCACGATGCGCAACGACGACTCGGTGAGCGGCGCGCCGTTCCAGATGGTGGAGTACGTGGCCGGCCGGGTCGTTCGGCACGCCGACGAACTCGAGGCTCTGGGCGACGAGCAGGCGATCAGTGACTGCGTCGATGCACTGATCACGGTGCTCGCCGACCTGCACGCCGTCGATCCCCAGGCGGTGGGCCTCGGCGACTTCGGCAAGCCCACCGGCTATCTCGAACGCCAGGTGCGGCGCTGGGGCTCGCAGTGGGAACTGGTGAAGCGCGAGAACGATCCCTTCGACGCCGACGTCCGGCGGCTGCATTCTGCTCTGGCAGAAGCGATTCCGGCCCAAAGCCGATCCTCGATCGTGCACGGCGACTACCGGATCGACAACACGATGCTCGACGTCGACGACGCCACCAAGGTGCTCGCGGTGCTCGACTGGGAGATGTCCACGCTGGGCGACCCGATCAGCGATGCCGCGTTGATGTGTGTGTACCGCCACCCGCTGTTCAATGTCATCCACGCGAGTTCGGCGTGGGCGTCGCCGCAGATGCCGGACGCCGACGACCTGGCCCAGCGGTATTCGGTGGCCACCGAACAGCCGCTGGACAACTGGGACTTCTACATGGCGCTCGGCTATTTCAAGGTCGCGATCATCGCCGCGGGCATCGCCTTCCGGGCGCGGATGGGCGGCGGAGTGGCCGCCGACACCGACGAAGTGGATAAGGCAGTTGGCCCGCTGATGGCCGAGGGCCTCAAGGCACTGAGAATCTGACGCCGCGGGCTTAGGGGCTCAAGAGCTGGCGCGAAGATTCCGCTTGGCGGCGCGGCGCAGTTGCACGATGCGGGCAGTACCGACCGCCACCGTCAGCAGGCCGCCGCACACGGCGGCGAACAGTATCGCCACGCCGACCGGCAGATCCCACTGCCATCCGAAGAAGTGAATGGCCGCGGAGTCGGTGTTCTGCAGGATGAACACCAGCAGCAGTATCAGGATCACAAACCCGGCGATCAGGGCTGACCAGAGCGCCGCCGCGCGGGTGAACTTGACCGCGGACTTCGGCGAGACCATGTATTCGCCGGCGGTAGCGGTTGGGTCCGGCGCGGTGTCCTTGGCCAATTCGCCTTTCGGCTGGTCTTCAGGCAAGGGAGGCTCGGTGGTCATGGGTCCATCTTTGCCCCTTCCCGTCGCGAATGAAACAAGTCGCCGATAGTGTCCGGTGAAGTCATCTGCCGAGAGGACATTGGTATGTCGCACGGTATGTCGAGGACACGCGGCTGGTATCTGGGATTGCTCGCGGTTATGGTCCTGCTCGTTGCGGCCTGCGGCAGCTCGAACCCGCTCGGTGGCGGTGAGGTTTCCGGTGACCTGAAATCGCTTGTCGTCGGATCGGCCGATTTCCCGGAGTCGAAGATCATCGCCGAGATATACGCGCAGGCGTTGGAGGCCAACAGCTTCACGGTGGGCAGGCAGTTCGGCATCGGCAGCCGCGAGACCTACATCCCCGCGGTCCGTGACCACTCGATCGATCTGATTCCCGAGTACACCGGCAACCTGCTGCAGTACTTCGACAAGAAGACCACGGTGACGACGCCGAACGACGTCCTGCTGGCCCTGTTCCGGGTGCTGCCGGGTGACCTGTCGATTCTGAACCCGTCGCCGGCCGAGGACAAAGACACCGTGGCGGTGAGCGGCGCGACGGCCACGAGGTGGAACCTCAAGAGCATCGCCGATCTCGCGGCGCATTCCCCCGAGGTGAAATTCGGTGCGCCGTCGGAGTTCTTGAACCGAACCGAGGGCCTGCCGGGCCTGAAGGCGAAGTACGGGCTCGACGTCGCACCCACCAACTTCATCGCGATCAGCGACGGCGGAGGCCCCGCCACAGTCAAGGCGCTAGTGGACGGCACGGTGACCGCGGCGGACATCTTCAGCACATCGCCCGCCATCCGCGAGAACAATCTTGTGGTCCTTGAAGATCCGAAGAACAACTTCCTGGCCGCCAATGTGATTCCGCTTGTCAGCTCGCAGAAGAAATCCGACGAACTCAAGAAGGTTCTCGACGCGGTATCGGCCAGGCTCACCACCGACGACCTCATCGAGCTGAACGCCGCGACGTCCGGCAACGCCGGTGTAAACCCCGACGACGCTGCGCGGAAATGGGTGCAAGACAACGGCTTCGACAAGCCTCTGCAGGGATGAGCAGATGATCAGTTTTGACAGCGTCACCAAGGAGTATCCCGACGGGACCGTCGCCGTGGACAATCTCACGCTCGAGGTACCCGACGGCACACTCACCGTTTTCGTCGGGCCGTCCGGCTGCGGCAAGACGACCTCCATGCGGATGATCAACCGGATGATCGATCCGACCTCGGGCACGTTGACGGTCAACGGCGACGACGTCACGAAGGTCGATCCGGTCAAGCTACGGCTGGGGATCGGCTACGTCATCCAAAGCGCCGGGCTGATGCCGCATCAGCGGGTCGTCGACAACGTCGCGACTGTGCCCGTGCTGAAAGGGGAATCGCGACGCAGCGCCCGCAAGGCTGCACTGAAGGTGCTCGAACGGGTCGGCCTGGATCCCCGGCTGGCCAACCGCTACCCGGCGCAGCTGTCGGGCGGCCAGCAGCAACGTGTCGGTGTGGCGCGCGCATTGGCGGCCGACCCGCCAATTCTGCTGATGGACGAGCCGTTCAGCGCCGTCGACCCTGTTGTCCGCGAAGAGTTGCAGGCCGAAATCCTGCGCCTGCAAAGCGAACTCCACAAGACGATCGTGTTCGTCACCCACGACATCGACGAGGCGGTCAAGATCGGGGACAAAGTCGCGGTGTTCGGCGTGGGCGGCATATTGCAGCAGTACGACGAACCCGCACGGCTGCTGTCGAACCCCGCCAACGACTTCGTCTCCGGCTTCATCGGCGCCGACCGCGGCTACCGCAGCCTCCAATTCCGCCATGCGACAGGCCTTCCGCTTCACGAGATCCGGTCGGTGGCGGAGTCCGAGATCGACGGGCTGTCGCTGGGCCCGCAGGAGTGGGTGCTGGTGAACCGGACGGACGGCACCCCGTACGCCTGGATCAACGCCGAGGGTGTGGAACTCCACCGCAAGGGCAGGCCTCTTTATGACAGCACCTATGGCGGCGGCTCCTTGTTCAAGCCCGATCACTCACTGCGCCAAGCGCTCGACGCGGCGCTGTCGTCACCGTCCGGCCTGGGCGTGGCAGTGGACGGCGACGGCCGGCTAGTCGGCGGGGTGCGAGCCGACGACGTGCTGGAAGCGCTGAGTTCGCAACGGCGAGAAGCATTGCCGAAGCTCGGGACCTGAGCATGCGGTACCTGTTCAACAACCTCGACGACGCGTGGGCGCTGACGATCATCCATCTGCGGCTGTCGCTCGTCCCGATCGTCATCGGACTTCTGATCGCGGTGCCGTTGGGCGCGTTCGTGCAACGCACGACGGCGCTGCGGCGGCTGACCACCGTCACGGCGAGCATCATCTTCACGATTCCGTCGCTGGCGCTGTTCGTGGTGCTGCCGCTGATCATCCCGACGCGCATCCTCGACGAGGCCAACGTCATCGTCGCGCTGACGCTGTACACCACCGCGTTGCTGGTGCGCGCGGTTCCCGAGGCGCTCGACGCCGTGCCAGAGGCGGTACGAGACGCCGCCACCGCAGTCGGCTATCGACCGCTGACCCGCATGCTGAAAGTCGAACTGCCGCTGTCGATCCCGGTGCTCGTCGCGGGTCTGCGCGTGGTCGCCGTCACCAACATCTCGATGGTGGCCGTCGGCTCGGTGATCGGCATCGGCGGACTCGGCACCTGGTTCACGGAGGGCTACCAGTCGAACAAGAGCGACCAGATCGTCGCCGGGATCATCGCGATCTTCGTGCTCGCCATCGTCATCGACACGGTGATCATGCTCGCCGGTCGGCTGATCACTCCGTGGGCCCGAGCAAGGCAGGCAGCATGAACTTCCTGCAGGAGGCGCTGTCGTTCATTTTCACCGCGGCCAACTGGGCAGGGCCTGCGGGACTGGCCGCCCGCATCGGCGAGCATCTGCAGTACACCGTCATCGCGGTGTTCTTCTCCGCGTTGATTGCCATCCCCGTCGGCATGATCATCGGGCACACCGGCCGCGGCACGTTCCTCGTCGTCACAGGGGTGAACGCACTGCGGGCCTTGCCGACGCTCGGTGTGCTGCTGCTCGGCGTGCTGCTGTGGGGATTGGGCTTGGTGCCGCCGACGGTCGCGCTGATGCTGCTCGGGATACCGCCGCTGCTGGCGGGCACGTATGCGGGGATCGCCAACGTCGACCCCGCGGTGGTCGACGCGGCACGATCAATGGGCATGACCGAGCGCCGGGTATTACTCCGCGTCGAGGTACCCAACGCCCTGCCATTGATCCTCGGCGGTTTGCGCACCGCGACCTTGCAGATCGTCGCGACCGCAACCGTGGCCGCCTACGCCAGCCTCGGCGGCCTCGGCCGGTACCTCATCGACGGCATCAAAGTGCGGGAGTTCTACCTCGCATTGGTCGGCGCATTGATGGTGACCGCGCTCGCGTTGATCCTCGACGGAGCGCTGGCTTTCGCTGTCTGGGCGTCGGTGCCGGGCACGGGACGGCTGAAGAAAATGCCGCAGCCGTTGCTGGCCGACGAAGTCGCCCTGGAGTCACGCAGGGCCACAGCGGCAGGAACGACGACCAGTTTCTCACCGGGCTACGAACGAGGCGATCCTTCGCCTACGGTAGACGGGTGAGTGCAGAACCCGCTCCCTGGCCCGCCGTCCTGACCTGGCGCGCACATGACGTTCCGCGGATGGAATCCGTGCGGGTGCAGTTGTCCAACAACCGGATCAAGGCTTACGGCCGAATCGTCGCGGCGGCAACCGAGACCCACCCCGCCTTCTCCGCCTCCTACGATCTCGTCACCGACGAGACCGGCTGCACTAAAAGGTTGTCGATGAGCGTCACGCTTGCCGAGCGCGAGCGCCAGCTGTCCATCGCACGTGACGAAGAGAGCATGTGGATGGTGCAGGACCACGCCGGCAAGTCGAACCGGGCGGCCTACGAAGGCGCCTGCGACGTCGACGTGATCTTCAGTCCGTTCTTCAACACGTTGCCGATCCGGCGCACGGGTCTGTACCAACGCAGCGACTCGCTGTCGGTGCCGGTGGTCTATGTATCGCTGCCCGACCTCACGGTGAACCCCGCGGTCATCAGCTACAGCAGCGCACCCGACGGCATCAAGCTGCACTCTCCGGTTGCCGAGACGACGGTGACCGTCGACTCCGAGGGCTTCATCCTCGACTACCCCGGACTGGCAGAGCGGATTTGATGACGCCGCCGGCCCGCCCAGCGGCGGCCAATTCGTCGCGCCAGCCGTCCTGACCGATGACGATCGTCACGATCTGAGGGCGTCTGAAACCGGAGAACCGCATCCGCGCGGAGTGACCCGCCTCGACGAGTTCGGCCACCGTCCCCTGCTGCACTAGGGATGCGCGCGCCCTCGTCAGCAGCTCGATGGCTTGGTCGAGCGCGGGCAGCAGGTGTTCGGCATTCGCTTCACACATCGCGCGGACCAGAGCCGGTGCGGTGGCCGCCACCCGCGTGCCGTCGCGGAACGACCCGGCCGCCAGCGCGAACGCCAGCGGCACTTCACCGGCCGTGGCCGCGAGCGATTCGGCCAGCAGATGGGGAAGGTGTGAGATGGCCGCCGCCGCGGCGTCGTGCTCGTCCGATTTCGCCGGCACGACGATCGCGCCGCAGTCCAGCGCCAGCTCCATGACCATCGCCCATACGTCCGGGTCGACGTGCTCGTCGACGCTGACGACCCACGGCGCGCCGACGAAAAGCCGGCCGTCGCCCGCGGCCCAACCGGAGTGCGCGGTGCCGGCCATCGGATGTCCGCCGACGAAGTTGGACAACAAGCCGTGCGACTGCACCTCGTCACGGACGACGGCCTTGACGCTTGTGACGTCGGTCAGGGGGCAGTCCGAAGCGATATCACGCACGTGGCTCAACACGATCGACAAGGCGGGCACGGGCACGGCCAACACGATCAGTGCCCTGCTGTCGGCGGCGCGGTTCAACGCCGCATCGAGGTTTTCTGTGGCGTCAAACCCGTCGGCGATGGCCGCACGTACCCCCTCGAGCGAGCGGTTGTAACCGAACACCTCACGGCCCGCTTCCTTCGCCGCACGCATCACCGAGCCGCCGATCAAGCCAAGACCCAGCACGCAAATGGGCGGTTTCGTCACGGCATCAAGGGTGGCATATCAGCTTGGTCTGTTGGTGTGCGGCCAGTCGTTGAGTGCTGGTCAAAATCGCTGGTCGGCGACTAGCGTAAGCGCCCATGGGACCACAGCGGGCACCTGCGCAGGATGCCGACGCGCCTGACGGCTTCGGGGTTGCAGTCGTCCGTGAGGACGGCAAGTGGCGCTGCTCGCCGATGCGCGCCGCTGCGCTGACAAGCCTGAAGGCAGCCGAGACCGAACTGCGCGAGCTACGCAGTTCGGGCGCCGTTTTCGGGCTGCTCGACATCGACGACGAGTTCTTCGTGATCGTGCGGCCCGCGCCCGCAGGCACCCGGCTGCTGTTGTCGGATGCCACCGCGGCGCTTGATTACGACATCGCTGCCGAGGTGCTCGAGAAGCTGGATGCCGACATCGAGCCGGATGACCTCGACGACGCTGACCCGTTCGAAGAAGGCGACCTGGGCGTGCTGGCCGACGTGGGCCTGCCTGAGGCTGTCCTCGGTGTCATCATCGGCGAATACGACCTCTACGCCGACGAACAGCTGGGTCGCATCGCGCGCGAGATGGGTTTCGCCGAGGAACTGTCAGCGGTGCTCGACCGTCTCGATCGGTGACTGACGAGGACCTCGTCCGCGCGGCACTCGACGCTGCGGGCAGCGCTGGTCCCCGCGACGTGCCGATCGGCGCGGTGGTCTTCGGAGCCGACGGCACAGAATTGGCGCGGGCCGCCAATGCCCGTGAGCGGCTTGGGGATCCGACGGCGCATGCCGAGATCCTGGCCATGCGCGCGGCTG
>LZSH01000511.1 GCA_001665255.1 Mycobacteriaceae bacterium 1482268.1 | reverse complement strand
GTGGTCGCTGCAGACCTCGAAGTCGAAACCAACGCGCTCTGCCGAAACGGCATAACGGACAAGCTCTTTGGGTCCGCTCTGTTCGGTCATCAGGGTGTAGCCAAAACGCGTCATGGCACCTAATTACCCAGGTGACCCATGGCGAAACGGCTACAGCCGAGTCTTGACCGCCGCCGAGAGACGCGACCCGTCGGCCTTGCCCGCCGCGATCGCGGTGGCCGCCTTCATCACCTGGCCCATCTGTTTCATGCCGGGCGCTTCGCCGATCTCCTCGGCGACCTGGGCGATGGCGGTGTCGACCACATCGGCCAACTCTGCTTCGGTCAGCGGCGTGGGCAGATACTCATCGATGATCCGCGCCTCGGCATGTTCGTTGGCGGCCAACTCACCGCGGCCGTTCTGCGTATAGATCTCCGCCGATTCACCGCGCTTCTTCGACTCCCTGGCCAACACCTTGAGCACGTCGGCATCAGACAGTTCGCGCGATTGCTTACCGGAGACTTCTTCGGACTGGATGGCCGACAACAGCATCCGCAACGTCGCCGTACGCAACTTGTCCTGCGCCTTCATCGCTGCGGTCAGATCTGTCCGCAGCCGGTCCTTGAGTTCCGCCATGACGCAAACGCTACGCCGTCGCGCGGCCCGGTCACGTTGTCAATTGTCCCGGTGATCGACAGGATGGTTGCCATGAGCAACCCGGGGTACCCGCCGCCCGGCTACCAAGCGCCCGGCTACCCCGGTGGCTACCAGCCCTATCCCCCGCCGGGCTACCAGAGCTATCCGCCGCCCGGCTATCCCCCGCCGGGCTTCGGCGGGGCGCGGTACGCACCGCCGCCCGCATTCAAACCGGGCGTCATCCCGCTGCGGCCGCTCAGCCTGACCGACATCCTCAACGGCGCGTTCTCCTATATCCGGACCAACCCGAAGGCAACGCTGGGGCTGACGAC
>LZSH01000510.1 GCA_001665255.1 Mycobacteriaceae bacterium 1482268.1 | reverse complement strand
GGCCGACCTGCCGGAGGGCGGGCGGTTGGGCATCTACGGCTTCGGTGGCAGCGCCCACATCACCGCCCAGGTGGCGCTGGCGCGCGGCGCCGAGGTGCACGTGATGACGCGCGGCGCCGCGGCACGCGAGTTGGCGCTCGCGCTCGGCGCGGCCTCCGCTCAGGGCGCCGACGACCCGCCACCGGTGAAGCTGGATGCCGCGATCCTCTTCGCGCCTGTGGGCAACCTCGTGCTGCCCGCCCTCGAAGCGCTCGACCGCGGCGGCACGCTGGCGATTGCGGGTATCTACCTCAGCGACATCCCGATGCTGAACTACGACCGTCATCTGTTCTACGAGCGGCAGGTGCGTTCGGTGACGTCCAATACGCGCGACGACGCGCGCGAGTTCCTTGCCTTCGCCGGCCGCCACCGCATCACCGTCACGACTCCGGACTATCCGCTGGGCCGCGCCGCCGACGCGCTCGGCGACCTCAGCGCGGGTCGGATTTCGGGCGCCGCTGTGCTGACGGTATAGCCGTCGACGTCACGTCGACAGATGCCACACCAGCGCGGCGGCCAGCGCGCCCAGCCCGTTGAGCGACCAGTGCAGCGCGATCGGCGCCAACAGGCTGCCGCTGCGACGACGCAGCCAGGTGAACACGAAGCCGGCTAGGCCGGTCGCTGCCACGGCGCCCACCACGCCGGCCACGGTGGCCAGGATGCCGCCGCCGAGGATCTTGGTGAAGCCGACGTTGCTGCTGGTAAGGCCCAGCGACGTAGCGATGTGCCAGAGGCCGAATAGCAGCGAGCCCGCCGCCGCGACGCCCCGGAAGCCCCACGCCCGGTTCAGCGCGCCGTGCAGGACTCCACGAAACGCCAGCTCCTCGGGGATCACCGTCTGCAGCGGGATGATGATCATCGATGCGATCAGCGCCCCGGACATGGTCGCGTAGTTGTTGTTCATGAACATCGGCCGGGTCCACGGCAGCGCCAACCCGATGGCGATGATTGTCAGCACGACCGCCACCGCCGCCAACGCATAGCCGGCCCCCGATTTCCAGTGCTCGCGCGACAGGCCGAGTTCCGACCAGCCCAGACCGCGCGAGCGCACCAGGATCAACAAGCCGACGGCGGCCGTGGGCACCGTCGCCACGCTGGCCCATGCCGTGGTGAAGTGCGCGATGAGGTTGGTGATGATCAGCACGACCACGACCACGCCGATGTCGACGTAGGTGTGGAAATGGTGCAGCGCCGATAGCTGAGCGACCGCGGGATGCGGACCTCCTGACTGCTCGGACACCTCGTCGAGTCTACCGACGGTTGCTGCGGTCACTCGTTGTCCGCGGTGTCCTGGGCCATCGTCTGTTTGCCAGAGGGCCGGAAGCCCGAGTCCCACGTCCAGCCCGAGATGGCGGGATCGTCCTCACCGTGCTCGCGGGTGTAGATGCGTGCGGCCAGCCTCGCGTCCAACATCCGTTGGCGCAGCCCCGCGGCCCGTGTCGCCAGCCCTTCCACGCGGTCAATCACGTCGGTGACGAGATGGAACCGGTCGAGGTCGTTGAGCATCACCATGTCGAACGGGGTGGTCGTGGTGCCGCGCTCCTTGAAGCCCCGCACATGCATCTGCGCGTGGTTGGTTCGGCGGTACGTGAGCCGATGGATCAGCCATGGGTAGCCGTGGTAGGCGAAGATCACCGGCCTGTCGGTGGTGAACAAGGCGTTGAACTCGAGGTCGGACAGGCCGTGCGGATGTTCGGAGTCGGGTTGCAGGCGCATGATGTCGACGACGTTGACGACGCGGACGGCGATCTCGGGCAGTTCGCGCCGCAGGATGTCGGCCGCGGCGAGCGTCTCGAGCGTGGGGATGTCGCCGGCGCAGGCCAGCACCACGTCAGGGTCGCCCGCAGCGTTGCTCGCCCAGTCCCAGATACCGAGGCCGCGGGTGCAGTGCGCGACCGCGGAGTCCATGTCCAGATACGTCAATGCCGGCTGCTTGCCGGCGACGACGACGTTGACGTAATGCCTGCTGCGCAGGCAGTGGTCGGCGACCGACAGCAGCGTGTTGGCGTCCGGCGGAAGATAGACCCGCACCACCTCCGGTCGCTTGTTGGCGACGTGGTCGATGAAGCCGGGATCCTGATGCGACGCCCCGTTGTGGTCCTGGCGCCAAACATGGGACGTCAGTAGGTAATTGAGCGACGCAATCGGCCGCCGCCACGTCAGGTGCGAGCTGCTGGACAGCCACTTGGCGTGCTGGTTGAGCATCGAGTCGACGATGTGCACGAACGCCTCGTAGCAGTTGAACAGTCCGTGCCTGCCCGTGAGCAGGTAGCCCTCGAGCCATCCCTGGCACAGATGCTCCGACAGCACCTCCATTACCCGGCCGTCTGGGGCGAGGTTCTCGTCGCCCGGCTCGTTCTCGGCCAGCCACACCTTGTCGGTCGCCTCGAACACGGGACTGAGTCGGTTCGACGCCGTCTCGTCGGGCCCCATCAGCCGGAACCGGTCGGGGTTGCGCGTGATCACGTCGCGAAGGAAGGTGCCAAGGACCTTGGTGGCCTCCGCGGTCTCACTGGCCGGCTCGTCGACCGCGACGGCATAGTCGCGGAAGTCGGGTAGGTCCAGGTCGCGCAGCAGCACGCCGTTGGTGTGCGGGTTGTCGCTCATCCGACGGGTGCCCGCAGGCGCGAGGGCGCGTAGCTCGGCACGCAACGCGCCGTCGTCGTCGAACAACTCCTCGGGGCGGTAGCTGCGCAGCCATTCCTCGAGCTGCGCCAGGTGCTCCTTGTTGGTCCGGGTCTCGGCCAGCGGCACCTGGTGGGACCGCCAGGTGCCCTCGACCTGCTTGCCGTCAACCTCGCGTGGCCCGGTCCAGCCTTTCGGCGTGCGCAGCACGATCATCGGCCATGCCGGTCGGTCGGTCACAGCGTCGACGCGCGCCGCCTGTTGGATCGCCTGGATCTGGTCGAAGGCCTCGTCGAGCGCGACGGCGAGCTGCTGGTGGACGTTGGCCGGGTCGTCTCCGGCCACGGTGATCGGCCGGTAGCCGTAGCCGATCAGCAGCGATTCGAGTTCTTCGTGGCGCAGCCGGGCAAGCACGGTCGGGTTGGCGATCTTGTAGCCGTTGAGGTGCAGGATCGGCAGCACGGCCCCGTCGGTGGCCGGGTTGAGGAATTTGTTGGAGTGCCAGCTGGCCGCCAACGGCCCCGTTTCGGCCTCCCCGTCACCGATCACACAGGCAACCACCAGGTCGGGGTTGTCGAAGGCCGCGCCGTAAGCATGCACAAGCGCGTAGCCCAGTTCGCCGCCCTCGTGGATCGACCCTGGCGTTTCGGCGGCGACGTGGCTGGGGATACCGCCCGGAAACGAGAACTGGCGGAACAGTTTTCGCATCCCGTCGATGTCTTCTTCGATGCCGGAATACACCTCGCTGTAGGTGCCTTCGAGGTAGGCGTTGGCGACGAGGCCAGGACCGCCATGACCGGGTCCGGTGATGTAGATGACGTCGGCGTCGCGAAGCCGGATGATGCGGTTGAGGTGGGCGTAGACGAGGTTGAGTCCCGGCGTGGTGCCCCAGTGTCCGAGCAACCGCGGTTTGACGTGCTCGGGCGCCAGCGGCTCCCGCAGAAGCGGGTTGTCCAGCAGGTAGATCTGGCCGACGGAGAGATAATTGGCTGCCCGCCAGTAGGCGTCGATTGCAGCGAGCTCATCGTCGGACAGGCGCGGCGCGGTCTGGGCGGTGAGTGCATCAAGTTCAGTGCTCATCAGAACCATGGTTGTCGTGGCGGGTGAACAACGAGTGCGGTAGTGGTACCCGACTCACATAGACCTAAGCACTAACGTGTCGGTCGTGCTGCTGTCGGAACTTCGGGTGCTGGACCTGTGCGACGGCGACGCCGACGCCGTCACACGGCTGTTGGCAGACCTCGGGGCCGACGTGCTGAAGGTCGAGCCACCCGGTGGCAGCGCCGGCCGGTCGCGAGCGCCCCGCGTCGCGGGCGCCAGTGTCACGTTTGCGCTGAACAACGCGAACAAGCGCAGCTGCGTGCTCGACCCCGTCGACGACCGTGATCGCGTTCGCTTTGAGGACTTGGCAGCTTCCGCCGACATCGTGGTGGACAGCGGCGCGCCGGGTCGCCTCGAGGCGTTCGGCATGACGTGTGTCGAGTTGTGGCGCCGGTATCCCCATCTGGTCGCGGTGTCGGTCACCGATTTCGGTATCGACGGTCCGCGCGTGTCGTGGTCGGCCACCGACCCGGTGTTCTATGCGCTGTCGACGGCCCTGTCCCGGTCGGGTCCGACGGCTGGCCGGCCGGTGCTGCCACCGGAGGGCATCGCGTCGTCTGCCGCGGCAACGCAGGCGGCGTGGGCCATTCTGGTCGCCT
>LZSH01000509.1 GCA_001665255.1 Mycobacteriaceae bacterium 1482268.1 | reverse complement strand
TGCGCAGCGGCCGGAACTGGTCGTCGAAGTCGGCGATTTTGTCGCGTAGGTCGTTGGCCGTGGCGACCGTCTGCTGGAATGCCTTGGCCTGCTCGTCAGTGATCTCACTTGACTCTTGCTGCAGCGCGTACTGCTGGCGCAGGATGTCGATGGAGTTGTTGATCACGCCAACCTGTTTGAGCAGATCGTTACCGCGGGCCTGCTGGAAGGGCAGGTTGTTGATCTGCGAGGCGCTGCCCGCGCTGATCTGGAACGGTATCGACGTGTGGTCCAAGGGCGTGCCAAGCGGCCGGGTGATCGATTGCACCTGTGCGATGCCGTCGGTGTGGAAGACCGCCTTGGCAACACGCTCCAGCAGGATCATGTCGGTGGGATTGCGGAGATCATGGTCGGCTTCGACCATCAACAGTTCGGGGTTCAGTCGCGCCTGCGAGAAGTGGCGTTCGGCGGCGGTGTAACCGACGTTGGCGGGCGCGTCGGCCGGCATGTAGTGGCGGTTGTCGTAGTTGGTTTTGTAATTCGGCAGGGCGATCAGTCCGATGAGCGCGATGGCGACAGTCGCCACCAGTACCGGTCCAGGCCAGCGGACGATGACGGTACCGATGCGCCGCCACCCCCGGGTGCGCATCGGTCGGGCGGGTTCAAAGAGACCGAAGTGCCGCCCGATGACCAGGAGGGCCGGTGCCAGCGTCAGCGCTGCGACCACGGCGACCATGACGCCGATGCCGGCAGGGATGCCCAGGCTGTTGAAATACGGCAACCGGGTGAAGGTCAGACACAACACCGCGCCAGCGATCGTCAGGCCCGACCCCAGGATGATGTGCGCGGTGCCGTGGTACATCGTGTTGTACGCCGAGACCCGATCTCCGCCGGCGTAGCGCGCCTCGTGAAACCGGCCGAGAAGGAAGATCGCATAGTCGGTTCCGGCGGCGATCACCAGCAGCGTCAGCAGGTTGGTCGAATACGTCGAGAGCTCGATGATGCCCGCGTTGGCGAGCACGGCGACCGTTCCGCGGGACGCGGTCAATTCGATCATCACCGTGAAGATCACGAAAAACACGGTGGTGAGCCGGCGGTAGAGCCAAAACAGCATCACTGCGATCACGCCGATGGTGAGCAGGGTGGTTTTCAGCGTGCCGTGGCGGCCCACCTCGAACTGATCGGTCACCAGGGGTGCGGGGCCGGTGACGTAGGCCTTGATACCCGGCGGCGGCGGAGTGTCGTTGACGATCTCGCGCACCGAGTCGACGGACTCATTGGCCAGCGACTCGCCCTGATTACCGGCGAGATACACCTGCACCAACGCCGCCTTGCCGTCGGCGCTCTGCGAGCCGGCTGCAGTCAGCGGATCACCCCAGAAATTCTGGATGTGCTGAACGTGCTTGGTGTCTTTCGTGAGCTTGTCGATAAGGCCGTCGTAGTAGTGGTGGGCATCGGCCCCGAGCGGCTGATCACCCTCCAAGACGATCATCGCCGAGCTGTCGGAATCGAACTCGTCGAACACCTTGCCGATTCGTTTGGCGGCCTGCAACGCTGGTGAATCTTGCGGGCTCAGCGACACGTTGTGCGATTCGGCAACGGTCTCCAATTGCGGCACAAAGACGTTCGTCACGACAGCAAGGCCCAGCCAGAACACAGCGATGAGCACCGAGTACCGCCGGATGAAGTCCGGAATCCGCGCAGCGCTCATCCCGATTTGTCCAGGCAGTAGGTGAAGGCGTTCAGGGTGTTCACCGATCTCTCGTCCTTGACCACGTCGTCGATCTTGATGCGGCAGCCGATCGAGTCGCTGTCGCCCTGGGCCGCGACGTTGACGAACACCGCCGGCTGAGTGGTCGTCGTGTCGTAGGCCCACGGCAGCGTGGCGTCGGCGCGCTGCGGCTGAGCGTTCACGTCGGTATAGGTGATGGTGGCCGCCGCTCCCGGGGGACCGAAGACCTCCATGACGACATGCTTGGGATTGAACGGAACGATGTCATTCTCAGAGCCGCTGGGCGTCGACGTGACGTCAGCAGACCCGAAGATTCCATTCAGCCGATACACAGCAAAACCAGCGACTGCGATCACACCGACCGCCACCACCAGCATCCAGCGTCGGGACAGTCGACGTGTGATCGAAACCTGCTGCAAGCGTGACCCTTTCATGAGCGGCGACTGACGTGGACGCCCAGTAATTCCTAGGAAGCCTAATCAATTAGGTTGACGGTACGACACGGGTCTGGCCGCCACAACACCGGGCTGGCTCGGCGGCCTCACCGTCGATCCGCCTCTTATTGTTACCTTATTTTAAGACTTAATTTTCTTATTTTTGGTGTAGCGTGCCTGGCAATGATGCCCCCGCACACCCGCAAGCACGCCGTTGTCCTCGGCGCCGGGATGGCAGGCCTGTTGGCCGCGCGCGTGTTGTCGGAGTTCTATGAGGCGGTCACGATCGTCGAGCGTGACGAGTTGACCGGGGCTCCCGTGCAGCGCAAGGGAATACCGCAAGGGCGCCATGTTCACGCGTTTGCGAGTGGCGGTTCTCAAGTTCTCGGCCGGCTGTTTCCCGGGCTGCTCGACGAATTGGTCAACGCGGGCGCCGAGGCGTGGGATGACGGCGACTTGTCCCGTATCTGCTTTCACTTCGGCGGCTATGTGTTCAAGAACTCGGGCCGATTCGCCGACCCGGCGGCGTCGGCTATGTATCTGGCAAGCCGCCCGTTTCTCGAAACGCATGTGCGGCGGCGCGTTCAGGCCCTCGGCAATGTGTCGATACTCGACGGTCATGACGCCGTGGCGCCGGTCGCAGATCAGCCCGACCGCGTTACCGGCGTTCGAGTGGTCAACCGTGAAACGAATCATGCGACCGTGCTGAGTGCTCAGCTGGTGGTGGATGCGATGGGCCGTGGCGCCTTCACGCCGGCGTTTCTCGACAGTCTGGGCTTCGGCCGGCCCGCAGAGCGGCGGTCCAATACCCGCGTGGTCTATGCCAGTCAGCTGATGCGCATCCCCCCTGGCGCTGTCACCGAGAAGCTGACTCTTGCCGTGCCCGGCAGGGGTCAGCCGACCGGTGGTGGGATCCTGGTCTGCGAAAACGACACCGTGATCATCACCGTCAGTGGTGTTGACGGCAGCCAACCGCCCACCGACCTGCGCGGAATGCTGGACGCTGCTGCGCAATTCGCGCCTGCCTCTGTGCTGTCAGCGCTGCACGCCGGCACCCCTGTGGGCGATGTGGCTATCTACCATTACCCGGGCAGTACATGGCGACGGTATGACGAGATGGACCGATTCCCGTCCGGGCTACTGGTATTCGGCGACGCGATCGCGAGCTTCAATCCCAGCTACGGCCAAGGCATGACCACGGCCGCATTGCAGGCCCTCGTACTCAGGGACTGTCTAGCCGGTGGGGATGCCGACCTCTCTCGGCGCTTCTTCACCGCCGCCGCCCAGCCGCTCGGCATGGTGTGGCAGGTGAACAGCATCACCGGTGAATCCGCTGCGGCATCGCGCCAGCGCCCAAGTCGCCGTCCGATTTCCCCGCTGAAGCAGTTGCAGCGGCGACTGATGGCCTGGTGGATGGAGCGCATCATGACCGCTGTAGAAAACGATGTCGCTGTCGCCGAAATACTGTTCCGCGTACGGAATTTCACCGACCCGCCGACTCGGCTGCAGAACCCAGGGTTTCACGCGCGCGTAGCCGCAGCGAACCTTCGGCGACGCCGCACGGACCATTCTCCGCGTCGCAGGCCAGCAACGAGGCTCCAATAATTTTCACCACTCAACCCAGACTGCTCATGGAATGAGGTTCCGGCGTGACTGACTACAACACCGACGACGCGATGGCCCGGGACAGCGTTGAGACAGGGTGCGACCGACTGCCCCGCCTGTCGCCGGTCTCCGATGCAGCGGCGGCCTACCGCCTCGTCTACGGCCGTGTCGACGCACTGCTGCGCGGCCGTGCTGACGTTGCCGACCTGAGAGTGCCTGCCTGTCCTGGCTGGACTATCCGGCAGACGGTTGCCCATCTAGCCGGCGTCGCACAGGACATCGTGTCGCTCAACCTCGGGGACAAGGCCGCCGACTCCTGGACCCAGGCGCAGCTCGATCGCCTCTGCGGCCAGAGTATCGATGAGCTCCTCGATCTGTGGAAGCAGATGCTCGACTCGGTGACAACGACGCTCGGTCTGGCCCCCCAAGCATCCGCATGCCAGCTCGTCTTCGACACTCTCACCCATGAACACGACATCCGCGGCGCACTCAGCGAACCGGGCGCTCGCACAGGCGATCCCGCGTTGGAGGCCGCTCTGGGATTCGTGACAACAATGGGTGATCGCTTCATCCGCCAAGCAGGGCTGCCGGCGCTTCGGCTGAGTACCCCCACAACCGGACCCGTACAGCTCGGCGACCCAGACTCTGTTAAAGGCCAAGTAACCCTCGATATCTCGGATTTCGAGGCGCTACGCACCTTTGGCGGACGGCGCAGTATCCAGCAACTGATGGCGCTACCTTGGGATGGAGATCCGACACACCTAGTGCCGGCCTTTACAGAACTGCTGCCCGCCTTCAGTAACGACGGTGTACGACCGCCGGACGAGGATCTCCTCGAGTAATCGCAACGTCGCGGCGCGAAAAGCCCTCGGCCACTTCACCAACGCGACCGGAGGACGTGCCGGTTCTTCGTCCCGAGCAGCGCTCAGTCTTTTGTGCGACGCGCTTCGGGTGGATCGACTCCGACCATGGCGGCACTGCGGTCCCACAGTCTTTCGGCCAGCCCAACGTCGTCAGCCTGCTTGTGTGCCTTGCCGATTTTGCGATTCACGTAGTACTGCCCCGATATCCAGTCCACGCCCGGAGTTGCCGATGCGAGCCACACCAGAACGTCGGCCCCCCGCTCGGGGGTACGCAGAAAAATGCGGCGAAGCGGCGTCCGATACACCAAGCCGAACAACGGATTACCGGCTTCAGCACTGAAGTTGGTAGCGACGGTGCCGGGATGCAGCGCCGCGGTCGAAATGCCCGCGCCGTGGTAGCGGCGATGCAGTTCCCTGGTAAACAGGATGTTCGCCAACTTCGCTGACGGATAAGCCACCATAGGGTGCTGCTTCTGCACTGAATCCAGATCATCGAAGTCGGCACGACTGCCGCGGTTGGCGCCACTCGAAGTATTGAGGACCACCGCCCGAGAAGCGATCAGACGGTCAAGCAACAGATTGGTCAGCAGGAAGGGAGCGAGGTGGTTGACTTGGAAGGTCTTCTCGAAGCCATCGACGGTCTTCTCGTTGCTCCCCATGATCCCGCCCGCGTTGTTGGCCAGCACATCGATGCGGTCGTACTTGTCGAGCAGGCTTGCGGCCAACTGTCGAACTTGGGCCAGTTCAGCGAAATCCGCCACGAACGAATCCGCCCCAAGCTCCGCCGCCACCGCGGCAGTCTTGTCGGGTGAACGCCCGACAACGACAACTCGTTGCTCATCGTGGCTCAACTGTTTGGCGGCCGCCGCTCCGATTCCGTCGCTGGCGCCCGTGATCACAATCGTTCGATTCACCGGTAACTCCTCTTGGCGGACATCCCACCCAGCCGCGAATTTAGCTGCTTGGCTTCTGCGGAGCCATAGGTTGTTCCTTCTAGTGGTGCGAGGACGCACTTGTATCGGGCAGTTAGGGCTTCGGCTGCCACCTTCACGGTGTTGTCGGACCACCGCGTTGGCCCTTATTTCACCAGCGCGACCGCGAAGCCGTCCCAGTTCTTCGTCCCGACGGTCTGGATCGCCGCCGCATCGAGGCGCGGGTGCTCGCCGATCATGTCGAACATCGCGCGCACGGCCTTGGCTTGGTGGTCATCGTCGGCGGGATTCAGTACCCGTCCCATACGTGCGATGTTGTCCACCACGACGACTGAGCCCGGGTGGCCCAGCCTGACCGCCCATTCGACGTAGGCGACGTTGTTCTCCTTGTCGGCGTCGATGAAAAACATGTCGAACGTCTCGCCGCGGTCGGCCAGTGTCGGCAGAGTGTCCAGCGCGGCACCGACGATCACCTCGACGCGTTCGGCGACGCCGGCCCTTTCGAAATTCGCACGGGCCACGTCTGCGTGCCGTGCGTCGAATTCGAGCGTCACGACGCGGCCATCCGGCCCGACGCCGCGGGCCAGGTTGATCGTGCTGTAGCCCGCCAGCGTGCCGATCTCCAGCACCCGCTTCGCCCCCGACATCTTCGCCAACAGCTGCAGCAGCCTGCCGTGTTGCGCCGACACCTCGATGGCCGGCATGCCTTCTGCCGCAGCTGATTCCCGCGCGGCGCGCAATGCCTCGTCCTCGGTGTGGAGCACACGGGTGAACAGCTCGTCGAGCGCTTGGGGGTCCGGCTCCGTCATAGTCCCGACACTACCGTTCGCGCACTCCCTCTTTCGCGTAGACGACCCGCAGCACATGCGCCACCTCCGGGCCCATCACCGCCTCGGCGAGTACACAGAACGTCGCCACGAACTCCGGTCCGTGCGGCGGCTCGGCGTCACTCAGGTGGTGGGCGATCTCGTGCAGGACGACCAGTTCCCGTAGCGCCCAGGTCGTCTGCCGCTCGGGCACGGCGATCACGGCCGCGTCGGCACCACGTTCGTAGTGCGCGGCGGTGAGACCACGGCGGGGACGCACCGTCAGCCCCCCACGGTCCGGCCAGCGCGTACGCACCGCACACAGGGCGAGTACGTCGTCGACATAGCGCTGCACGCTCTCGACGGAACCGAACCGGGCTTCCGGCGGCAACGTCAGGTTTGTGCCGAAGAACTCGACCGATCTGTTGCCATGTTGGGCCGCGCGGTCGAACAGGGTCCGGACGAATTCCTCTGCGGCGTAGACCTTTGCGCGTTGAATGTCGCGAGCGCTCACCGGTTCAGCGCGGTGCGCGCGCCGTTGATCTCCTGGCTGCCGCCGAGCCGTGCGCGCCGGCCCGCCCGGTCACCGGCCCGCCGAGCCGACGACGAATAGCCCGCCGTTGCGCTGGTGGCCCGCCAGGTGCCGCGGGCCTGGGACGTCTCCCGATAAAAGTCCTTCAGCTCAATGTCCTTGTCCCGCAAGGCGATCGCGGTGCCCGGCTGGCTCGTCCTGCTCTTGGTGGCTTCCTGGCGTGCCTGCTCGCGGGC
>LZSH01000508.1 GCA_001665255.1 Mycobacteriaceae bacterium 1482268.1 | reverse complement strand
ACAGAAGGTCGCTGACGCCATCTTGGGTGAGGGCGGAAATGCGCTCGCTGTTCATGTCGACGTCTCCGATCCCGACTCGGCCAAAGAGATGGCCGCCCGGACGCTTGCCGAGTTCGGCGGGATCGACTACCTGGTCAACAACGCAGCGATCTTCGGCGGGATGAAGCTCGACTTCCTCATCACTGTCGACTGGGACTATTACAAGAAGTTCATGAGCGTGAACCTCGACGGCGCGCTGGTGTGCACCAGGGCGGTCTACCGCAAGATGGCCAAGCGTGGCGGCGGTGCGATCGTCAACCAATCGTCCACCGCGGCATGGTTGTACTCGAATTATTACGGCCTGGCCAAAGTCGGGATCAATGGCCTGACCCAGCAGCTGGCGACCGAACTCGGCGGGCAGAACATCCGCGTGAACGCGATCGCGCCGGGCCCCATCGACACCGAGGCGAACCGGTCGACGACGCCCAAGGAGATGGTCGACGACATCGTGAAGCGAATTCCGCTGTCGCGCATGGGCGAACCCGAGGATCTGGTCGGCATGTGTCTGTTTCTGCTGTCGGATCAGGCGAAGTGGATCACCGGGCAGATCTTCAACGTCGACGGCGGCCAGATCATCAGGTCCTGAAAGGCTAGGCCTCATGGAAGACAAAGACGTCAAGCTCGGCTACATCGGCCTGGGCAACATGGGTGCGCCGATGGCCAAGCGGTTGGTCGAATGGCCCGGCGGACTCACGGTGTTCGACGTTCGCCTCGATGCGATGACGCCACTGGCGGAAGCCGGCGCGAAGCTGGCCGACACCGTCGCCGACGTCGCGGCCGCCGACCTCATCAGTGTCACCGTGCTCAACGACGAGCAGGTTCGCGATGTGGTCGGTGAGCTGGCCGCCCACGCCAAGCCGGGCACGACGATCGCCATCCACTCCACGATCAGCCCCGAGACCGCGCCGGAACTTGCCGACCGATTGCGGCCCAAGGACATCCACATCGTCGACGCCCCGGTGTCCGGCGGCGGCGCGGGGGCCGAGAAGGGTGAACTGGCCGTGATGGTCGGTGCCGACCGCGATGTCTATGAGCGCATCAAGCCGGCCTTCAAGCAGTTCGCTTCGGTGGTGGTCCATGCCGGACCGCCGGGGGCAGGCACCCGGATGAAGTTGGCCCGCAACATGTTGACCTTCATCGGATATGCGGCGGCGTGCGAAGCGATGAAGTTGGCTGAAGCGTGCGGTATCAGCCTGCAGCAATTGGGCCGCGTCGTCCGCCACACCGACGCGCTGACGAGCGGTCCCGGAGCGATCATCGTGCGCGAGGACATGTCGACCATCGAACCCGGCAACTTCCTCTACGAGTCGTTCGTCCATGCGCGCGGGCTCGGCGAGAAGGATCTCAGCCTGGCACTGGCACTGGGGGAGGAGACCGGCGTCGACTTGCCGCTGGCTGAAATAGCGCTGAAGAATCTTGCCGCCGGGCTCGGGGTGCCACACAACGCGTCGACTGCGAAGGAGTAGCACCATGGACGAGCAGCGTAAGAAGGGCCTCGCGAAGATGAACGAGGTCTACGGCTGGGAGATGCCGAACATCGAGGGCGACCCCTACTTCGATCTCACTGTCGACCACCTTTTCGGCGACATCTGGAATCGGCCCGAACTCTCCATGCGCGACAAGCGAATCATGACGCTGTCGGTCGTCACCGCGCTCGGTGAGCAGGACCTGGCCGAGATCCAGGTGAACGCGGCGCTGCAGAACGGTGAGCTCACCGAGGACGAGCTCAAGGCGATGGCCGTGTTCCTCACCCAGTACGTCGGTTTCCCCCGGGGCTCCGGTCTCAACGGTGTCGTCGGACGTGTGGTCGCCAAACACAAGAAGGCGGCCGAACGCGGAGAGGGCGTCGACAAGAAGGCCAATGTCAACGACGCGGTCCGCATGCACACCGGGAAGAAGCTCGATGACAAGTAGGTACGCAAGCCTGAGTCGTGAGCAGCTCGCCGTCCTTGTACCCGAGCTGCTACTGATCGGCCAGTTGATCGACCGGTCCGGAATGGCTTGGTGCATAAGCAATTTCGGTCGACCCGAGATGCTGCAAATCGCGATCGAAGAGTGGATGGGCGCCAGCCCCATCTACACAAAGCGGATGCAGAAGGCGCTCAAGTACGAGGGCGTCGACGTCATCACGATCTTCAAGGGTTTACAGCTCGACATCGGCGCCCCTCCACAATTCATGGACTTCCGCTACGACGTCCACGACCGCTGGCACGGCGAGTTTCACCTGGATCACTGCGGTGCGTTGCTCGATGTAGAACCGATGGGCGAGGAGTACGTCCGCGGCATGTGCCACGACATCGAGGATCCGACCTTCGACGCGACGGCCGTCGCCACCAACCGCAGAGCCCAGATCCGCCCAATCCACCGTCCGCCCCGCACGCCGGCCGACCGGCATCCGCACTGTGCGTGGACGGTGATCATCGACGACTCTCACCCCGAGGTCGAGGACCACCCGGTGCTCGACGTCGTACGCCGAACCCGTGCCGCCACAACGCAACTCGATCCGATCGATACCGGCGACGAGGGCCAGTCGGACTATTCAGGCGAACTGTTGTCCGACTTCGATTTCGGCGCGTTCTCGCATTCGGCGCTGGTGCGCATTGCCGACGAGGTCTGCCTGCAAATGCACCTGCTGAACCTGTCGTTCATCGTCGCGGTGGGTAAACGTGCGGACACCAACACCGAACTGGCGACGGAGATCTGCACCAAGCAGCTCATCGGGGTCGCGGGTATCGCCGCCGAGCGGATTCACCGCGCGCTGGGTCTGCCCGGTGGCATCGAGGGCGCGATGAGAACGCTCGAACTGCACCCGATGTTCAATCCGACGGCCTACGTGGCGACCGAATTCGGGCCGGACACCGTGCATGTACAGCGTTCACCGGCCCACGAAGACGGCGCGTGGGTTTCGCTGGTCAGTCCGTCCGAGAAGCGGCCGTTACAGGCAGCCGTCGGGGCAATCGATGCGCACTTCGACGTGGAGATCGAGGGCAGCGACACCGACTGGACGGCGCGGATCGTCGAAACCGAAACGGCCGCAAAGGAAATGTCTGAAGTAAAGGTCGTCCGCGTCAGCGGCGGCTCGACCTTCGTGTTCGAGCCCCGGAAGTCGCTTCCGCTGACGGTCGTATAGCCGCGCCGACCCATCGCCGGAGATAGGCCCGCAGTTCCACCCCCCGCCTCGGCGGACGCCCGGGGTCGATGACGAACGACTGAATGATCCGCAGCAGGTGTTCGGCCAGTTCGTCGAGATCGGTGTCGGTGAAGCCCAACCCCGCCCAGTCCACGTCGAACCGGCGGACCATCGAGTGCGCAAAGTCCAGCGCGACGTCCGACGTCACGTCTTCGGTGTGCGGGTTCGGGCCCCCGGGTTCGATCAGCAGGCCGAGGTGCTTGTCCTTCGGCAGCCATTCCAGCGCCGCCGCCACCGCCTCTGCGACCGCATCGGCGGGATCGGTGATGCCCTGCAGATGCGCCGCGAGCCGGTCCAAGAAGCCGCTCGCACTGTGCACCGCGGCGGCCACCAAGAGCGCATCGGTACTGGGGAAGTACCGGTAGACCGTCTGCCTGGTGACGCCGAGCGCGCGGGCGACATCGGTGATGGAGAAATCCGCACCTCGCGCGTCAATCACCTTTCCTGCCGCGTCGAGGATCCGCGTGATCGCTTCGTCGTCGCTGGCGGGTGCGGCGCCAGACCAACCGTGGGTGCGCACGCGGTGAATACTACTGCTAGCCCCCGTAGGAGACCTGCAGGTCCTTCACGCCGTTCAGCCAGCCCGAGCGAAGCCGTTGCGGCTCAGCAAGTTTCGATATGTTCGGGATCTGGTCGGCAATCTCGTTGAAGATCAGCTTGATCTCCATACGCGCCAGGTTCGCGCCGATGCAGTAGTGCGCTCCATTGCCGCCGAAGCCGAGATGCGGGTTGGGGTCACGCAGGATGTTGAAGCGGAACGGGTCGGAGAAGACCGCCTCGTCGTAGTTGGCGGAGCTGTAGAACAGGCCGACGCGCTGTCCTTCGCGGATGGTCACCCCGCCGATCTCGGTGTCGGCCTGGGCGGTGCGTTGGAAGCAGTGGACGGGCGTTGCCCAGCGCACGATCTCGTCGGCGGTGGTCTCGGGGCGGTCGCGTTTGAACAGTTCCCACTGCGCAGGGTTGTCGAAGAACGCGTTCATGCCGTGGGTCATCGCATTGCGGGTCGTCTCGTTGCCCGCGACCGCGAGCAGGATCACGAAGAAGGCGAACTCGACATCCTCCATCCACTCACCGTCGACGTCAGCCTGCACCAGCCTCGTCACGATGTCGTCGGCCGGACAGCGGCGACGCTGCTCGGCCATGTTGTAGGCGTAGCCCATCAGCTCGGCGTTGGCCGCAACGTAATCCGACGCGAAGTCGGGATCGTCGGTGTTCATGATGGAGTTGGTCCAGTGAAACAGCTTCTCGCGGTCCGCCTCGGGCACGCCGAGCATGTCGGCGATCGCCAGCAGCGGTAGGCGCATAGCGACGTCGTCGACGAAGTTGCCGCTGCCCTTGTCCTTTGCCGCGGCGACGATGTCCCGCGCCGCATGAGCGAGCTTTTCCTCCAGCGTCGCCACGGCCCTCGGGGTGAACAGCCGGGACACCAGCTTGCGCAGCCGGGTGTGTTCGGGTGCGTCATGGTTGATCAGCATCGCCTTGGTCAGCTCGAGTTGATCGGGTGTGGTCCCGTCGGGCAACCGCATCACGACACCTTTGCGGTTGGTGGACCACAGGTCGCCGTCGCGGGAGATGGCCTTGATGTCCTCGTGACGACTGATCACCCAGTAGCCGCCGTCGTCGAAGATCGAGTCACTCTGCTCGTTCCACCACACCGGCGCGGTCTTGCGCAGCTGGGCGAATTCGGTGACCGGGACGCCGTGTTGAAGGACATCGGGATCGGTGAAGTCAAAGCCCGAGCCGAAGGGACAGGTCTGCATCGTTGCCATGCGACGACCATACATTGGTCTGTCAAGTGTATGGCCTAACTAAATGGCCATGACACCCGTGGTGCGGTGGTGCGATTAGGGTGGGCAACCGTGCGCGTCCTCGTGATCGGATCCGGTGCCCGCGAACATGCATTGCTGCTCGCGCTGCGCAGAGATCCCCAGGTCGAAAGCCTCGCCATCGCGCCGGGCAACGCAGGCACCGCGGCCATCGCCGACCAGTACGACGTCGATATCACCTCGGGTGACGCGGTGACGGCGCTGGCCCGCAAGATCGGCGCAGACCTGGTCGTGATCGGTCCCGAAGTGCCTCTGGTGGTTGGCGTAGCCGACGCCGTCCGCTCCGCGGGCATCGCCTGCTTCGGGCCCACGAAGGAGGCCGCGCGCATCGAGGGGTCGAAGTCGTTCGCCAAGGACGTGATGTCGGCGGCGGGGGTCCGCACCGCCAGAAGCGAGATCGTCGACAACCCCGCTCACCTCGACACGGCGCTGGATCGGTTCGGTCCCGGTGGAGGCGATGCGGCGTGGGTGGTCAAGGACGACGGCCTTGCTGCGGGCAAGGGTGTGGTGGTGACGACCGACCGCGACGCGGCCAGGGCGCACGCCGCAAGCCTTCTTGACGCGGGTCACCCGGTGCTTCTCGAGTCGTTCCTCGACGGCCCCGAGGTGTCGCTGTTCTGTGTGGTCGACGGCGAAACCGTGGTACCCCTGCTGGCCGCGCAGGACTTCAAGAGGGTCGGCGACGGCGATACCGGACCCAACACCGGCGGGATGGGCGCCTACGCGCCGCTTGCATGGCTGCCCGGCGACGTGATGAACCGGATCGTCAACAACATCGTCAAACCCGTTGCCGCAGAGCTGGTCAAGCGCGGCAGCTCATTCTCCGGGCTGTTGTACGCCGGCCTCGCGATCACGTCGCAGGGGCCGGCCGTCGTCGAATTCAACTGCCGCTTCGGCGATCCCGAGACTCAGTCGGTTCTCACCTTGCTGGAGTCGCCGCTCGGCCAGCTGTTGAACGCCGCGGCCACCGGACGGCTGGCTGACCAGCCGCCGCTGCGGTGGCGCGACGGCGCAGCGGTGACGGTGGTGCTGGCCGCCGAGAATTATCCGGGCCGGCCGCGCGTCGGTGACGTCATCGTCGGCGCGGAGGTCGACGGGGTTCTGCACGCGGGCACCGCGCGGCGCGATGACGGGGCGATCGTCTCGTCGGGCGGCCGAGTCCTCTCGGTGGTCGGCACGGGCCCCGACCTGTCCGCGGCGCGCGACGCCGCCTATACATTGATCAAGTCGATTCGGTTGCCGGGCAGCCACTTTCGCAGCGACATCGGCCTGGCCGCCGCCGAGGGGCGGATCTCGGTCTAGGCCACCAGAAGCGGTGCGATCCACTCCAGTTCCGCAGGCAGCTGCGAGCTCCAGAATCCGCCGTCGTGTCCGCCCGGCGAGAAGCCGCCGGACGGGCGGTTGGGCAGTTGGGCGATGAATTGTTGCGTCGCTGAGTAAAAGGGATCGCTGTTGCCGCAGTCGATCCGGATCGGTATCGACGCGAGAGCAGGCAGCCCCCACACACTGTTGGCCGCGTAATCGTCGGCGCCGTCGAACGCTCCAGGAGCCGCGGCGCCCGAGGATGTCCACAATGCCGGGCTGACCGCGCAGATCGCGGCGGTGCGCGCCGGGCCGAGTCGCGCGCCCAACAGCAGCGCGCCGTATCCGCCCATGGACCAACCGAGAAACGCCACCCGTGAAGTGTCCAGCCCCTGCTGTCCGAGCATCGGAATCAGTTCGTCGAGCACCATTGCGCCGGAGTCCTCGCCCGACGTGCGCTTGTGCCAATAGCCACCGCCACCGTCGACCGCCACCACTGCGAAAGGCGGCAGGCCTGCGGCGACCGCTTGCGCCAGTCCCTGCTCCACACCGCCCGCCATCACTTGGGCTGCGTCAGCGCCCTTGCCGTGCAGAGCGATGACAGGCCGCAGCGGTGCAGTCTGGCCGGGCGGCCGGGCGATGGCCCAATGGGTGTCGACACCACCGCGGGCCGCCGACACGAACGATCCCGATACGTACGTCTGTGCCGCGGTCGGTGCCGGTTCCAACGGGACCGCTGGCGCCAGCGGTGTGCCGGCACTCGTCATGTCGACGGAAGGCCCCGCAGACGGTTGGCCGGTCTCGCGCACGGTGCCGAGCGCGAAGGCGCCCACGGCCCCCGCGGCCGCGCTGGCACCGAGGCGCAGCATCGCCCGTCGGCTCACCTCTGGCATCCGGCCATCATGCCATCGGGTGCCCGCACGGGAACGGCGGCGATACGGCGATGCAGCCAAATCGCAGACACGACCACTTCCTGTGTAAACCCTTAGCAATTGTCGAAAGCGCACTGTCCGTGTTGGCCGACTGGCAGCATGCTAGCCATGACGGCAGCGTCAACTCCGAAGGGAGTGCGCAGGCAATACGCGCTGGTCAGCGCGGCTGCCGAGCTGCTGTGCGAAGGCGGGTTCGACGCCGTGCGTCACCGCGCCGTGGCGAAGCGGGCGGGGCTGCCCCTTGCGGCGACGACGTATTACTTTTCATCTCTCGACGACCTGATCGTCAAGGCCATCGAACACATCGGCGCACTCGAGGCGCAGCAGCTGCGCGAGCGAGTGGCCGGGTTATCGCGGCGGCGTCGCGGCGCGGAGGCGACCGTCGACGTGCTGGTCGATCTGCTCGTCGGTGACGACCCCTGCGTGGGCGACGACCCCGACACACAGGTCAGCGAAGAGCTGATCTCGCGGTACGAGCGCTATATCGCCTGTGCGCGTCAACCGGCCCTGCGCGAAGTCCAACGGCGGATCTTGCAGCAGCGCACCGACGCCGTCGTCAAGGTCGTGGAGCGGTGCGGGCGCACGCTGCGCGCCGAGCTGGTCCCTGCGCTGGTGTGCGCCGTCGACGGCGCAGTGGTGGCGGCCCTCGTCGACGATGGCGAGGGGCCCCGCAGTGCCGCGCGCGCCACCCTGATCGACGTCATCGACGTGCTCGCCCCGATCACGGCGCCGCTCTCGGCGCCCGTGCTCACCGCCGCTTCCGGCTGACAGGGGCCGTATGACAGAGGCGAGTACTGCGGAGCGGCAGCCCGAGCTGAAGCGGGTGATGGGTCCCGGCCTGCTGCTGCTGTTTGTCGTCGGCGACATCCTCGGCACAGGCGTGTACGCGCTCACCGGCGATGTGGCAGCCGAAGTCGGTGGCGCAGCATGGGTTCCGTTTCTGGTGGCGTTTCTCATCGCCACCGTCACCGCATTCAGCTATCTGGAGCTGGTCACGAAATACCCGCAGGCTGCAGGCGCGGCGTTATACGCGCACAAGGCGTTCGGCATCCAGTTCGTCACGTTTCTGATCGCGTTCGTCGTGATGTGCTCGGGCATCACCTCTGCGTCGACGGCCTCGCGCTTCTTTGCCGCCAACTTCTTCGAGGCGTTCCATTTCAGCTGGGGAACCGCCGGAATCGTGGTCGTCGCATTGCTTTTCATGGCTCTGCTGGCCGCGGTGAACCTGCGCGGGGTGGGGGAGAGCGTCAAGCTCAACGTCGTGCTGACCATCATCGAGATCACGGGTCTGATGTTGGTGATCGTGGTGGGGCTCTTCGCGTTCACTTCAGGCGGCGACGTCGACTTCTCGCGCGTCGTCGCATTCGAAACCGCCAGCGACAAGAACTGGTTCATGGCCGTCACGACCGCGACGTCGCTCGCGTTCTTTGCGATGGTCGGCTTCGAGGACTCGGTCAACATGGCCGAAGAGACGAAAGATCCGGTGAAAACCTTCCCGAAGGTGTTGTTGAGCGGCCTGTCGATCGCAGGCCTCGTGTATGTCGTCGTCGCCATCGTCGCGGTCGCTCTCGTGCCGATCGGGACATTGGAGGCAAGCGAGACACCGCTCGTCGAGGTGGTCAAGGCCGGTGCGCCGGGGCTGCCGATCGAGGACATCCTGCCGTTCATCTCGATGTTCGCGGTCTCCAACACCGCCCTGATCAACATGCTGATGGCGAGCCGGCTGATCTACGGAATGTCACGCCAGCATGTGCTGCCCCCGATGCTCGGCCGGGTACATCCGCGCAGGCTCACGCCGTGGATTGCGATCATCTTCACCACGTTGATCGCGTTCGGTCTCATCTTGTACGTGACCGCGTTCGCCAACAGCAAGGCGATCTCGGTGCTGGGGGGAACGACCTCGCTGCTGCTGCTCGCGGTGTTCGCGGTCGTCAACATCGCGGTGCTGGTGCTGCGGCGCGATGTCAAGGCGGCGGGCGGAAACTTCACGACGCCGACCGCATTACCGGTCATCGGGTTCCTCGCGTCGCTGTATCTGGTGACGCCGCTGTCGGGCCGGCCGGCTCAGCAGTACATGCTCGCGGCGATCCTCATCGGAATCGGGATCGTGCTGTTCTTGCTCACCCAGGTGATCAACCGTCAGCTCGGTTTGCGCGGTCCGGGCATCACTGATCCCACGCATCTGGCCGACGCACCTGAGTAGGTCTACATGCGGTACAGCCGCTCGCGGATCGTTCGCGCCTCCAACTGGGCCTGAGCCAGAAGTTCTTCCAGACGCGAAAGACGTTGATGGAGTTCGTCGGTCGGCGGCGGCACCACCCGCCTGCGTGGGGTGGGCGCCAGGTCGGGCGGAAGGCTCGGGGTGAGAATGTATCCCGTCTCGACATCGCCGTAGATCGTGACGTCGTCGGGCCGGTGATTCCAGTACAGCGCGATGTAGGCGCAGAGCACGGCGTCGACGGGATCCTCGTCGCGGTCGAGCTGTGATGGTTTGGTGGCGGCTTCCACGCGCCTGCGCAGTTCGACCCAGGAGACACTGCGGTTGGCCCGTAACCGAGGTGTGGCGTCGTCGAGCCCCTCGATCAGCGTCATCAACTTGAGCAGCTCCCGCTGGCGGTCGCCGAACGGTCCCCGCTTGTACTTCAGTGTCTTATCGAGTTCAAACAGAACAACCGTCGCCGGGTGCGGGTAGACCTCGATAGCCCGTCGGCCCGCGCCCGAGGCGGGATCCATGTCGAGATCGAAGGCCGCCGCCAGCCGGGCTGCGCGAGGGTTCTTGAGTTCGGGTTTGTCGGCGAAGGCCGGCCGGGCCCCGGCATCGAACTTAGAGAAGTCGCGATTGAACGCGGTCTCGGCGGGCCGGTGCCCGGTTTGATTGTTCACGATCAGCGGGGCGTCGAACGCGACGACGCAATCGCCGCCGGTGAACGGGGCGATCGCCGCGGTGATCTGGGCGTCGTCGCCAGCCGCACCGACGTGCAGCAGGCGGCCGTCGGCGTCGATGGCCGCGACACCGGTCTGGTTGTTTTCACCCCACGCCAGGTCCAATCCAACGAAGTGCATGCCGCTACCCTGCCCCATCCGGGCCGTAAGCTGTGAGACTGTGACGATCCCCAACGTGCTGGCCAGCAGGTATGCCAGCGACGAGATGGTGGCGATCTGGTCGCCGGAGGCCAAGATCGTCGGCGAGCGTCGGTTGTGGCTGGCAGTTCTGCGCGGGCAAGCGTCGTTGGGCGTCGACGTCCCCGACGGCGTCATCGACGACTACGAGCGGGTGATCGACGATGTCGACCTGACCTCGATCGCCGAGCGCGAGCGGATGCTGCGCCACGACGTCAAGGCGCGCATCGAGGAGTTCAACGCGCTCGCAGGACACGAGCATGTGCACAAGGGCATGACAAGCCGGGACCTCACCGAAAACGTTGAGCAGCTGCAGATCCGGCGATCGCTGGAGCTGGTGTTCTCGCACGGTGTCGCGGTGGTGGCGCGGCTGGCCGAGCGTGCTGTTGTGTATCGCGACTTGGTGATGGCCGGCCGCAGCCACAATGTCGCCGCGCAGGCGACCACGCTGGGTAAGCGCTTCGCTTCGGCGGCCGAGGAGATGCTGATCGCGCTGTCGCGGCTGCGCGAGTTGATCGACCGGTATCCGCTGCGCGGCATCAAGGGGCCGATGGGCACGGCGCAAGACATGCTCGACCTGTTCGACGGGGACACCGCGCGGCTGGCGGAGCTGGAAAGGCGGGTCGCGGAGTTCCTCGGCTTCACCGAAATCTTCACCAGCGTCGGGCAGGTCTATCCGCGCTCGCTCGACCACGACGTCGTCTCGGCGCTGGTGCAGGTGGGTGCAGGGCCGTCGTCGCTGGCACACACCATCCGGCTGATGGCGGGCCATGAGTTGGTGACCGAGGGATTCGCGCCGGGGCAGGTCGGGTCGTCGGCGATGCCGCACAAGATGAACACGCGCTCATGCGAACGCGTCAACGGGTTGCAGGTGGTATTGCGCGGCTATGCGTCGATGGCCGCCGAACTTGCTGGGGCGCAATGGAATGAGGGCGACGTGTTCTGCTCGGTGGTGCGTCGGGTCGCGCTGCCCGACGCGTTCTTCGCCATCGACGGGCAGATCGAGACGTTCCTGACGGTGCTCGACGAGTTCGGCGCATATCCCGCGGTGATTCAGCGTGAGCTCGATCGCTATCTGCCCTTCCTCGCGACGACCCGCATCCTGATCGCGGCGGTGCGGGCCGGCATGGGGCGCGAGGCGGCACACGAGGTCATCAAGGAGAACGCGGTCGCGGTGGCGCTGGCAATGCGGGAGACGGGCGCCGAGCCCGACCTCTTGGACCGGCTGGCCGCCGACCGGCGGTTGCCGCTGGATCGGGCCGCTTTGGATGCCGCGCTGGCCGACAAGCAGGCGTTCACCGGTGCGGCGGGCAGCCAGGTCGACGCCGTCGTCGCAGCGGTGGATGAACTGGTCAGCCGTTATCCCGAGGCGGCGAAGTACACCTCGGGCGCGATCCTGTGACGGTGGCGGCGTCGCTTGCCCGGATCGACTTCACCGATCTGGACAACTTCGCCGCCGGCTTTCCGCATGACCTGTTCGAGGTGCACCGTCGTGAGGCGCCGGTGTACTGGCATGAGCCGACC
>LZSH01000507.1 GCA_001665255.1 Mycobacteriaceae bacterium 1482268.1 | reverse complement strand
TGCTGAAGACGTGGCACCCGCGCGCCGTCGGCACCGCACTGATCACGTCGAGCCTCGCGGTAGCCGTCGCAGCACCGATCACGCACGAAACACCACCGCTGAATTGGCCGGACCCTCAATTGTCCTACCTCCTAGTGGCTTTCGCGCTCGCGCTGGCGCCGTTCACCCTTATCGCGGGACTGGTATTCAACAAGCTCATGGCGTGGGCTCGTCGTGTCACCACACCGAATTCCTGGTTGCTCATACCCGCGATCGCAGCCGCGGGATTGCTCGTCGGGCTGTGTTCCATCCGCTATCCGGAACTGCCCGGCAACGGGAAGAGCATCCTGACCGTCAGCCTCAACAGCGGGCTGACTCTGAGCGCCGCCGCGGTGATCCTGTTCCTCAAGCCCATTCTCACGGCGGTGTTCCTGCGCGCCGGTGCAGTTGGCGGCATGCTCACGCCCGCCTTGGCGACCGGTGCTGCGATGGGATCCGTCGTCGCTCTGGCGATCAACGGGTTGACCGCGCATCACGTCAGCGTGCCTGCGGTCTCGCTCACGTGCGCGGCCGGGGTGCTCGCGATTACGCAGGGCGCGCCGATATGGGCGGCGATCTTCGTATGGGAGTTGGCCAGGCCGCCATGGTGGTTGCTCGCACCGTTCTTGGCCGCCGCGGTCCTCTCGCACGCGCTGCAACTGCTCGTCGAGCGTCGTCAAAGGGTTCGGGTCGCCTCGTCCGAACCGCGCTGTGAAGTTACCAACGATTAGCTGAGCGAACGAGTGGCAGATTGCGACGACTTGAATACATTCCGTTGCTCGCTTGCCGCCGCGCAGCTTCGCTGACCGTCACCCAGCCCGCATCGACCGCTCAACGATCGGCCCCTTTTCCGCCCGGAAGGGGCCGATCATCATTTGAGCAGCTATTGCGGTTTCTTGGCCCAGATACCGGCGTCGCCGACAATCCCTACCGGGACCGCGCCTGACAGGCTGACATTCTGGACGCGGGGACCCGCCGCGACGATCGTGGTGTCTTGAAGGATCGGCAGTACCGTCGACATATTCCACAGCCGGGGCTCGACCGCCTCGATCACGTCGCCGATGTTCTCGCTGCCGCGCAGCGCCGCATCGATTTTCGGCTGAATGCTGCGGTCGCAAATGCCAGTGAGGTTACTTGGCGCCTGAATGAGCTCATCGGACTCCGGCGCGGGACTCCTCGTCGTCGGTGTGGCCGCGGTCGTCGTTGTAGACGGCGGACTCGACGGCGAGGAAGTGGATGACGGTGGGGGCGAAGGAATTACGCCAGTGGTCGTCGATACGGCGGTCGCCTCCAGCGCCCTGCACCCGTACCTGGAAGACAACGCCGTGGCGAGATCGCCGCCGGCTTGGTGCCAACCGACGATCGCGTCGACGCGGTTCTGCGCGACGGCATCGGCATAGAGCGCAACAGGATCCAGCGCAAGCACGGATGCTTCGATGCCGACATTACGCAGCTGATCGGCGGCCGTGTTGGCTACCGCCACCGAGGTCGGGTCGTTGGATGCCACGCCGATCACCAACGACAGCGGCACGCCGTCTTTTGTGATCCGCCCGCGATTGTCATCGGGTACTGGTGTGCCCGGCGTGGGCGTTGGCGGCGTATCAACCGGCACCAACTGATATCCGCTGTTACCCAACAAGTTCAGAGCTGCCTCCTTGGACAGCGCCGGTGGCGATGTCGGGGTGTAGCCGGGGTCCGAAGGCGAGCGGATCTGCGCCTGGGCCAACGTCACAGTGTTGTCGCTGCCGGCCCCGACGGCCGCCAGAAGGTCGACGTCGAGCAGGCCCAGAATCGCCTTGCGCACTTGAGAGTCCACGAGTTTGGGCTGCTCTGCGCGCAGCGTCATCTGCATGACCCGCGGCGTGACGATCCGCGCTGTTCGCACATCGGGAATGGCCGACAGCTGCGCGAAGGCCGCGGCTCCACCGTGCACCTGGGCGACCTGAGTGTCGCCGTTGCGGATCGAATCGGCCAACGCCGCCGTCGCACCTGCACGACGGAACAGAATCTGGTCGGGCTTGGCGGGCTCGGCCCAGTATCGATCATTGCGCGCCAGCAGTATTTCCTCGCGCTGCGGGTCGATGTTCTCGACGCGGAACTGACCGCCCGTGACCGGTAGCGCCCGCGCCAATCCGGAGGCGAATCCGCCCGGCACGTCCTTGACGATGTGCGCGGGCAAGATGTCATTGAACAGTTCCCGCCAAGCCGGATACGGCTGCGAGAACGTAACCACCGCCGTCTTGCCCCCCTCGATCGACTGCACCCCGGTAATGAGGTCATAGCCGGCAGGGTCGACCACGCCGGGCTGGCTGACCATCTGCCGCCAGAGGTACCAGTAGTCGTCGGCGGCGATCGGAGCGTTGTCCGTCCACTGTGCTTCCGGACGGATCTTGTAGGTGACGGTGAACGGATTGTTGTTCGTCACCGCCGCGGAGACGAGAAGCGTCGGGTCGATCTCCCATCGCGAGCCCGTCGGTGACGCGGGGTCTGGAATGGGCCGGAACGAGCTCGGCAGGACCAACGAACTGATAGCCGCGTTCACCGGCGACTGGTCGGACAAGAGATGCGAGTTGAAGCCGGGGCCGATCGTGTCGATCGCCATGATGATCTGCGTCGCCTTCGGCGGCGGCGGGGTCGTGGTCTCGGTGGTGTCGGTGCTCTGCGGCGCCGGCGGCGGACTCACTGTGCATCCGCCGACGAGGAGCAGTGATGCCGAGACGACTACGCCGCGCGTGATCCAATCACGGAGGCAGGCGGTCGGCACGCCCAACAGGGTATCGACAGCCCGTGCCGGCTGTGATCCTCGCGGTGGTAAGTTAGCCCAGATAGGAAATTTACGTTACCGTCATAGCAAATATAGTTTGCTGGCTGTAGCCGGCTGGGGCCCTGATCGGACAACTTCGCGGGCGTCGGCCGTCAGCCATTGACTTCCACAGTCGGGCGATCAGCCGGACGCCCGCTTTCTTAAAGTTCGATTCACGATCTGTCCAGTGAAAATTCGCGAATGAATCCAATTTCCTGAGAGCTGTGGTTAGACTCGCTATCCGTGCACAGGACGCGCTTCGCCCGCCCAACGGCCGTCCGGCACACTGCTCGACGTGCAGAAACGAAAACCTTGCTCAGCAAACTTGTTCTGAATCGATTCATGTCATAGCCTTCTCCCCACGTTGGGGGATAGATCCAAAACGAACTCTCTTCAGGGGGATCCATGAAAGAACGTGTCCAAGGCTGCGTCACCGCGGGCGTGGCGCTTGTCGGTGCCGGCGTGATGGCCGCTTCGCCCGTCGCGCAGCAGGCGCCGGCAGTCGTGAAGGCGGCCGATGCCGATGTACAACTCGCCGCGTACACACAAAGCGTGCCCGCGCTCTTCGCGTTGTCGGCACAGCGGAGCGTCGCCGGCTTGGCGACCACGCCCATCGGCCTCGCGGCGGCTGCAGCCGCGCTGGCGCAGGGCCAGAACGAAGATGCTCAGGAGGCCCTGTCGGAGATCATCGACGGCCCACTGTGGGCCGCCGACCCCGCAATCTATGCGCTGGACGATCTGCTTCCCGAGCCGATCGGCGGTGACGCAAAGAACGAACCCACCGAGGCGGACCCGGACAGCGCCATTTCGCAGTTGCGCGCTGCTGTGCTCATCGCGGCACGCGATGACATGAAGGAAGCGGTTGCCGATGCACTCGGTGTCGGCAATGCACTCGACGTCGATGATGAAGGGGCCGTCTACGCCGCGGCGCGACTCGGGGCTGGATTCGCCGCGTCAGGTGTTCGCGGAGCTACGAGCGCTGTTTCCGCGCCCCTGGGTCTCGTGGCCGTCGCGCAGGGCCTCCAGAAGAGTCTCAATGGGGACGGCAACAAGGATCTGTACCTGGCACTGCAGGCCTACATCGACGGGGCGAACTACGTCATCGATCCGATCGTCTTCGCCGCTGACGACGTGCTGCCACAGCCGATCGGCGGCGACACGGAGACTGACCCGGCGAGGATGAACGGAAGCGAGATTTCGCGTCTGCGCGCCAATGTCCTTCTAGCGCCTCGGGATAACGTTCGCAAGGTCGTTGCCGGTGCCCTCGGTGTCGAGCCGATCAAGGGCGAACCTCTCCCGTCGACGTCGAACACGCTGAGCAAGGTCGGGGACTCCAAGCAGGATCAGGCACAAGGCCCCGTCAGCCGGGTCATCACGTCACTCAAGGCGACCCCGGGCGGTGCTGCGAAAGAGGCCGCCGGCACGGGCGGAAGGCACCGCGCCCCGACGACGGGCCTGAGCAACCTCAATCCCTTCAAGAAGCGCGAGACGAAGAACGACTCGACGCCGAGCGAAACCAACTAGCAGCCAATCGGACGGCCGGCCGCGGGATACCGTGGCCGGCCGTTTCCGTCGACAAAGAACTAACCGCGCGCTTTCGCCCGGGCGCGACTGCGGGCCCGGACGGTTGCGTCCAGCTCGACCTTGCGCACCCGCACAGCCTCCGGCGTCACCTCGACGCACTCGTCGGTCGCGCAGAACTCCATCGCACGCTCGAGATCGAGTTCGATCGGTTTGGCAAGTGTCTCAATGACATCCGCCGTCGAGGACCGCATATTGGTCAGCTTCTTCTCACGCGTGACGTTGATGTCGAGGTCCTCCGGGCGCGGGTTGATACCCACGACCTGGCCCGCGTAGGTGTCCTGTCCCGGCTCGACGAAGAACGTGCCGCGGTCGGCCAGCTGAATCAGCGCAAACGGCGTGATGGTGCCGCTGCGGTCGGACACCAGCGAGCCCGTGTGCCGCGACCGGATCTCCCCCGCCCATGGGCGGTAACCGTCGAACACCGCGTTGGCGATGCCGGTGCCACGCGTCTCGGTGAGGAAGTCGGTGCGGAAGCCGATCAACCCGCGGCTGGGCACGATGAAATCCATTCGCACCCAACCGGCCGCATGGTTGGTCATCTCTTCCATCCGGCCTTTGCGCGCCGCCATCAACTGCGTGATCGCACCGACGTACTCCTCGGGGCAGTCAATCGTCATGGCTTCAAACGGCTCATGGAGCTTTCCGTCTATCGTGCGGGTGACGACCTGCGGCTTGCCGACCGTCAGCTCGAAACCTTCGCGACGCATCTGCTCGACGAGGACGGCCAGCGCCAGCTCGCCGCGGCCCTGCACCTCCCACGCGTCGGGCCTGCCGATGTCGACGACCTTGATCGACACGTTGCCGATCAACTCGGTGTCCAAACGCGCGCGCACCATCCGCGCCGTGAGCTTGTGTCCGGACACCTTGCCCGCCAACGGTGAGGAGTTGGTGCCGATCGTGACGGAGATGGCTGGCTCGTCGACGGTGATGCGCGGCAGCGCATGCGCGTGGTCCGGATCGGCCAGCGTGTCGCCGATCATGATCTCGGGCAGTCCCGCAACGGCAACGATGTCCCCGGCGACGGCCTCGTTCGTCGAGGTTCGGTCCACTCCCTCGGTCACCAGAAGCTCGGTGATCTTGGCGTTGGTGATGACGGGGTGGCCTTCCACTTCGCGCATCCAGGCGACCTGTTGGCCCTTGCGAATTCGACCCTTGTAGATGCGGATCAGCGCCAGCCTGCCCAGGAACGCCGACGCGTCGAGGTTGGTCACCAGCGCCTGCAACGGTGCCTCGGGATCACCCTGCGGCGGTGGGATGTGCTCCAAGAGCACGTCGAACAGCGGGTCGAGGTTCTCGCCGTCGGGGTTCTCGCCGTTGGCCGGTTCGGTCGTGCTGGCAATGCCGGCGCGGCCGGATGCGTAGAGCGTCGGTAACCCGAGCGCGTCCTCGGCGGCTTTCTGGGCCTCTTCGTCGAGGTCGGAGGCCACGTCGAGCAGCAGGTCGTGACTGTCGGAGACGACTTCGGCGATGCGCGCATCGGGCCGGTCTGTCTTGTTGACCACCAGAATCACCGGCAGATGCGCCGCCAGCGCCTTGCGCAGCACAAAGCGGGTCTGCGGCAGCGGGCCCTCCGACGCATCGACCAGCAGCAGCACCCCGTCCACCATGGACAGGCCGCGCTCGACCTCGCCGCCGAAGTCGGCGTGGCCGGGCGTATCGATCACATTGATGACGGTCACGCTTCCGTCGGGGTGGTGGCGATGCACGGCGGTGTTCTTCGCCAGGATCGTGATGCCCTTCTCCCGCTCGAGGTCACCCGAGTCCATGATCCGCTCGGTCGCGTCGTCGCCGCGGTGCGTCAGCGCCCCCGACTGCCGCAGCATCGCGTCGACCAGGGTCGTCTTCCCATGGTCGACGTGTGCCACGATGGCGACGTTGCGAAAATCAGGGCGAGAATCCACGCCGGTGATTGTCTCAGTGCCAGCGGCCTATTACGAAAACGAGAGATTCCCGTCACTTGAAGCCAAGCAAGCTCGTCGACCTGAAACCGAAGAAGAAATGCTGCCGCAGCAAGCCGCGCTGCAAGAATTGCCCGGTAGTCGTGCATCAGGTGCATAAGGCGCAGCGCAACGGGATCCGCGGCAGGCAGCTCGAGAAGGTGTTCAAGCGGGCCCGAAAGTCCTGATCGACCCCGTTTTCCAGGCGTACCATTTTT
>LZSH01000506.1 GCA_001665255.1 Mycobacteriaceae bacterium 1482268.1 | reverse complement strand
CGGCGCGGCTCGGCCTGCGCGCCATCGCGCTCACCGATCACGACGGGCTCTACGGGGTGGTGCGTTTCGCTGAAGCCGCCAAGGAACTCGACGTGCGGACGGTCTTCGGAGCGGAGTTGTCCCTCGGCGGCGGCGACCGCACCGAGGAGCCCGACCCGCGCGGACCGCATCTGCTGGTGCTGGCCCGCGGGCCGGAAGGGTATCGGCGACTGTCCCGCGAGCTTGCCAAGGCGCATCTGGCCGGCGGCGAAAAAGGCGTCCTGCGCTACGACTACGACGCGCTGACCGAGGCGGCGGGTGGGCACTGGCACATCCTGACCGGCTGCCGCAAAGGTCATGTCCGCCAAGCGCTTACCGACGGCGGTCCGGAGGCGGCGGAGAAGGCGCTCGCCGACATGGTGGACCGGTTCGGGCGTGACCGGGTCAGCATTGAGCTCACCCATCACGGCCATCCGCTCGACGATGAACGCAACACCGCACTCGCACAGCTGGCTCCCCGGTTCGGCGTCGGCATCGTGGCCACCACCGCGGCTCATTTCGCCGAGCCGTCCCGCGGGCGGTTGGCGATGGCCATGGGGGCGATCCGGGCGCGCAACTCGATCGACGAGGCCGCGGGTTACCTTGCCCCGCTGGGTGGTTCGCATCTTCGGTCGGGTGAGGAGATGGCGCAGGTGTTTGCGCATTGCCCGAAGGTGGTGACCGCTGCGGCCGACCTCGGTGAGCAGTGCGCCTTCGAGCTGGCGCTGATCGCTCCGCAGTTGCCGCCGTTCGACGTTCCGGACGGGCACACCGAGGACAGCTGGCTTCGGCACCTGGTCATGATGGGCGCCTTGAACCGGTACGGCCCGCCCGAGCGGGCGCGGCGCGCGTACGAGCAGATCGAGTATGAGCTGAAAATCATTGCCCAGCTCCAGTTCCCGGGCTATTTCCTGGTGGTGCACGACATTACGAGGTTCTGCAAGGAGAACGGCATCCTGGCCCAGGGCAGGGGATCGGCGGCCAACTCGGCGGTCTGCTACGCCCTCGGGGTCACCAACGTCGACCCGGTCGCCAACGAGCTGCTGTTCGAACGGTTCCTGTCCCCGGCACGGGACGGGCCGCCCGACATCGACATCGATATCGAGTCGGACCTGCGGGAGAAAGCCATCCAGTACGTATACGACCGCTACGGCCGCGATTACGCCGCGCAGGTCGCCAACGTCATCACCTACCGCGGCCGCAGCGCGGTCCGTGACATGGCCCGCGCGCTGGGGTTCTCGCAGGGGCAGCAGGACGCGTGGAGCAAGCAGATCGGCCAGTGGGGCAAGCTCAGCGAGGCGACTCATGTCGAGGATGTCCCGGAGCAGGTGATCGATCTGGCCATGCAGATCTCGAACCTGCCGCGACATATGGGCATTCATTCCGGCGGCATGGTGATCTGCGACCGACCGATCGCCGACGTGTGTCCGGTGGAGTGGGCGCGGATGGAGAACCGCAGCGTGCTGCAGTGGGACAAAGACGACTGCGCGGCAATCGGATTGGTGAAGTTCGACATGCTCGGTCTTGGCATGCTGTCGGCTCTGCACTACTGCATCGACCTGGTGGCCGAACACAAGGGCATCCACGTCGACCTGGCCCAGCTCGACCTCTCCGAGGCCGCCGTGTACGAGATGCTGCAGCGCGCCGACTCCGTTGGGGTGTTCCAGGTGGAGTCGCGCGCGCAGATGGCCACGCTGCCCCGGTTGAAGCCGCGGGTGTTCTACGACCTGGTCGTCGAGGTGGCGCTGATCCGCCCGGGGCCGATCCAAGGCAACTCCGTGCATCCCTACATCAGCAGACGCAACGGGCAGGAGCCCGTGGTCTACGAGCATCCGTCGATGGAACCCGCCCTGCGAAAGACGTTGGGCGTGCCGCTGTTTCAGGAGCAGCTGATGCAGCTCGCGGTCGACTGCGCCGGTTTCACCGCCGCCGAGGCCGACCAGTTGCGCCGCGCGATGGGGTCCAAGAGGTCGACCGAGCGGATGCGACGGCTGCGTGACCGGTTCTACGACGGTATGCGCGAACGGCACGGCATCACCGGCGACGTGGCCGACCGGATCTACGAGAAGCTGGAGGCGTTCGCCAATTTCGGCTTCCCGGAGAGTCATTCACTGTCCTTCGCCTCGTTGGTGTTCTACTCGTCATGGTTCAAGCTGCACCATCCCGCCGCATTCTGTGCTGCGCTGCTGCGGGCCCAGCCGATGGGCTTCTACTCACCGCAGACGCTGGTGGCCGATGCCCGTCGCCACGGGGTCACCGTGCGCGGACCCGATGTCAATGCCAGCCTGGCGCACGCGACGCTGGAGAACGTCGGCACCGAGGTGCGGCTGGGAATCGGCAGCGTCCGCCACATCGGCGAAGAGCTGGCCGAGCAGATCGTCGAGGAACGAAACGCAGGCGGGCCGTTCAGTTCTCTGCTGGATCTGACCGGACGGGTTCAGTTGTCAATCCCGCAGACCGAAGCGCTGGCGACTGCGGGGGCTCTGGGCGGCTTCGGGATCACTCGCCGTGAAGGGCTGTGGGCCGCGGGGGCGGCAGCCTCGCAACGACCCGACCGGCTGCCAGGAGTGGGGGCATCGTCTCACGTTCCCATGCTGCCCGGCATGACCGAGCTGGAACTGGCTGCTTCCGATGTCTGGGCGACCGGGATCTCCCCGGACAGCTATCCCACCCAGTTCCTGCGGGCGGACCTCGACGCGATGGGCGTGGTTACGGCCGACCGGCTGCTGTCGATCCCCGACGGCACCCGGGTGCTGGTGGCGGGTGCGGTGACACACCGGCAGCGTCCCGCGACGGCGCAGGGGGTGACGTTCCTCAACCTCGAGGACGAGACGGGCATGGTCAACATCCTGTGCTCACCGGGCGTGTGGAACCGGCACCGCAAGCTGGCGCAGACGGCAACGGCGCTGGTGATCCGGGGACAGGTGCAGAACGCCACCGGCGCGGTCACCGTCGTCGCCGACCGGTTGAGCAAGCTCGATATGCGAATCGCTTCCCGCAGCCGCGATTTCCGCTAGCCAAGTGCCGACTGTGCGGTTTCGGATGAGATCTTGGCCAATGCGCTCCGAAACCGCACAGTCGCGACTACGAATGCTTCTGTGAAGGCAGTTCGCAACGCGCCGCCTTCGGTTGAGGTCGTCGATGTCGACGAACCACAAGGTGAAGGAAACCTCGTACGGGTGGTCGGGGCGGGAATTTGCGCGTCGGATTTCAAGTACCTGCAATACGGCAGCACTCAGATCGCGGGACATGAGTTCGCGGGGCTGATGGAAGACGGCACCGCCGTTGCGGTAGAGGGCTTCTTTGGCTGCGGCACGTGTGAGCAGTGCCTGCAGGGTGGTTACAACATGTGCACGGCAGGACTTCCTACCGCCCCCGGGATGCTCAGTCCCGGGGGCATGGCCGAGTGGTTCCGAGCGCCCAGCCATGTCCTTGTGCCGTTGCCGCCCGGCCTCGACGTCGCCGACGCCTCGCTCGTAGAACCCGCAAGCGTTGCGTGGCACAGCTGCCATCAGGGTGAGGTCGGCCCGGAAACCAGGGTGGCAATCGTTGGAGCAGGTGCCATCGGCATCCTCGCGGCCGCATCGGCTCAACAGATGGGTGCGGCCGAGGTCGCTGTCGTCGCTCGTCACCCGCATCAACATGAAGCGCGAGAGCGCATCGGAGCCGTCGAAGCCACGAGCGACTACGACGTGGTGATCGAAACGGGAGGCAGCGAGACCGCACTGCAGCGTGCCGTCGAACTGGCAACGGTGGGTGCAACAGTGGTGCACCTCGGCGTGTACGGCCTTGGGACGGTGTGGCCGATGGATGCCGCCTTCGCGAAGGAAGTGGCGCTGCGTCCCTCGCTCGGCTACTGCAGCCGTCATGGGCGACGCAGAGACTTCGCCGAGGCCGCTGACCTGTTGGCAGGCCGCCCGGAGCTCACCGAAACCCTGATCACCCATCGATTTCCAATCGAGGATGCGGTCGAGGCATTCCGGCTGGCGCAGGACAAGTCCAAGGGCGTGTTCCGCGTCGTGGTCGAGCCATAGCCGTACTCGCGATTTCCGCTAGCGCTCCTTGATCCACCGCCACTGCGTCGACCACCACACAGCGGCGTCGGGCAGGGCATCGCGCACAGCGCCGACGACACCCGGCCACTGCTCGGCGTGGAAGTCGTCTCCGGAGAGCCAGCCTCCCGCACGCACTTTCGGAGCCCAGGCCGCGATGTCGGCGGACACGCTGTCGTAGTCGTGCCGGGCGTCGATGTGCACCCACTCCAGTGATCGATCGGGAAACAGCTGTGCGGCCGCCACCGAGTCGCTGATGAGAAGCTGAACCAGATCGGCTGCGCCGCAAGCGATCACGTTGCGGTGTAGCAGGCCTGCGAACGTCCCGCCGCCGTATTCGACTGCGGGGCCGTGCGCATTCGTGTCACGCCGGCCTTCGGGTCCGCTGCCGCGCGCGGTGTCGACCCCGATGAGGGCTATCTCGCGGCCGCTCTCACGGACGATTTCGGCCAGCGAGCACAAGCTCTTTCCCAGATAGCAGCCCACCTCGGCGAACCGGCTCCCGTCACCGAAATGGGCGACCGCTTCTTCTTGGGCGCTGCGCCACTGGAACCAGCCAGGGATGTCCTGCCAGCGCCGCACTGGGCGCTCGAAGTCAGACCTGGTGTGCACGTCAGGCGCCCGGGGTGGTCCACACCTTGTCGATGCTGATCTTCAGCCGGGTGCTGTAGTCGGCCATCGCGTCGGCGAGCCCGAACTGCTCAGCGGCGGCCTTGTACTTCTTCCAATACGGTCCGTCCTCGCGCGGATCGGTGCCCGTCGCGTCGACCGTCGCCTCGCCGCCGATCGCGATGATGCCGCCACCGTTGCCGTCGGAATCCAGATTCAGGCTCACCCGCGGATGGTTGGTGATGTGCCGGACCTTGGCCGCGTCGGCCATCGAATAGACGATCACGTCGGTGCCGTCAAAGTAGAACCACACCAGCCGCGGTACGGGCTGGCCCGACTTGGCCACCGTGGTCAGCCACCCATACTGGTCGCCTTCGAGCCTGCTGGTCACCTCTTGCGTGAATTCGATTGCCATGAAAGCGAATGTAGTCTCGCGAGCATGACCCTCAACCTGTCCGTCGATGACGTCCTGACTACCACCCGTTCGGTGCGCAAACGGCTCGATCTGGAGAAGCCGGTGCCCCGTGAGGTGCTGATGGAGTGTCTCGACCTGGCGCTGCAGGCCCCGACGGGGTCCAACGCCCAGGGCTGGCAGTGGGTATTCGTCGACGACCCGGAGAAGAAGAAGGCGCTCGCCGACATTTACCGGCACAACGCGACGCCCTACCTCGATGCGCCCAAGCCGACCTACGGCGACGTACGCGACGAGCAACGACCGCGCGTCGGCGACTCGGCGAAATACCTCAACGATCACTTACACGAAGTCCCGGTGATGCTGGTGCCTTGTCTGGCGGGCAGTCCCGATGATGCGGTAGCCGGCAGTGCCGGGTTCTGGGGCTCGCTGCTACCCGCGGTGTGGAGCTTCATGCTGGCGCTGCGGTCGCGCGGCCTCGGTTCGGCGTGGACGACGCTGCATTTGGTCGGCAAGGGCGAGAAGCTCGCCGCCGACGTGCTCGGAATCCCGTTCGAGGAGTACCGGCAAGGCGGGCTGTTCCCGATCGCCTACACCAAGGGCACCGACTTCAGACGGGCACAGCGCCTGCCCGCCGAGGAGTTCACGCATTGGAACTCGTGGTGATCAGTCCCCCGCAAGCGGGAGGTGCCCCCACGCGCCGCTGAAGCCGTGCTGGCGCCACGCCTCGTACACGGCCACCGCCGCGGCGTTGGACAGGTTCAGTGAGCGCCTGCCCGCCAGCATCGGGATTCGCACCCGCGACGTGATGTGCGGATCGGCGAGCGTCGCCTCGTCGAGACCCGTCGGCT
>LZSH01000505.1 GCA_001665255.1 Mycobacteriaceae bacterium 1482268.1 | reverse complement strand
CGATCGGCGGCGGTTCCGGCGGTTCGGTCGGCTTCGACGCCGACGACCTGGTCAAGCTGCTCGACAGCGTGCCCGCCAACGCAAGCCCCAACTCCGTGAGGTGCTGGCCCGATTCGGCCACCAGCAGCTTGGTGACGTTGCCCTCAGGACCAGGTTCGGCGCCCGCGATGGCGCGGCTGGCGCGACGGAGGTTCAGCAACCGAAGCGTGTGCAGCTCGGCGATCACCTCACCGGCCCGCCGGACATGTTGGGCCGCAATGTCGGCGGGCACGCTGTCGAGCAGCTTGACCAGGTCGTCGGCGTCGAAGCCGACCGAACCGCCGGAACCGCCGCCGATCGAGATGCGCTCATTGCCCAGCGTGGCCCGCGCCACCAGCCACCCCTTGTTCACATCGCCGACCACGTCGGAGTCCGGGACGAAGACGTCGTCGAAGAAGACCTCGTTGAAGTGCGCATCACCGGTAATGCCCTTCAGCGGATTGACCGTGACGCCAGGGGCTTTCATGTCGATCGCCATCATCGTCACACCCGCGTGCTTGGGTGCGTCGGGATCGGTGCGAACCGTCGCCAAGAAGGTCGACGGCGGCTGGAAGGTGACCGGGCAAAAGGTGTGGACCAGCCTCGCACAACACTGCCAGTGGG
>LZSH01000504.1 GCA_001665255.1 Mycobacteriaceae bacterium 1482268.1 | reverse complement strand
TGTCGCCGTCGAGGCGCAGGCGTGCGGCACTCCGGTGGTGGCCGCCGCGGTCGGCGGGCTGCCGGTCGCGGTCCGCGACGGAGTCACGGGCGCGCTCGTCGACGGACACGATCCCGGCGACTGGGCGCAGACCATGGCGGCCCTGTTCGAGCGCGGACCCGAGACGATGAGCCGCGCCGCCGTCGAGCACGCCGCCACCTTCTCGTGGTCTCACACCGTCGACGCGTTGCTCGCCAGCTACGGGCGCGCGATCGTCGACTACCGCGGCCGCCATCAGCCTCGCAGCGCCGCCGCGCGGCGCACGGGACGCCGGTTCTCGATGCGACGGGGCGTGCGGGCTTGACTCAATCCGACGCTGCGCAGGTCATCGAGGACGCGTGTAAGGAGAGCGGTCTGGTCTGCACGCGCCACGAAGGGGCGCACGGCGGGCTGCCCGGCATCATCGTCGAACTGCCGGGCGAGCGGCGGCTGAAGACCAACACGATCCTCTCGATCGGAGAGCACTCGGTGCGCGTCGAGGCGTTCGTGTGCCGCAAGCCCGACGAGAACCACGAGGGCGTGTACCGATTCCTGTTGAAGCGCAACCGCCGGCTGTACGGCGTGGCCTACACGCTCGACAACGTCGGCGACATCTATCTGGTCGGCCGAATGTCGCTGCCGTCGGTCACCCCTGACGAAATCGACCGAGTGCTCGGTCAGGTGCTCGAGGCCGTCGACAACGACTTCAACACGTTGCTGGAGCTGGGTTTTCGCTCCTCCATCCAGAAGGAATGGGAGTGGCGGGTCAAGCGGGGCGAGTCGCTGAAGAACTTGAAGGCCTTCGAGCACCTGATCGACGACGACTAATCCCCTCCCTATTTCGCCCAAACCAACATTTGGGCGAACTTTTGCGAGTGGATCCCGCCATTTCGTCCATTTCGGCACGGTCAGCGGCAGGTTCAGCGGCCGGGATAGTCTTTTCGCCATGGGAGACTCCACGCTGATCCTGCTGCGCCACGGCGAAAGCGAATGGAACGCGCTGAACCTGTTCACCGGATGGGTCGACGTCGACCTCACCGACAAGGGCAGGGCCGAAGCCGTCCGTGCCGGTGAACTGATCAAGGAGCTCGACCGCCAACCCGACGTGCTGTACACGTCGCTGCTGCGCCGCGCGATCACCACGGCGAACCTGGCGCTGGACACGGCCGATCGGCACTGGATCCCGGTGCACCGTGACTGGCGGCTCAACGAGCGTCATTACGGGGCGCTGCAGGGCCTGAACAAGGCCGAGACCAAAGAGCGCTACGGCGAAGAGCAGTTCATGGCCTGGCGACGCAGCTATGACACGCCGCCGCCACCCATCGAATCGGGCAACGAGTACAGCCAGGACGGCGATCCCCGCTACGCCGACATCCCGGGCGGACCACCGAAGACCGAATGCCTGAAGGACGTCGTCGCTCGGTTTGTGCCGTATTTCACCGAGGCGATCGTGCCCGATCTGCAGGCAGGCAAGACGGTACTGATCGCCGCGCACGGCAATTCGCTGCGTGCGCTGGTCAAATACCTCGATCAGATGTCCGACGAGGACGTCGTCGGGCTGAACATCCCCACCGGCATCCCGCTGCGCTACGACCTCGATGGGGATCTGCGCCCGAAGATCATCGGGGGCACCTACCTGGATCCCGAGGCCGCTGAGGCGGGTGCCGCCGCGGTGGCCAGCCAGGGCGCGAAATAGCCCACCGACCGGCCGTTTTGGGCAAACACTGGGTAAACGCGAGCCGAACACCTGCGCTTGGCTGTGTGACTTGTCCCGATTTAGCCGCACGCTGCTGGGATGACGTTCACCAGTTTCGTACGATTTGCTCGTGAGTGTGGTTTCCGCACTGCTGCTGACGGCGGTCGTGACACTGCTCGCGCTGGTGATCGGTGTCGTGGTCGGCGCCGGTCTTGTGCCGAGGCTTCTCGAGCGCAGGCAGCGGCGGGCCGCCGAGCAGTCTGGCATCACGGTCTCGGAGATGCTCGCCCATATCGTGTCGCTGTCTCCGGTGGGCATCGTCGTGGTCGATACCTACCGTGACGTCGTCTATCACAACGACCGGGCCCGCGAGCTGGGCTTGGTACGTGACCGCCTGCTCGACGACCGTGCCTGGCTCGCGGCGCAGCGCACGCTAGCCACCGGCGAAGACGGTGAAGTCGACCTCTCCCCGCGCAGGGGCGTGCTGCCCGGCCGGTCCGGGTTGTCGGTACGTGGCCACGTCCGCCTGCTGACCGAGGAGGATCGCCGCTTCGCGGTGGTCTACGTCGACGACCAGTCCGAGCACGCGCGCATGGAGGCCACCCGCCGCGACTTCGTCGCCAACGTCAGCCACGAACTCAAGACACCCGTCGGGGCAATGGGTGTGCTCGCCGAGGCCGTGCTGGCCTCCGCCGAGGACCAGGACACCGTGCGCAGGTTCGCAGAAAAGATGGTCGTCGAATCCAACCGGTTGGCCAACATGGTCGGCGAGCTCATCGAGCTGTCCCGACTGCAGGGTGCCGAGCCGCTCCCCGACCTCGAAGCCGTCGACGTCGACACCGTTGTCGCAGAAGCGCTGTCGCGCTACAAGGTTGTCGCCGATAACGCCGAGATCGCGATCACCACCGACGCGCCGACCGGATACAAAGTGCTCGGCGACCAACCCCTCCTGGTAACTGCGCTGGCCAACCTGGTGTCCAACGCAATCGCCTACTCACCCAAGGGATCTCCGGTGTCCATCAGCCGCAGGCGCCGGGGAAATAACATCGAGATCGCCGTCACCGATCGGGGATTCGGCATCGCCGCCGCCGATCAGGAACGGGTGTTCGAGCGGTTCTTCCGCGTCGACAAGGCAAGGTCGAGAGCGACCGGAGGCACCGGCCTCGGGCTCGCGATCGTCAAACATGTTGCGGCCAATCACAACGGATCCATTCGGCTGTGGAGTCAGCCGGGTACCGGATCGACGTTCACCCTGTCGATCCCCGCTTTTCCGGATCGCGTCAGCGAGTCGGACGACCGATCAGACCAATGAGAGGAATTTGAACGTCCATGACCACCGTGTTGATCGTCGAGGACGAGGAGTCCTTGGCAGATCCCCTGGCGTTCCTATTGCGCAAGGAGGGCTTCGAGGCCACCGTTGTGGCCGACGGGCCTTCTGCCCTGGCCGAATTCGAGCGGGCCGGTGCTGACATCGTGCTGCTCGACCTCATGTTGCCCGGGATGAGTGGCACCGACGTGTGCAAGCAGTTGCGGTCCCGCTCCAGCGTGCCGGTCATCATGGTGACCGCCCGCGACAGCGAGATCGACAAGGTGGTCGGCCTGGAACTCGGCGCCGACGACTACGTCACCAAGCCGTACTCGGCGCGTGAGCTGATCGCGCGGATTCGTGCGGTGCTGCGCCGTGGTGCCGACCCCGACGAGTCCGCCATCCTCGACGGTGTGCTGGAGGCGGGCCCCGTCCGGATGGACGTCGAACGCCACGTCGTCGCCGTCAACGGGGAGCCGATCACGTTGCCGCTCAAGGAATTCGACCTGCTCGAATACCTGATGCGCAACAGCGGACGCGTGCTCACCCGCGGCCAGCTCATCGACCGGGTATGGGGCGCCGACTACGTCGGCGACACCAAGACCCTCGACGTGCACGTCAAGCGCCTGCGGTCGAAGATCGAGGCCGACCCCGCGAACCCGGTCCACCTGGTGACGGTGCGCGGGCTCGGTTACAAGCTCGAAGGCTGAGGACGACGATCAAGCGGCGAGGAACGAGCCGCGTTGAGAAGTCCGATCAAATAGGCTGAGGACTATTCGGCGGCACGGGTCGCGGGGTGCACGGCGATCAACCCTAAACCGCTGCGCCGCTTGCACATTGACGCCAGCTCGGCGTACGCCTTTTCGCCGAGCAACTCGGTGAGCTCAGGCGCGTACGACTGATACACCTGCTTGGCGCCGACGTGGGCGTTCGGGTCGCCGGTGCAGTACCAGTGCAGATCCTCGCCGCCTTCGCCCCAGCCGCGACGGTCGTACTCGGTGATCCACGTCTTGAGGATCTCGGTGCCGTCGGCCAGCGTCACCCACTCCTGCGTGCGCCGGATCGGTAGCTGCCAGCACACGTCCGGCTTCATCGTCAACGGCTCGACGCCGAGCTGCAGCGCCTTGGTGTGCAGCGCACAGCCGATGCCGGCTTTGAACCCCGGCCGGTTGAGAAAGATGCAGGCGCCCTTGTACTTGCGCGTCCGCAGGTTGGGCTTGTCCTCGTACTCATCCATCTCGAGATAGCCCTTGCGGCCGAGGCCCTTGTCGCGGAACTGCCAGTCGTCGTCGGTCAGCAACTTCACTGCGCGGTCGAGGCGTTTGCGGTCATCCTTGTCGGACAGGAACGCGCCGTGGGAGCAGCAGCCGTCGTCCGGCCTGCCCTCGACCGTGCCCTTGCACGCCGGTGTGCCGAAGACACACGTCCATCGCGACAGCAGCCACGTCATGTCGGCGGCGATCAGATGTTCGGGATTGTCGGGGTCGTAGAACTCCACCCATTCGCGGGCGAAATCCAGTTCCACTTCGCCGGGATGCTGTGCCGTCACAGGTCACAACGCTAGCCCCGAATTCGTTCGAACGCTAAGTTGCCACGGCGCCGAACCCAAGTGGTTTTCGGTGATCATGATTCGCGCGGCGACCTGTGAAATCTCCCATCGTCACGCCACACCGCGGTCCGCGCACAAAGTTCACTCCGCGACCGGTTAGGTTGATTGAGTGCGACTGGGTGTGCTTGACGTGGGCAGCAACACCGTCCACCTGTTGGTGGTGGACGCGCGCCGCGGTGGCCATCCCACGCCGATGAGTTCGACCAAAGCGTCGCTACGACTGGCTGAGGCCATCGATTCGTCGGGCAAGCTGTCCCGCAAGGGCGCCGACAAGCTGATCGACACCATCGAGGAATTCTCCAAGATCGCCGCGAGCTCGGGTTGTGCGGAGCTGATGGCCTTCGCGACGTCCGCGGTGCGCGACGCCAAGAACTCCGAGGACGTGCTGGCCCGTGTGCTGGCCGAAACCGGGGTGTCCCTCCAGGTGCTCAGCGGGGTCGACGAATCCCGCCTCACCTTCCTCGCGGTGCGCCGCTGGTACGGCTGGAGCGCCGGCCGCATCATCAACATCGACATCGGCGGCGGGTCGCTGGAGCTGTCCAACGGGGTCGACGAGGAGCCGGAGGCGGCGCTGTCGCTGCCCCTGGGCGCCGGCAGGTTGACCAGGGAATGGCTGCCCGACGACCCGCCCGGCCGCAGACGGGTGGGCATGCTGCGGGACTGGCTGGCCACCGAGCTCGCCGACCCGGCCGCCGAGCTGCTCAAAGCGGGCTCGCCCGACCTCGCCGTCGCAACCTCCAAGACATTCCGCTCGCTGGCCCGCCTCACGGGCGCGGCGCCCTCCGGCGAGGGACCGCGGGTGAAGAGGACGCTCACCGCGACCGGCCTTAGGCAGCTCATAGCTTTCATCTCTAGGATGACCGCGGCTGACCGAGCAGAGTTGGAAGGGGTGAGTGCCGAACGGGCGCCACAGATCGTGGCCGGAGCGTTGGTTGCGGAAGCGAGCATGCGGGCGCTGGCGATAGACACCGTGGATATCTGCCCATGGGCATTGCGGGAGGGCCTGATTCTGCGGAAACTCGATAGCGAAGCCGACGGAACCGCACTGGTGGAGACGTCTGTACGGGACGCAGGCTCCCGGCCCGCCAAGCCCAGAGGCAACACACGATGACAGGACCAGAAGACAGCTACAGCAACACCAGGCCGATATCGGTCGCGGAGTTGCTGGCGAAAAACGGAACGATCGGAGCACCGCCGGTCGGCGGGCGCCGCAGGCGTCGTCGCGGCAACTCCGACGCCGTCACGGTCGCTGAGCTGACCGGTGAGATTCCCATCATCACCGATGACACCCCCAAAGAGGTCTCCGAACCGGCCACCGGGGAACCCGACGACCACACCGGTGCGGCCCCTGGTAATGGCGTGGTCGAGCATGTCGACGAGCGCACCGAGGACACCGCTGTCAGCGAGGTCTCAGACCAAGGCACGCTGACCGAAGAGGAAGCCGACTACGCCGCCCATCTCGAGGAGCGCGAAGCCGAGCCGATGTTCTTCGAGCCCCCGCCGCGCCGCCCCCAGTACCCGGGACTGGGCCCCAAGCGCTATCCCGGCAGAGTCGGCGCCGAGGAGATGAGCCCCGATCCCGTCGACATCGACGACGACGACGCAGTCGAGGCCGTCGCATCCGATCAGGGCCGACCCGCGCCGACCGCTACCACGGACACCGAGGACGACGTGCTGCCGTCGTACCTGCGTTCGTCGGGCGGCACGCTGTTCGGCGGTGACACCGTCGCCGACGAGGCAGCCCGCCGCCGCGGTCCCGCCCTGGACGACCTCGAGTTCGGTGCCGTCGACCTCGAGCACGACGAAGACGACGACCTCGACGTCGACGAGGACCTCGATGTCGAGCATGAGACGCCGATGTCGTCGTTCGCGCGCGGCGCCCTCGTCGTCGGCCAGTGCATCGTCGCGGTGCTGTTCGGTGCGGGCCTGTTCATCGCCTTCGACCAGCTGTGGAAGTGGAACAACATCGTCGCTTTGGTGCTCTCCGTGCTGGTCATCCTCGGACTGGTCGTCGGCGTTCGCGTCGTGCGTAAGACCGAGGACATCGGCAGCACTCTGATCGCGGTGGCGGTCGGCGCTCTGGTCACGCTCGGGCCGCTGGCGTTGCTGCGATCGGGATAGCCGCCTAAGTCAGCATCGTGCGCCCCGCCATCAAGGTCGGTCTGTCGACGGCCTCGGTCTATCCGCTGAGGACCGAGGCCGCTTTCGAGTACGCGGCCCGGCTCGGTTACGACGGCGTCGAGCTGATGGTGTGGGCCGAAACGGTCAGCCAGGACATCGATGCGATCGAGAAGATGTCGACGAAGTATTCGATGCCCGTGCTGTCGGTGCATGCGCCGTGCCTGCTGATCTCGCAGCGGGTGTGGGGCGCCAACCCGATCCCGAAGCTGGAGCGCAGCGTGCGGGCCGCCGAACAGCTGGGTGCGCAGACGGTCGTGGTGCATCCGCCGTTCCGCTGGCAGCGCCGCTACGCCGAGGGGTTCTCCGATCAGGTCGCCGAGCTCGAGGCGGGCAGCGACGTGATGGTGGCCGTGGAGAACATGTTCCCGTTCCGCGCCGACCGGTTCTTCGGGGCGGGACAGACGTCCATCGAGCGCATGCGAAAGCGCGGCGGCAGACCGGGACCGGGCATTTCGGCGTTCGCGCCGTCGTATGACCCGTTGGACGGCAACCACGCCCACTACACGCTCGACCTGTCGCACACCGCGACGGCGGGCACCGACGCCATCGACATGGCCCGACGGATGGGCATCGATGGTCCTGACGGACTGGTCCATCTGCACCTCTGCGATGGCAGCGGAGCGTCGACCGACGAGCACCTGGTGCCGGGCCGCGGGACTCAGCCGACGGTGGAGGTCTGCGAAATGCTTGCGGGAAGCGACTTTTCGGGCCACGTCATCCTCGAAGTGACCACCTCGGGCGCCCGCACCGCCGCCGAACGCGAAACGCTGCTCGACGATTCTCTTCAATTCGCCCGCAAGCACCTTCTGCGCTGAATCTCCAAGGACGGTATGTCTGCATCCACTCTGTTCACCGACGCGATGGCGCTCACGCCTACAGGGGACGGCTCCTACGACGGCGAGTTGAACGAGCACTGGACGATCGGGCCGAGGGGATCGGGCCCGAAGGTGCACGGCGGCGCGATGTTGGCGCTCTGTGCGAATGCGGCCCGCCTGGAGTACGGCAACGATGCGGTGTGGCCGATTGCGATCTCGGGAAACTTCCTGTGGGCGCCGGATCCCGGGCCGATGCGCGTCACGACGACGGTGCGCAAGCGTGGTCGTCGCGTGGGCCTGATCGACGTCGAGCTCACGCAGGGCGACCGGACGGCCGTGCGTGCAGCCGTCACGATGGGCGAGCCGGAACATCACGTGCCGCCGTTGCTTTCGGTCAACCCGGTTGTGCCATTGATGCCGCCGGAGCCGCCGCCGGGCCTGGAACCGATCGGGCCCGGCCATCCGATGGCCGATGTCGTCCACCTCGCCCACGGTTGTGACATCCGGCCGTCGCTCACGACGCTGGCGCCGCGCACCGACGGTGGCCCGCCCGTGATCGAGTACTGGGTCCGACCCAAAGGCGTCGCGCCGGATCCGCTGTTCGCGCTGCTGTGCGGCGATGTGTCGGCTCCGGTGACCTTCGGCGTCAACCGATTCGGCTGGGCGCCGACCGTGCAGCTGACGGCGTTTCTGCGCACGTTGCCCGCCGACGGCTGGCTGCGCATTGTGTGCACCACGGTGCAGATCGGCCAGAACTGGTTCGACGAGGACCACGTTGTCGTCGACTGCGAGGGGCACATCGTCGTGCAGACCCGCCAACTCGCCATGGTGCCGCCCGATGCGTGACGCCGCAGGCGTCGAATAATCAGGCCGCGCGGCCGTCTGCAATGCTTTTCGCATGGCAAGGATCGCGATCATCGGCGGCGGCAGTATCGGCGAAGCGCTGCTGGCAGGGCTGCTGCGCGCAGGCCGGCAGGCGAAGGACCTCGTGGTGGCCGAGAAGGCGCCGGAGCGCGCGAAGTATCTCTCGGAGACGTATTCGGTACTGGTCACGTCGGTGGCCGACGCCGCGGAGAACGCCTCGTTCGTCATCGTCGCCGTCAAGCCCGCCGACGTGCCGGCGATCGTCGAGGAGATCGCCGATGCCGCCGCGCACGCTGAAAGTGAAAGCGTGGAGCAGGTTTTCGTGACGGTGGCGGCGGGCGTCACCACCGACTTCTTCGAATCCAAGCTGCCCGCAGGCTCACCCGTGATCCGGGTGATGCCCAACGCGCCTGTCGTCGTCGGGGGCGGCGTGAGCGCGCTTGCACCCGGCCGGTTCGCGACCGCCGAACAGCTCAAGGAGACGGCGGGCATCTTCGACGCTGTCGGGGGTGTGCTGACCGTCGCGGAGTCGCAGATGGATGCCGTGACGGCTGTATCGGGCTCGGGACCCGCCTACTTTTTCTACGTGGTCGAGGCTTTGGTCGACGCAGGCGTCGCGGCGGGCCTGAGCCGTTCGGTCGCCACCGATCTGGTGGCGCAGACGATGGCCGGTTCGGCGGCGATGTTGCTCGAACGGCTCGACGCCGCGCAGTCCGCCAGTGACTACGGCCTGGCGGCCGCCATGGACACCACGGCGGCGCAGCTGCGGGCCACCGTCACGTCGCCGGGCGGCACCACCGCGGCTGGTCTGCGGGAACTCGAGAAGGCCGGAGTGCGGGCCGCGCTGGCTGAGGCCGTGGAGGCCGCGAAACGCCAATCTTCCCAGCTGGGAATCACATCAGGGTAATTCAACGAATTTCGATCGATTACCCCACACCCGTCGCAATAACCCCAATAACCCCGCTATTCTCCTCGTGTAAGCGCGGGTCGTACCCAGCGGTGGGGAAGCCGCTGGAACAGCCCGTGCCTGAAGGATTGGGTTGCGATGACGTCTATGAATGGGCCGTCGGGGCGGGATTCGGCGAACGCGAAGCATGCGCGTAACGATGCGGCTTCCGACCAGCCACCGCGGGCTCAATTTCTCACGGTCGCTGAAGTGGCCAGCCTGATGCGGGTCAGCAAGATGACGGTCTACCGCCTGGTGCACAACGGCGAGTTGCCCGCGGTGCGGGTCGGCCGGTCGTTCCGCGTACACGCCAAGGCGGTCCACGACTTGCTGGAGACGTCGTACTTCGACGCGGGGTGACGCCGGCCTGAGGCCGGCTCGAACAGGCTCGGCGGGTCGTTGGAGACGGCCGCCGTTTTTTCTCCGCACCCGCGGCCCGGTAAAGTGTGCAGGTCGCGCCAAGCGGCGTGAGAAGACGTCTTGAAACAATCTAGGTAGCGGAGTTTATGGGTTCAGTCATCAAGAAGCGGCGTAAGCGCATGTCGAAGAAGAAGCACCGCAAGCTGCTTCGTCGCACCCGGGTGCAGCGCAGAAAACTCGGCAAGTAGTTTCCCTGCTCCGCCGATAATCTGAACCGGATGGATTCGCAAGATCGGCACACCGATGACACCCTGCAGCGGCCCAAGGTCGTGCTCGTCACGGGCGCCTGTCGTTTTCTGGGCGGCTATCTCACCGCCCGGCTGGCGCAGAACCCGTCGATCAACCATGTCATCGCCGTCGACGCGATAGCGCCGAGCAAGGATCTGCTGCGGCGTATGGGTCGCGCGGAGTTCGTCCGCGCCGACATCCGTAACCCGTTCATCGCGAAGGTCATCCGCAACGGCGACGTCGACACCGTGGTGCACGCTGCGGCGGCGTCGTATGCGCCGCGCTCGGGCGGCAAGGCGGCGTTGAAGGAACTCAACGTGATGGGCGCGATTCAGCTCTTCGCCGCCTGCCAGAAGGCGCCCTCGGTGCGCCGCGTCATCGTCAAGTCGACGTCGGAGGTGTACGGCTCGAGCGCGTTCGACCCGGTGCTGTTCACCGAGGACTCCAGCAGCAGGCGGCCGCCCGGCGAGGGCTTCGCGCGCGACAGCATCGACATCGAGGGCTACGCGCGCGGGCTGGCCCGGCGGCGGCCGGACATCACGTTGACGATCCTGCGGCTGGCCAACATGATCGGCCCGGCGATGGACACGGCGCTGTCGCGGTATCTGGCAGGCCCCGTGGTGCCTACTGTCATCGGCCACGACGCCCGGTTGCAGCTGCTGCACGAGCAGGACGCACTCGGCGTGCTGGAACGCGCGACGGTCGCCGGAAAAGCGGGCACCTTCAACGTCGGTGCCTCCGGGATCATCATGATGTCTCAAGCCATCCGCCGCGCGGGGCGCGTCGCGCTTCCCGTACCCCGGTTCGCGCTGGCCGCTGTGGATTCGCTATGGCGCGCAACTCGCTACACTGAGTTGGATCGCGAGCAGCTGGACTACTTGAGCTATGGCCGGGTTATGGATACCACGCGGATGCGTAATGAATTAGGCTATAGCCCAAAGTGGACCACGACGGAGGCTTTCGACGATTACGTACGTGGTCGTGGATTGACTCCGATCGTCGACCCGCGATGGGTACGCTCAGTGGAGAGTCGCGCCGTATCGGCGGCGCAGCGTTGGGGACGTTAAATACAGGCTCGGCAGCGGGTGGGGAGAAGGTATCGACGTGGCGGGCGAATCAAAAGCGAAAGTGATTCCGCTGCACTCGAATTCGGGTCGGCAGGCCGCGCAGCGGCGGGCCGCGTCCCGTGCCGAGGGCGCCCGTAGACATCCCTCGCTGCTGAGCGATCCCGGCGGGCGTGCGTCGGCGGAGCAGATCGCCGCCGTCGTCCGCGAGATCGACGATCGACGGGCCGGCGCGTCGGGTGCAGGCGCCACCGAAGAGTCGCCAAACGAACTTGCAAAACGCATAGCTTCCGTTGCTGAATTTGTTCGCAAGCGAATGTCTGGCGATTACACCGTCGACGAATTCGGCTTCGATCAACACCTCAACGATTCGATTTTCCTGCCTTTGCTGAGAGTGCTCTACAACTCATGGTTCCGCGTCGAGGTGAGCGGAATCGAGAACCTGCCCGAAACCGGCGCGGCATTGGTGGTGGCCAACCACGCAGGCGTCCTGCCAATCGACGGGCTGATGGCGTCAGTGGCCGTGCACGACAACCACCCCGCCAAGCGCGACCTCCGACTGCTGGCCGCCGACATGGTGTTCACCATGCCCGTGATGGGTCAGGCGGCGCGCAAGGCCGGCCATACGATGGCCTGCACCTCCGACGCGCACCGACTGCTCGCGGCAGGCGAGCTCACCGCCGTGTTCCCCGAGGGCTACAAGGGGCTGGGCAAGCCCTTCAAGGACCGCTACAAGCTGCAGCGATTCGGTCGCGGTGGCTTCGTTGCCGCGGCGCTGCGGGCCAAGGCTCCGATCGTGCCGTGCTCGATCGTCGGGTCCGAGGAGATCTATCCGATGATCCGCGACGTCAAGCTGCTCGCCCGGGTGCTCGGGCTGCCGTACTTCCCGATCACCCCGCTGTTCCCGTTGGCCGGGCCTGCCGGCCTGATCCCGCTGCCGTCGAAGTGGCACATTCAGTTCGGCGAGGCCATCGAGACCGCCGACTACGACGATGCCGCTGCCGACGACCCTATGGTCACTTTCGAATTGACCGATCAGGTCCGCGAAACCATCCAGCAGACGCTTTATCAATTGCTGGCCAACCGCAGGAATATGTTCTTCGGCTGAAATAGCCCGACCCGCCGGGCAATAGTCGGTTAACCGTTAGAGCTTTGCCCGGCAATCATCTTCGCGATTGCCGCGTCGCGGCGTTCCTTGATCGCGGCGCTCACTTCGTCGGCCTCCTCGTCGTAGGCGGCCTCGCCGATGACGGTGACCACGCTCGTGATCACTGGCTTGCCGTCGGCGTCACTGGCCTCGCCGCGGATCTCGGCGACCACGGTGCCGTGTGACTCGATCAGCGAGTCGAGGTAGGAGTCGAAGAACAGCTTGTCGCCGGCCACGATCGGCCGGTGGAATTTGATCTTCTGGTCGCGGTGCAGAACCCGTTCCATGTTGATCGGGATCGCGAACTGCTCGAAGATCTCCAGCTGCACCTTGCGGCCCGCGACAGCCAGGAACGTCAGGGACGCCACCAGCGCGTCGTAGCCGATTTCCTTCGCGGCCGCCTCGTCGTAGTGGGCGGGGTGGTCGTCTTTGACCGCGTGGGCGAATTCGCGGATCTTCTCCCGGTCGACCTCGAAATAGTCCGGATACCGGTAGTGGGTTCCGACGATGTCTTGAGCAATGGCCATGGCGGCGCGAGCCTATCAGCGCGCCGTGGGCCGGTTCATCTGTCGTGACGTCGTGAGGCGATGGCGGCCAGTGCTCCGCCCGCCGCGCCCAGTGCAAGCGCCGACGGCACCCCGATCCTGGCGGCCTTGCGGGCGGTGCGGAAATCGCGGATCTCCCAGCCGCGTTCACGGGCCAGGTCGCGCAGATCGGCGTCAGGGTTGATGGCTACCGCCGTGCCGACCAGCGACAGCATCGGCACGTCGTTGAAGCTGTCGGAATACGCCGTGCAGCGGCGCAGGTTCAGGCCCTCGCGAATCGCCAGCGAGCGCACCGCATGGGCCTTACCGGGACCGTGCAGGATGTCGCCGACCAGACGGCCGGTGAACACACCGTCGACGGATTCGGCGATGGTGCCCAGCGCGCCGGTCAACCCGAGCCGGCTGGCGATCGTCGCGGCCAGTTCGTAGGGCGTCGCGGTGACCAGCCACACCTGCTGGCCCGCATCGAGGTGCATCTGTGCCAGCGCGCGTGTGCCCGGCCAGATCTTGTCGGCGATGATCTCGTCGAAGATCTCCTCGCCGACCGCCACCAGTTCTGAGGTGGACCGGCCTTCGATGAAGGCCAGCGCCTTGCGTCTGCCCGCCGCGACGTCGTCGCTGTTTTCCCGGCCGGTGAGCTGAAACTTGGCCTGCGCGTAGGCGAATCGGACCAGATCTCCGTACGTGAAGTACTTGCGGGCAGCCAGGCCACGGGCGAAATGCACCAGCGACGAACCCTGCACGAGGGTGTTGTCGACGTCGAAGAACGCGGCCGCGGTCAGATCCGGCGGTGGCGAGGCCGGAGGCGTCTCCTCCTCGCTGAGATGTGCGACCGCGTTCTCGGCGCTGGCGTCGCCCGCCAACGCTTGCGTGGCGGCTTCGTCGGCATCGCGATCGAACACGCCTCAACCCTAGGACACCGGTGCCCGGATACTGGTGGCGTGAGCCGGGCGCAGGTGGTGTTGTTGACCAGAGCAGGGTGCTCGCTGTGCGAGCGGGCGGCGGCCCGGCTGGCCGAACTGTCGGGTGAGCTCGAGTTCGACGTCACGGTGACCGACGTCGACGCCGCCGCGGCAGGAGGCGATTCCGCCCTGCGCGCCGAGTTCGGCGACCGGCTGCCGGTGGTGCTCCTCGACGGGCGGGAGCACAGCTACTGGGAGCTCGACGAGGCCAGGTTGCGAGCTGATCTCCAGGAGCGAAACAAGGGTTAGCCGCATCACGAATTTGGTGACCTAACCAAGTAACGATTAACCTGGTCAACGTGGTGATGAGGCCGTGAGCGTACTGCTTTTCGGGGTTTCGCACCGCAGCGCGCCGGTGTCGGTCCTCGAGCAGTTGAGCACCGACGAGTCCGATCAGGCCAAGATCGTCGAGCAGGTGCTGCAGTCCTCGCTGGTGACCGAGGCGATGGTGCTGTCCACCTGCAACCGCGTCGAGGTGTACGCGGTCGTGGAAGCCTTCCACGGCGGCCTCTCGGTGATCGGCCAGGTGCTTTCCGAACATTCCGGTATGGGCCTTGGCGACCTGACCAAATACGCCTATGTCCGCTACGCCGAGGCGGCCGTCGAGCATCTGTTCGCCGTCGCCAGTGGCCTGGATTCCGCCGTGGTCGGCGAACAGCAGGTGCTCGGGCAGGTCCGCCGGGCCTACGCCACCGCCGAGTCCAACCACACCGTCGGGCGCACGCTCCATGAGCTCGCTCAGCGCGCGCTGTCGGTCGGTAAGCGGGTGCACACCGAGACCGGCATCGACGCCGCCGGCGCATCAGTGGTGTCGGTGGCGCTCGACATGGCTGAAAGCAAGCTCGACGGGCTGGCGGGACGCAGCGCGGTCGTGATCGGCGCAGGCGCGATGGGCGCCCTTTCGGCCAAGCATCTGGTCCGCGCCGGCGTGGAGCGGGTGCACATCGTGAACAGGTCGCTGCCCCGCGCCAAGAAGCTGGCCGAAAAGATCCGCGCCCTGGGCGTGACCGCCGACGCGTTCCCGTTCGACCACCTGCCACCGGTGCTCACCGACGCCGACGTCGTCGTCAGCTGCACCGGTGCGGTGCGCCCGGTGGTCTCGCTGGCCGACGTGCACCGCGGCCTCGCGCACGGTCAAGAGCCCAAGCAGCTGGTGATCTGCGACCTCGGCATGCCGCGCAACGTCGATCCGACCGTTGCAGGCCTGCCCGGCGTCTTCGTCGTCGACATGGACCGCATCCAGCGCGATCCCGCGGCCCGCGCGGCGTCGTCGGACACCGAAGCCGCGCGCACGATCGTCGCCGCGGAATTGGCCAACTACCTCGCCGGACAGCGGATGGCCGAGGTGACCCCGACGGTGACCG
>LZSH01000503.1 GCA_001665255.1 Mycobacteriaceae bacterium 1482268.1 | reverse complement strand
GAAACACGGCGGAATATGCCGCAAGGCGAGCCGCCGCCAATGCGATGTGCATGTCGGCGACGAGATGCTGGGCGGCCTGGAACGACGCGATCGGCCTGCCGAACTGCTCGCGCATTTTGGTGTAGTCGACGGTGCGGTCGATCACCGCCTCGCCCACGCCGACCAAGTCCAGACAGTCCAGCGCCACAAGGGCATTCGCGACGCGGCGCAGCTGTGCGGCGTCGACGGGTACAGGCTCGTCGAGCACACCGTCGTCGAAGCGGACCGTGAACGCCGGGAAACCACCCATCGTCGGTACGGGTTCGACGCCGACACCGGACGACGTGGTGTCGACGGCTACGACGCCTCGGTCGGTGGACACGACGATCACGTCGGCCACATCCGCGTCGATGACGAACTCTGCAACCCCGCTGACCGGTCGACCCTCGGCGGCATCGCGCGGATTGAACAACGCGAGCGTCCCGCGCGCCTCACCCGACGTCAATCGAGGCAGCCACTCCGAACCAACACCGAGCCAATCGAGGGCTAGCGCCGCATACAGCGTGCTCTGAACCACCCTGGGGCACAATGCTCTTCCCGCCTCGACGCAGAAGATGCCGATATCGGTGAGGCTGCCGTCGACCGGCAGCCCGAGCACGCCCGCGGAGGCCAGCGCCTTCCACTGCGCGTCCGGCTCGAGTTCGGCCGCCAGCACGCTGCGGCACATCGCGGCCAGATCGCGCTCGTCCTGAGAGGGGATTACTCGCATGCCGTCACCGACCGTAGGACGGCATCTTGTGACCGCGCTGGGCGATCACGTCGCGCAGGACTTCGTTGGTGCCGCCGCCGAAGCGCATCAGCGGCGACACCCGGTACAGCCGCTCGAAGAAGTTGCCGACACGAAGTCCCTCGGTCCCGAGCACGTCGATGGCGAGGTCGGCGATGCGCTGACGCAACTCCGAGGTGAAGATCTTCTCGACGCTGACCTCCACGGTTGGGATGCGGCCGCTGTCCAACATCGACGCTGCCTCCAGCCCCATCAGCCGGGCAACTTCGACGTCGGCCTCAGCCTGGGCAAGCCGACGCCGAAACACCGGATCCGGCTCGCCGGCAAGAGCGATCAGGTCGTCGAGCGCGCGACGGAGATCGCCTGCGTTGGTCAAGGCGCCGCGCTCGAGGTCCAGCGCGCCGGTGATGTAGGTCCAGCCGGCATTGACCTCACCGATCAGGTTGGTGACCGGCACGCGGACGTCGTTGAAGAACGTCTCGTTCGTGCGGTAGCCCGACCAGGCGTACAACGGCCGGATGTCAACGCCGGGAGCATCGACCGGCACGGCAATCACCGAAATTCCGCGGTGGCGTGGCGCGTCGGGATCGGTACGCACACAAAGCCATTCGTGGGTAGAGCGTTGGGCGCCGCTGTTCCAGATCTTCGACCCGTTGATCACCCACTCGTCGCCGTCGCGCACCGCTCGGGTACGCAGGCTGGCGAGGTCGGTGCCCGCGTTGGGCTCGCTGTAGCCCAGCGCGAAGATGATCTCGCCGCGCGCGATGCCCGGCAGGAAGTCCTTCTTGTTCTGCTCGGTGCCGTGCCTCATGATCATCGGCGCGATCGAGGTGACCGTGAGGTCGGGCCCGGGTACACCGGCGTACTCGAACTCCGTCATCAACAGGTGCTGGTGCATGGCCGTCAGGCCGAGGCCACCGTACTCGGTCGGCCAGTTCAACCCGAACCAGCCCTTTTCGCCGATTTTGCGCCGGAACGCCGTCAACTCACCGCCCTGGTACTCCAGACCGTGCTCGGCCATCTCGGCCCGCAGCGCCGGGGTGGCGTTGTCGGCGAGGAACTGCCGCACTTCGGCGATCCACGCGCGCTGGGCATCGTCGAGCTCGAAGTCCACGCAGGCGACACTATCGAGAAGTTGTCTACCCTGAGGGCAAACGGCCCGGGTACGGGTTCTCGTCGCGATCCGGGACGAAGGGGGCGGCGGCCAGCCCGACCAGGAAAGCCACCAGGTGCCCGACCTCAGTGAAGGTCGGCCTGATCGCGACATTCGCGGTGAGCACGGCGACGCCCGCGACTTGGCCTCGCGTACGCCACGGCGGCTGCACGTACCCCGAGAGTGCGCCCCCAACCCCGAACAAGAAGTAGCTCACGCCGACGTCGCGCGCGTTCACCAGCCGCCTCGGGGCTTTGCGCTTGCCGATCAGCAATCGCAGATACGTCTGCCCGACGTAGGTCCCGATGACATGCGCACCGAAACCGACGAGAACCCAACGCCACCAACGTAATCGACGTTCCGCCGGGGCGGCGACCGCGACGAAGACGGGCACGTACGGCCACCACTTTCGGTCGTCCGTCAGCAGAAGGCTGGCCGCAAGCACCCGCGTCGGCTCGGAGTCGAGGCGCCGCAGGTTGGTCGAATGGGTCCGTTGCAGCTTTTTCGCCCTACGCTTCCCAGCCGATCGCTGGATACGGGTGGTGACGAACAGGATCGCCAGCCACGCGAAGCTCAGCGGCGCACTGGCGACACTGCGGTCCACAGTCACTCCTGTCACAAAATTGGCGGCGGCACTCGTCTCTGAGTTGCGATATCACATGCGATACCACAATTTGACGAGCATCATGCCAGCTGATTTGTGACAGGAGTGACGCAATTGGCGTCAGCGGGCGCCGATGCCCGCAGATAGCGTTCTGCGCATGGCCGAGAACTACACCTACCGCGTGCAGTGGTCATCAAGCCTGAATCGATACACGGCTCATTGCCTCGAGATCAATGGACTTCTCGCGACGGCACCGACCGCGCAGGAAGCGCTCGCACTCGCCGAGAAAGAGGTGGACAAGTATTTGCGCGAAAATGAGGAAGTCTTCGCCAGTGAACCTCCAAAAGCGTTGACCGAACACAACTTCAGCGGCCGATTCATGGTCCGCACATCACGTGCATTACACGCCAAGCTGATGACCGAGGCCACCGAACAACGCGTGTCGTTCAATCAGTGGGTCGTGCAGAAGCTCGCCGACCAGAAGCCCAGTCTGGACTGGTAGGTCAGTTGACCGCCCCGTTGATCACCGGCTTGGCGATCATGCCTTTCTCAACCCCCCATTTGGTGGCGATCTCCTTGTAGGCGCCGCTCGACATCACGTGCTCCAGCGCCCGCCTCAGCGGTTCGGCCAGGCCCGAATCTTTCTCCACAGGCCATCCGTACGGCGCGGTGTCGAACACCTCGCCCGCCGGCTCCAGCGCGCCGCCGCTGCCCTTGATCGCGAAACCCGTCACCGGCGAGTCCGCCGACATCGCGTCGACCTCCCCGTTGATCAACGCCGCGGTGAGTTCGTCCTGCCGCTGATAGACGACAGCCTCGACCGGAGGCAGTCCCGCGGCGACACACTGGTCGCTCTTGGCCGGGATCTCGACGGTTTCGTGGGTCGAGCCCGTCGTCATGCCGACCCGAAGCCCGCACGCGGCGTTGGGATCGACGCCAGAGCCGCTCCGCTGCGCCCACAGCGTTCCCGCTTCGAAGTAGGTCACGAAGTCGACCTGCTGCTGGCGCTCCAATGTGTCTGTGAACGACGACATTCCGACGTTCAACTCGCCACGCTGAATCATCGGGATGATGTCCTCGAACCCGTACTCCCGATACTCGGGCGTCACGCCGAGCGTTTTGGTCACCGCGTTGACGAGGTCGACGTCGAAGCCGACGATGTCACCTGCCGAACTCTTGAATTCGTTTGGCGCATAAGGCACATTGACCCCAACCGTCAACCGGCCTGAGTCCTTGATCGCCGCGGGCAGCGTCGCCGCGATCGACGGAACCACACCATGGGAATCCTCGGACCCTGCCGAGGCGTCCCCGTCGCGTCCGCCCCAGAAATGCCATGCGCCGAACACGAGCGCCGCGCCCAATACCACCGCGGCCCCCAGGATCGCCAACGTCCGCGCCGAGGGCCCACGCCCCGTCGCCATCGCACGCCCGGCCGAATGTCGTCCAGAGCCAGTCGTTTTCACCGGCACATTCAGTGCCCTGCGCGCCGCCGATGCCAGTTCGCCCGCGGTTCGATAGCGCCGGTTCGGTTTCTTGGCCATGCCTTTCTCGATGACGTCGTCGAAGGCCGCCAACTTGGGGTTGATCGCCGACGGCTTCGGCGCAGGCGCGCTGATGTGCTTGGCGATCTGCTCCTCGAGGCTGTCGACCGGATACGGCCGCGAGCCCGTGAGGCATTCATAGAGGACGCACGAGAGCGCGTAAACGTCTGAGCGCGTATCGATCTCACCGCCCTCGAACCGCTCGGGCGACATGTAGGCCATGGTGCCGAGCGTGCTGCCCGCGGTCGTCAACCCCTGCTGGCCGGCCGTGCGGGCCAGGCCGAAGTCGATGAGGTAGGCGAATTCGTTCTTGGTGACGAGGATGTTCGACGGCTTCACGTCGCGATGGATCAGCCCCAACTCGTGCGCGGCATCCAACGCCGCGGCCACCTGCTCGATGATCGACACCGCCAGCGTCGGCCGCAGTGGCCGCTTCTTGCCGTCGTCACCCTCGAGCATGGTGGCGAGGTTGCGGCCGTCGATCAGCCGCATGTCCAGATAGAGGCGGTCGTCGATCTCACCGAAACTGTGGATCGGCACCACGTGTGGTTCGTTGATGCCCGCGGCGGCCTGCGATTCGCGCCGGAAGCGCTGCTGGAAGACGGCGTCCTTGGCCAGGTGCGGCGGCAACACCTTCAGCGCGACGGTGCGGTCGGTTCTCGTGTCGAAGGCCTTGTAGACCTCGCCCATTCCGCCCCGGCCGATCAGCTCCTGCAGCTGATATTGCCCGAATGGTGTCGCATCCACCGCGTTTACTCCTCGGCACGCGAACCCGCGCTGATGTGTCGATTGAAGCTACACCACGTTTGCCGAGGTTGTCTGGGGGTGCGTCAGAACGGGCTCACGTCTCGTCGGCGACCTGCTCGCGGGTCTGGTGGCCGCCGGGGGCGTCCGGGTCGTCGTTCTGGTGCTCCAGTTCGCCCTGCAGTTCCCGCTGTTCCTCGGTCGCCTTTCTGGCGTCCGCCGGATTTTCGGGTGGGTCGTTGCGCTGTTCCATGCGAAGCTCCTTACCGCGTCCCGAACTGCACCGCCGGCTCGTCGGAATCCACCCCGACGTTGCTGAGGATGCGAAGGCGGTCGGGGCGGACCTCGTATCGAGCACCGTCGGCCGGGTTCGTCACGTCGTAGCCGCCTCCGGCGGGCACCGCGCCATTGAGCTGCAGGTTCGCCCCGTCACTCAGGCGTTCGCCGCGGTACTGGTAGTTGCCCGGCGAGGTCTCACAGATCACCGCCATCGACAGCGCCGTCTGGATCGCCGCGACCAGCGTATTGCCCGAATCGCAGCGGGTGGTGTGGCCGACGAAACCCTGGCTGTCTGTCCCGGTCACACCAGCCAGACCCGCCGAGCTGGTCGTCGTCGGTGTGGTTGTCGTCCCCGAAGGCGACGTCGTGGTCGACGGCGTGACGGTTTTTGTCGTCGTGCTCGCCGACGGCGGCACCGTCAACGAGGCCCGCGGCGACGTCGCCGTGTCACCACCCCCGAACACCAGCACGGACGCCAGGATGATGGCCACAGCGAACAGCCCGACCGTCGCGGCCACCAGCACCACCTGCGTCCGCCCGAACCGCGGCTTGCGGGCAGGCGGCGGAGTGGGCCGAGAGACCGGCGGAGGCGGCGGATACGGCGTGTAACCCGTTCCCGACGGGTTCTCGTAGACCGCCGAGAACTGCCGCGTTCTTGTCGGCGGGGGCGGGGTGGGAAGCGGCGGCGCGGTGAGCCAGGTCGGCGACGGCCGCCGGGTCGCGGATGAGTTCGCCGCGCATGGTCGTCGTCTTGCCG
>LZSH01000502.1 GCA_001665255.1 Mycobacteriaceae bacterium 1482268.1 | reverse complement strand
TCGGCTCGGCGCTGCTCTCGTACGACATGTCACCTCTCGCCGTGATTGACCAAAAATCTGTTCCGGATTATCGTCGGCTCGAACGGCTGACACAAGGCGGTGGTCGGTGTGGACCCTCCAGACCCTCCCCCATATGCCGAGCCTGCGGAGAGATCGCGAAATCGCGAGACTTCGCGATCCGTCAGCAGTTTCGAGCGCCCATGCAAACGCGCGGCCCGGCATCGCACCTCCGTTCTGGTAGCGTTAACCAAACATCGGGTCAGTCAGGCAAACCCACGACAGGAGTCAAAGGCCGTGGAGGTGTTGTGGGGCGTCGGCAAGTGACGCCGGCGAATGCCAGCCACGCCTACGACGACGGCACCAGGCGCACCGAAATCCTGCAGACGGCGGCATCGTTGATCGCCAGCTCCGGTCTGCGTACCTCGCTGCAGGAGATTGCCGACGCGGCCGGCATCCTTCCCGGCAGTCTCTATCACCACTTCGAGTCGAAGGAAGCGATTCTCGTCGAGTTGCTTCACCGCTACCACGCAGACCTGGATCGGATCGCACAGAGCGCACAGGGGAAGCTGGACGAACCCGCGTCGCGGTCCACGTTCGACCAGATCGTGGATTTGAGCGCCGCGATCGCGCAGTGCGCGGTAACCCATGGCGCGGCGCTGCAGATGACGTTCTACGAGGCTCACGGTCCGAATCGGGAACTCACCGCGCTGGCCGAGCAGCGTCCGACGGCCATCCTGGAAGCGATGACGCAGACCTTGCGGGCCGCCCGATGGAGCGGGTATCTCAAGTCTGATGTCGACCTGCCCGTGCTGGCCGACCGCATCGTACAAGTGATGCTGCAGGTCGGTCTCGACGTCATTCGCTACAACGCCAGCGCCGACAAGTTGGCCGAACTGCTGTGCCGGATCTTGTTGGAGGGCCTGGCCAGCATGCCGCCCAGCAACAGGCAGCTCGACCGCTCAGCCGCCTTCGTCGCCGCGGACGACGTCGTGAAGTCATGGAGCGACGACGCGGACGCTGAGCCCGACGACAAGGCCGCCCACGTTCGTGCTGTCGCGCGTGCCGAGTTCGGCCGCAAGGGCTACGAGGTCACCACCATCAGGGACATCGCGTCGGCCGCGCAACTCGGCACCGGCACGGTCTACCGCTTGATCGGCTCCAAAGACCAACTGCTGGCGTCGATCATGCAGTCGTTCGGCGAGAAGGTCGCCGAGGGATGGACCCGCGTGCTGCGCTCGGATTCGTCGGTGATCGAGAAACTGGACGCACTGAACTGGGTCAACACCAACGTGCTTGACCGCTTCGGAGACGAGTTCCGGATCCAGTTGGCGTGGATGCGGCAGTCGCCACCGGACGCACCGAATATCGGCTGGCTCTTCGGCAAGAGGATACGGCAGATGAAAACGCTTCTCGCCGAAGGGATCCGCGCCGGCGAGATCACGATCGACAGCCCGTCGAACGAAACGCTCGCACGGTCGGTCATCGGGGTCGGATGG
>LZSH01000501.1 GCA_001665255.1 Mycobacteriaceae bacterium 1482268.1 | reverse complement strand
GGCGCAGCTGGGCGCGACCCATCAGCCCGCCCAGCAGGGCGGTGGGCAGGATCCCGCCGCCCAACACATAGGCCGGCGGGGTGGGCCGGGCTTCGGCGCGCTCAGCATCGGCAGCATCGAGGGACTGCTGGTCGGCGACGACGTAGACGACGGCGTTTTTGCTGGGCCGCTCACCGGTGGTGCGGGGGCAGTCGTCGCGGCCGCAGCCACACGCCAGGTCGGTGCCGGCGGCCATCGCTTCCAACGCTTCCACCCGGCGCTGGTCGAGGGTGCGCGGATCATCGGCACACACGCTGCGGGCCATCTGCTCGAGGCGGGCTTCGATGAGGGCGCCGCGGGCGGTGTGCAGCCGCGCCCAGATGCTGGTCATTCCGGCTGTATCCGATGGTGACCGGAATGTCACCGTCTCCCCGGCGGCGGCTTCACGGGATCGGCGCAGGGCGCCGGGATCGTGTTCTTCGACCAGGGCGTCGATGGCGGCTTCGGTTTTGCGGACCGACAGCGCCCCCCAGCGGGTCACCCGCTCGGCCAGCGCGGTGTCCACAGCGGCCATGGCTTCGGGGTCGTCGATCAGGT
>LZSH01000500.1 GCA_001665255.1 Mycobacteriaceae bacterium 1482268.1 | reverse complement strand
ATATCGATGACCTTGACCATCGCATCGTCACCGACGGCGACCACCTGGTCGGGCACCTCGACATGGCGCTCGGCCAGCTCGGAGATGTGCACCAGGCCCTCGATGCCCTCCTCGACGCGGACGAACGCGCCGAACGGCACCAGCTTGGTGACCTTGCCCGGCACGATCTGGCCGATCGCGTGGGTGCGAGCGAAGTGCCGCCACGGATCTTCCTGGGTCGCCTTGAGCGACAACGAGACCCGCTCGCGGTCCATGTCGACGTCGAGCACCTCGACGGTGACCTCGTCGCCGACCTGAACCACCTCGGACGGATGGTCGATGTGCTTCCAGGACAGCTCGGAGACGTGCACCAGACCGTCGACACCGCCGAGATCGACGAATGCGCCGAAGTTGACAATGGAGCTGACGACGCCCTTGCGGACGGCGCCCTTCTGCAGTTGGTTGAGGAACTCGCTGCGCACCTCGGATTGCGTCTGCTCCAACCATGCGCGGCGCGAGAGCACCACGTTGTTGCGGTTCTTGTCCAGCTCGATGATCTTGGCCTCGATCTCCTTGCCGATGTAGGGCTGCAGATCGCGGACACGGCGCATCTCGACCAGCGATGCGGGCAGGAAGCCGCGCAGGCCGATATCGAGGATCAGGCCGCCCTTGACAACCTCGATGACGGTGCCCTTGACGGCCTCGTCCTTCTCCTTGAGTTCCTCGATGGTGCCCCAGGCGCGCTCGTACTGCGCGCGCTTTTTGGACAGGATCAGGCGGCCTTCCTTGTCCTCCTTGGTGAGGACCAGGGCTTCGACCTCATCGCCGACGGACACAACCTCGTTGGGGTCGACGTCGTGCTTGATGGAGAGCTCTCGGGAGGGAATGACGCCTTCGGTCTTGTAACCGATGTCGAGGAGGACCTCGTCGCGGTCAACCTTGACGATGGTTCCCTCGACGATGTCGCCATCGTTGAAGTATTTGATGGTTTTGTCGATGGCGGCGAGAAAGTCCTCGCTCGAGCCGATGTCGTTGACGGCTACTTGCGGCGAGGTGACGGAGGGGCTTGGCATGTGGTGGGTTGCTCCGGACAGGTTTGGTCGTAGGGACTTAAGTGACAGTTGTTATTGGTTCGGCGCGGGCGCCGACATCGTGCGCTGCACCCGCAGCAGAGATCGCAAAACCACGTCACGGGTACCTGTCGAGGTTACTCGACTGGGCACATGCTGGACAAACTCGGTCCGAAACAAGACCACAAAGCCCGCTACCCTGCTTTGGTGACCTACGCCGGGCCGCCCCCGCAGCCGCTTTCCTACGGTCCGCCGTATCCGCCGATTCAGAAGAAGGTGCGCAAGGTCGGGGCGCCGCTGGGGGTGCTGATCCTGCTCGGCACCATCGCTGGGCTTATCGTGATCGCCCTGACGGCGTTCAACCCGGTCGGGACGTCGATCGGGTTCGTCCTGTCGAGCGTGGCGATGACGGTGGTCGTGCTGTCCTACCTGTGGCTGGACAGGTGGGAGCCCGAACCGCCCCGCCTGCTGATCCTGGCCTTTCTGTGGGGAGCGTCGGTCGCCGTCATCATTGCGTCGATCCTGCAACTTGTTGCCGAGGCCGCGATCAATCCCGGCGCGTCCGACGCGGTCAGCCCCGTCACGGTCGTTCTCGGCGCGCCGTTGACGGAAGAGGCGGCCAAGGGGCTGTTCCTGCTGGTCATGATGACGGGGAGGCGGCGTAACGAGCTCAACTCGCTGACCGACTGCCTGGTGTACGCGGGGCTGGTGGGCGCTGGGTTCGCCTGGCTGGAGGACATCCTCTATATCGGCGGTGGTGAGACGGTAGGGGATTCGCTGGTGACCGCCGCGATGCGGCTCATCATGGCGCCGTTTGCGCACTCGTTGTTCACCACGATGTTCGGCATCGGCGTGTACTTCGCGCTGCAACAGCGCAACACGCTCGCGAAGCTGGGCTGCCTCCTGCTGGGCTACATCGGCGCGGTGGTCATGCACGGCCTCTGGAACGGTTCGTCGCTGCTGGGCATCGGCGCCTATTTCGGCGTGTACGTGCTGTGGATGGTGCCGATATTCGCGCTGGTCATCTGGCTCGGGGTGGCCAGCCGCCGCAAGGAGCAGTGGCTCACGGCGCAGAAGCTGCCCGGGATGGTGGCGGCGGGGCTGGTTTCGCCCAACGAGGCGACGTGGCTGGGCTCGCTTCGCGATCGCAAGGCGGCCATCGGCCAGGCCGCCCGGCTCGGCGGACGGCCCGCGGCGAAGGCTGCGAAAACCTTTGCGACCCAGGTGGTGGAGTTGGCGTTCGTCCGCGACCGAATCGACCGCGGTTTCGGCGACGCGCGCGTGAACGCGCTGCTGGTCGAGGAGACGTATGCGGTGCACGGGGCCCGGGCCGCCGCTCCCGTGCTGCAGGGCCTCGCCGGATACCGCGCCCCCGGGCGCTAGTGCGCCGCTGAGTGGCGATGACGCACCTAGTGCGCCGCCGCGTCCCAGCTGCGGCCGTAGCCGACCGACACCTCGAGTGGCACATCGAGCGGGTAGGCGCCGCCCATCTTGTCGCGAACCAGCTTCTCCACTTGGTCGCGCTCGCCCTCAGCCACCTCGAACAGCAATTCGTCGTGCACCTGCAGCAGCATCCGTGACTTCAGCCCGGCGGCCTTGAGCGCCTTGTCGACCTCGATCATCGCGACCTTGATGATGTCGGCGGCACTGCCTTGGATCGGGGCGTTCAGTGCGGCGCGTTCGGCCGCCTCGCGAACGTTGCGGTTGCTGCTGTCGAGCTCCGGCAGGTACCGCCGCCGGCCGAACACCGTCGACGTGTAGCCGTCCTTGCGGGCCTGATCCACGACGTTGCGCAGATAGTCCCGCACGCCGCCGAACCGGTCGAAGTACTGCTCCATCTGGACTTTGGCTTCTTCGGTGGAAATCTTGAGTTGGGCGGCCAGACCGTACGCGCTCAGGCCGTACGCCAGCCCATAGGACATCGCCTTGACCCGCCGACGCAGTTCGGAAGTCACCTGATCGATTGGCAGGCTGAATGCCCGCGACGCCACGAACGAGTGCAGGTCCTCGCCGGTGCGGAACGCCTCGATCAGACCCTCGTCCTGCGAGAGATGTGCCATGATGCGCATTTCGATCTGGCTGTAGTCGGCCGTCATCAGCTCAGCGAATCCCTTGCCGACGACGAACGCATCGCGGATCCGGCGGCCCGCTTCGGTGCGGATCGGGATGTTCTGCAGATTCGGTTCGGTCGACGACAGCCGGCCCGTCGCGGCGATGGTCTGGTTGAACGTGGTATGAATCCGGCCATCTGCGGCCGTCGACCCGATGAGCCCGTCGACGGTGACTTTGAGCCGGGTGACGTCGCGGTGGGCCAACAGATGTTGCAGGAACGGGTGGCCGGTCTTGTCGAACAGCGACTGCAGCGCGTCGGCATCGGTGGTGTAGCCGGTCTTGGTGCGCTTGGTCTTGGGCATCTCGAGCTCGTCGAACAGCACCACCTGCAGCTGCTTGGGCGAGCCGAGGTTGATTTGCTTGCCGATCACTCCGTACGCCGCTTCTGCAGCGTCGCGGATCTGGTCGGCGAACTCGCTCTGCAGCTCCGAAAGCTGGCCGAGATCCACGCCGATGCCTGCGGTCTCCATCTCGGCCAACACCCGCTGCACTGGCAGCTCCATGTCGCTGAGCAGAGACGACGACTCGATGCGGGTGAGCTCCTCGTCGAGCGCGTCGGCAAGGTCCATCACCGCGCTGGCTCGCAGAATGGATGTCTGCACCGCCTGCTCGTCGACCCCGTCGCTGTCATCGAGCAGTGAAAGCTGTTGCTGCTCAGGGTTTTCCGCACGCAGTTCGCGTTTCAGATATCGCAGTGACAGGTCGTCGAGAGCGAAGCTGCGCTGTCCGGGCCGGACGAGGTAGGCGGCCAGCGCGGTATCCGACGTGACACCGCGCAGCGTCCAGCCGCGGCCCTCGAGGTCGTGCATGGCGAGCTTCGCCTCGTGCAGCGCCTTCGGCGAGTCGGCATCGGCCAGCCATGACGCGAGCGCCGACTCGTCATCGGGATGCAGGTCGGCGGTGTCGAGGTAGCGCCCGTCGCCGTCGCCGGCCACGATCGCCAGCGCGGTGGCGTCGGCGTCGAAGGCCAGGTGTGTCCCGATCACGGCCAGCCCCGACCGCTTGCCCTTGGTGTGCTCGGCCAGCCAGCGGCCCAGCTCGCCGGGCTCGAGCGCGCCGCCGCGCACGTCGAAGCCCTGGTCGACCTCGGGGTCCGCCGAGGCCAGCGTCTCGAACAACCGCTCCCGTAGGACCCGGAACTCGAGGTCGTCGAACAGCCGGTGGATCTGGTCGCGGTCCCACGCCTGCATGCGCAGCGTGTCGGGTGTCTGCGCCAACGGCACATCTTTGACGAGGTCGGTGAGTTCGCGGTTGAGCACCACACTCGACAGGTTGGCCCGCAGGGCGTCGCCGACCTTTCCCTTCACGGTGTCGACCTGGTCGACGAGGGCCTGCAGCGAGCCGTATTCGGCGATCCACTTGGTCGCGGTCTTCTCCCCCACACCCGGGATGCCGGGCAGGTTGTCGCTGGGGTCGCCGCGCAGCGCAGCGAAGTCCGGATACTGCTGCGGGGTGAGGCCGTACTTCTCCAGCACGGCTTCCGGCGTGAAGCGGGTGAGCTCGCTGACCCCCTTGCGGGGATACAGCACCGTGACGTCGTCGCTGACCAACTGCAGCGAGTCGCGGTCCCCGGTGACGACCAGCACCCGGTAGCCGTCGTTCTCGGCCTGGGTGGCCAGCGTGGCGATCACGTCGTCGGCCTCGAAACCCGGTTCGGCAAGCACTGTGATGCCCAGCGCGCCGAGCACCTCCTTGGTGATGTCGATCTGACCGCGGAACTCATCAGGTGTCGACGACCGCCCCGCCTTGTACTCGGGGTATTTCTCCAGCCGGAACGTCTGCCGCGAGACGTCGAACGCAGCGGCGATGTGGCTGGGCTGCTCGTCGCGCAGCAGGTTGATCAGCATTGCGGTGAACCCGTAGACCGCGTTGGTGGTCAGGCCGCCCTGGGTCTTGAAGTTCTCCGCCGGCAGCGCGTAGAACGCCCGGAAGGCCAACGAATTGCCGTCCAGCAGCATCAATGTCGGCTTCTCGGTGGCCTTCTCGGCCGTTGCGGTTGCGCTTGCGGTCACGGCCCTACTCTATGCACGGCCGCCGACACGTCGGCACCGGTCAGAGCTGGCCGTGTCCAGTCGATCGTCGTGTCATGACAATGGTGCTGCGTCCCACGATCACAAACTGGAACACGTTTCAGTTTCGCCGGCCAAGTCGGTACGCTGAGCGCGTGTCGACTTCTACGCAACCTGCGATCGACGGGTGGTTCGCCACGGACGGATCGGGGCAGGCCTATCTGATCGGCGGAAAGTGCCATCAGTGCGGCACCTATGTGTTCCCGCCGCGCGCCAACAACTGCCCGAACCCGGCGTGTGACGGCGACGAGCTGGCCCAGGTGCCGTTGTCGCGGCGCGGGACGCTCTGGAGTTACACCGAGAACCGCTATCCCCCGCCCGCACCGTATCCGGCGCCGGATCCGTTCGAGCCGTTCGCGATCGCCGCGGTGGAGTTGGCCGACGAGGGGCTGATCGTCTTGGGAAAGGTGGTCGACGGCACGCTGGCCGCCGATCTGAAGGTCGGTATGGAGATGGAGCTGACGACCATGCCGCTGTTCGTCGACGACGAGGGTGTCGAGCGCATCGTGCACGCGTGGAGGATCGCATGAGTCCAGAACCGCTGTACATCCTCGGCGCGGGCATGCACCCGTGGGGCAAGTGGGGCCGCGACTTCACCGAGTACGGCGTCGTCGCCGCCCGCGCGGCGCTCGCCGAGGCGGGGTTGGATTGGCGACAGATTCAGCTGGTGGCCGGTGCCGACACCATCCGCAACGGCTACCCCGGCTTCATCGCCGGCTCGACCTTCGCACAGAAGCTGGGCTGGAACGGCGTGCCAGTCAGCTCCAGCTACGCCGCATGCGCCAGCGGTTCGCAGGCGCTGCAGAGCGCCCGCGCGCAGATCCTGGCCGGGTTCTGCGATGTCGCGCTGGTCATCGGCGCCGACACCACACCGAAGGGGGCGTTCGCCCCAGTCGGCGGTGAGCGGAAGAACGACCCCGACTGGCAGCGCTTCCATTTGATCGGCGCGATGAACCCGGTGTACTTCGCACTGCTGGCCCGGCGGCGGATGGACCTGTACGGCGCCACATCGGAGGACTTCGCTGCGGTCAAGGTGAAAAACGCCCGGCACGGGTTGCAAAACCCGAATGCCCGCTACCGCAAGGAGAGTTCGGTCGAGGACGTGCTCGCCAGCCCCGTGGTGGCAGATCCGTTGCGGCAGTTGGATATCTGCGCCACCTCCGACGGTGCCGCCGCGCTGATCGTGGCCAGCAAGTCCTTCGCCGAGAAGCACCTCGGGTCGCTCGAGGGCGTGCCGTCGGTGCGGGCGGTCAGCACCGTCACGCCGCAGTACCCGCAGCACCTGCCCGAATTGCCGGACATCGCAACGGATTCCACCGCCGCGGTGGCCGCACCGGAGCGGGTGTTCAAGGACCAGATTCTCGACGCCGCCTATGCCGAGGCCGGCATCGGGCCCGAGGACGTCAGCCTCGCCGAGGTCTACGACCTGTCGACCGCGCTGGAACTCGATTGGTATGAGCACCTCAGCCTGTGCAAGAAGGGCGAAGCCGAACAGCTGCTGCGTAGTGGGGCGACGACCATCGGCGGCAAGGTCCCGGTCAACCCGTCAGGCGGCTTGGCCTGCTTCGGCGAAGCGATTCCCGCGCAGGCCATCGCGCAGGTCTGCGAGCTCACCTGGCAGCTCAAGGGTCAGGCGACTGGCCGTCAGGTCGAAGGCGCCACCGTCGGCGTCACCGCCAACCAGGGCTTGTTCGGCCATGGCTCGTCGGTGATCGTCGCGCGCTAGCTTCGGGCTCTCGCCGCGTCCAGCACGGTTTCGATATCGCCCCACGTCCGGCGGACGATCTCGGCGACCGGCAGCAGCTCGACAATCCGTGACGACACTTGACCCGTATTGGCGACGCTGGCCTCCATGTCGCCGTCGAAGTAGAGGTCGGTGACCTTCCCGAGCAGTTGCACCTCGGGGTCGTGCGCGGCCGCGCGCGCCGCAAGCCCGGTGCGCAGGACCCGCATGGTCGGATTACCGGGAAGGTCGAGAAGGACTGTGCCCGAATCGTTTGCGTCGACTATCGCGTTCTTGAAATTCGCATGCACCAACGACTCGACACTAGCCAGCATCCGCGTCCCCATCTGAACGCCCTCGGCGCCCAGCACGACGGCCGCGGCCGCCGACCGCGCGTCGCATATGCCCCCAGCGGCGATGAGAGGCAGGGGGATGCGATCGGCGACGAGCGGAAGCAGGACCATCGTCGACGCGCCCAGCGCCGATTTGAACCCACCACCTTCCACCCCTTCGACCACCAACGCGTCGACACCGGCGTCGGCGGCCTTCATCGCCGCCCGCAGCGAGCCGATGACGTGCACGACGGTCATGCCCGCGTCGTGAAGCCGCGCGGTGAACAGCGCCGGGTCGCCGGCCGAGGTGAAGACGCAACGCACTCCTGCCTCCGCGAGGACATCGACGATCGACGGGTCTTTCTTCCAGCCCTGAATCATCAGGTTGGCGGCGACGGGCCTCCCGGTGAGCTTGCGGACGCGGTGCAGGTCGGCCAGCCCTTCGGCGGTCAATGTCTCGATCATGCCGAGGCCACCTGCTTCCGACACGGCGGCGGCGAGCTCTGCCCGCGCGATGTACGTCATCGGCGCCTGGACGATGGGATAATCGACGCCGAGCAGCGTCTGGATGCGGTTGGCCACGAGTCATTCTTATCGCGGTCGCTACCGCGCTAGCCTCGGGTGGTGTCGATCCCCAACGACTGGGCACCGGAGGCGTGCACGCTGCCCACGACGGAACGTCCGCTGCGCGTGGCCGAGTTCGATGCCTTGCTCGCCGCTGCGTCGACGTTCGAGCGCCGCGATCCGACTCAGCTCGTTCTGACGCTGCCGGCTGACCTCGAACTGGCGGCCCGCGACCTCGCTGCACGCGAACGTCGGTGCTGCGGGTTCTTCACATTCGACTTCGTCTCCGACGGCGAATGTGTGCTGATGCGCATCAGCGTTCCGCCCGCACAGGCGGAGGTGCTGGACGCGCTGGCGACGCGCATTGCACGCTGATCCTTCGGCGAACGTGCGCAACGCGCCGAAATTCGGCGGCGTGTCGTGTGCAAACACGCACGCTCGCGGTAAGGGGTGGCGGCGGCGAGACTCTCAGGCGACGCCGAGGTACGCGGCCCGAATGCTGTCGTCGTTCAACAGTTCTCGGGCATCGCCCTCACGGGTGATCTCACCAGTCTCCAGGATGTAGGCGCGATCGGACCGGCTCAGTGCCTGCTGTGCGTTCTGCTCGACGAGC
>LZSH01000499.1 GCA_001665255.1 Mycobacteriaceae bacterium 1482268.1 | reverse complement strand
GCGCGGACGCTTCGGTGATCCGGCCCGCCGCCAGGTCGTCGCGGTAATAGGGCAACAGATACTGATCCATCCGGCCCTGCCCCATCGCGCTGCTGGTCTGCTCGATGCGATTGAACATCTGCCCCCACCACTGGCACTGGAGTGCCTCGTGAAAGTTTCGGGCCGGATTCTCCGGAACCCAATTACAGACCTCGGCGATCTTCAGCAATTCTTCCTTGCGCTGCGGATCCGCTTCTGCGTCGGCCTTTTCGGTGGCCAGTTGCGCGTACCGCTGGGACCAGGTGGTCATGGCATCGCAGGTGATGATCACGGCTTCCAGGAACGGCCTCTTGTGGACCGCATCGCGAGGGTGGTCCAACGCCGCGAGCTTCTCCTGCGCCTCCTCGCGGATGGACTTGACGCCGCGACGTACCAACTTGCCCCAGTCGGGTGTCCAGTTCTGCGAATGACGTTGGTTGGAGGTCGGCACGACGACCATCGTCATCGTGAGCAAATCCTTGGGGTCGGGGCCGTACATCATGAACCGTGTCGCTTCCGGTATGGCGTCATGAAAATTGGATGCGTAGTCGCGGCCCGTCCAGTACGGCGTGAGGACGTCGTCGATAATCGTCTCGTCCTCCTCTGTGACGACGACCTCGCCGATGCCGCCCTTATTCTTCTTGAATTGCTTCACTCCTTCCGGCATGATCGCGCCGTCCAACTCCGGATACACGATTGCCCACCGGCCGAGCCAGGTGTTCGGCCGTCCGACGATCAACTCGTCGTCGAGGATGCACACCGTGGATTTCTCTGCGTAGTTCATCAACGCCTTGGCCCACTTGAGGACTAGGGGGTCGGTTTCGTGGGCTCGGAACGCCTCAGTGAACAGGGTGCCGCGTTCGAGGGCCACCCGGGGTGGCCCGTAGGCGCGCATGCCCTCGAACATTCGCAGCACACGGTCGGTCGCTGTGCCGTGTACGACGTGGCTGCCCTTGGCGATCGCCGCCTCCTGCGCGGAAAGCGTCCGGTCTTGAACATCCATTAAAGCTCCAGTTCTAGGTGACGACGCCCCCGTTGCAGTTGATGGTCTGGCCTACGATGTAGGCGGCGTCGTCGCTGGCGAGAAAGACTGCCAGCGCGGCGTATTCGGCGATTTCGCCCATCCGGCCTTCCGGAATCATCTGCAGCTGCCGCTTCTGCGTTTCCTCACCCATCGCCTGGAAAGCGGACGCCCACGACTCGGTGTTGATCCCGCCGCAGGCGATGCAGTTCACGTTCACCCCGGCGCCGATCACCTCCAGGGCCACCGAGCGGGTCAAGCCGACGACTCCGGCCTTGGACGCCGAGTAGTGCGGACTATGGAACGACATCCCAGACACCCCGGCGATCGAGGAGATGTTGATGATCTTGCCGTAGCCTTTGGCCTCCATGATCTTGAGCGCCTCACGCATGCAGTAGAAGACGCCGGTCAAGTTGACGTTGATCAGCCGCGCCCATTCCTCATCGGAGAGGTTCTTCGTCACTCCAAGAGACCGCTTCGGCACCGGGGTGGACACCATCTCCAGAAATTCCGCACGCGCTTGCCGCGCAGCGTCGCTGGACGGGGTGATCGCGGCGTTGTTCACCAAGATGTCGACCGTGCCGAAGCTATCAACCGTCTCTGCGAACAACCGCGCGACATCGGCGCTTGACGAGACGTCAGCCGCGACACCGAT
>LZSH01000498.1 GCA_001665255.1 Mycobacteriaceae bacterium 1482268.1 | reverse complement strand
GTTACCGAACAACACGACCGCGGCGACGTGCTGATTCACATCCGGCGCCAAGCGGCTCGGCCCGGCTCCCGCCTTCGCCGGTAGGACGATCGACCAGTGCGCGGACGGCGACCCCATCTGTGGGAGAGGCGTGAATTGGCCGTCGCATCTGCAGCCCTCATACCTCGGCTCCGGACTGGTGGATCAAGCCGCAAGCTTCGTCGCCGGCAAGCTTTAGCCGGGAGCACCAGCGACTAGTGCTCGCGCAGATATTCACCGTGGCCTGCGCAGCATCGGCCAGATGGGCGGCGGACCGCCGATGACGCCCGTTGGCGGCGTTGGTTCTTTCGGCCTCATACGGCTGCTGCTGCGATAGCGGCCTGCGATGCCACCAATACGCGTCAAACATCTCTGCCTAGGCGGAAGAGGCGCAGTGCGACAGCTTCATTATGACCAATTCCGCTGCGCCGCTTTTGATGTGGTGACCGGCACGACCCTCTGCGAGAGGTCGGAAACCGAACTTGTCGGAGGCCGGTGCCATGATGACGTTATGTCCTTGACGGCATCTGCTGGCGCGGCGTTCGTGAGTGGTACCGAGCGTCTTGAGGTGTTGTTTGACGAGTTGGCGGAGTTGGCCGGTCAGCGTAATGCGATTGATTCGCGCATTGTCGAGATCGTCGCGGAGATGGATCGCGACGAGCTGTGTGGTGGCACTGGCGCGCGGTCGGTGGCGGCGTTGGTGGCGTGGAAGCTTGGCGCCTCGTCGGCCAACGCGCACACGATCACCACTATCGCCCACCGGCTGGAAGAATTTCCTCGCTGTGCACAGGGCATGCGGGAAGGCAGGCTGTCGCTGGATCAGGTCGGCGTCATCGCCGCTCGCGCCGCACAGGGATCTGATGCGCACTACGCGGAGTTGGCGTCTGTGGCCTCGGTCAACCAGCTGCGCACCGCGGTCAAGCTGGAGCCGCGACCCGAACCCAATGCTGCACCGGAACCGCAGGCCTCGATCAGCAAGTCCTCCGATGAGGAGTTCATGACGTGGCGGATCAAACTTCCGCACGTGGACGCGGCGAAGTTCGACGCGGCACTGAACTCTCACCGCGAGGCGCTGATCGCCGAGTGGAAACACGATCGCGAGAACAACGGCGGTGTGTCGGATCAGTCACCGCCGTTGCCCGACACCGTTGATGCGTTCATGCGGCTGGTGGATTCCGGTTGGGATGCCGAAGCGGCGCGCCGCCCGCACGGGCACCGCACCACGGTGGTGATGCACGTGGACATCGAGAAGCGCGTGGCTTCCCTGCATTTGGGCCCGCTGCTGTCGGAGGCCGAACGTCAGTACCTGAGCTGTGATGCCACCTGTGAGGTGTGGTTCGAACGTGACGGCCAGCCCATCGGCGCCGGCCGTACCACGCGTGTGATCAATCGGCGGTTGCGTCGAGCGCTCGAGCACCGTCACCCCACGTGTGCGGTTCCGGGCTGCGGGGCGACCCGCGGTCTGCATGCCCATCACATCCGGCATTGGGAGGACGGCGGGCTCACCGAGTTGGCCAACCTAGTGCTGTTATGTCCCTATCATCACCGGCTGCACCATCGCAGGGTCATCACCATCACCGGACCCGCGGACGCTCTCACGGTCACCGATAGCGAAGGGCGAGAACTGAACCCAGGGTCGCTGGCCCGTCCACCCACCACACCCCCGCCAGCGGTCGCGCCTTATCCCGGACCCACCGGCGAGCGCGCCGACTGGTGGTGGTACGAACCATTCCAACCCCAACCACCACCGTCGAACAACTAACTTGTACCGCGGCCGGCAAATGCGAGCGGGCCTCTGAAGATCAAAGTGGTTGGCGTACGGCGAAATTGGTCGACGTAATCCGCTGCTGTCGCATCGTGGAGATTGCCGCCGACGACTAATCTCGCACCGGCGCAACCCGCTGGGAAACACTTCGCAACGCGGCGGGGCGAACGAGGCTGCTTGGCTGCCGCGACGTTCCACGAGGTTCCCGGCCCGCTCGTCGGTCCCGACGAAATTTTGGCAGATACCTAATGGGTGCTGTGAGACCAACGTCCAGATGTCGGTAGCCCGTCGCAGCGTGCGCGCTATGAGTGATAAGCGCAGGCGGCGCCGGGCCAAACAAGCTAGGCGAACGAGCTATCTGGCTGCGACGGCGGCGATCCGTCCTTCTGAGGCGTCCGCGCGTCAGGGATGGTCAAAGTGATACAGCTGGAGCGCCAAAGCCCGCCCCTTCTCGGTGAGCTGCAGCCATGCGCAGGCCGTCCAGCCCCAGCGGTCGTCGAAGTTCTCGACGTACTTCTCCTCGATTTTGGCCATTGCCTCATCCAAAGGCAGATTCCAGGCTTCGAATCCGTCGTTCGTTCTCCTGACTATCTCTCCGAGGTCGAACAAGCCTTCGGCGACGACCTCGCGAATCATGCTCAACGTCAACCGCTGCGCCTCGGCAACGGGCCGTTTGGGAATGTGGTTGTCGAACAGAAACGTACAGTGGATCTCTCCAAGGCGAATCCAGTCGCGTAGCCCCTCGACCAGCAAATTCTCCTTCACATCCTCATACTCAGAAGTGTCCATGTCGTCGTCCACCCCACGAAGTTACCTCCGTAGGCCTGGCACCGGATACGCGAAGTTCGTGCGGTCAACTAGGCCAAAAATCTGCATGGCCGATGCTTTGGCGCTCTTTAAACTGGGAAAGTGGACAGCAAACACTCGCCGCCTTCCATGACTCTCACGCTGTCCCAGATTCGCGAATGGGACACCCAACACCTGACGAGTGCGGCGCGTCATTGGTCCACCACGGCTGATCGGTGGGTCGACGCGTTCGCGCAGCTGGAGCGGCTGGCTTACTCGCCCGGCGGAACGCCATGGGAAGGAGCGGCTGCTCGCGCCGCCCAGGATCGGGTCTATGAGGATCGACGGCGCGTGAGCGCTGCGACCGACCAGTTGTACGCTGCGTCATCCATCGCTGCAGCAGCCGTGGAAGATCTCCAGGCAGCACAGAAACGAGTTCTCGCCGTTGTCGACGCGGCTGAAGCGGCCGGTTTCACTGTAGGGCAAGACTTTTCACTTACAACTTATCGTGCCGGCGCCGAAGAGATCGCGGTCGCTGAAGTGGAAGCGCGTGAGTTCGGTCGGCAGTTACGCTGCCGCATCGCAGAATTGCTCGATATCGACCAAGAGGTCGCCAAACGTATCGCGGCAGCCGCGGAAGATGTCGGAAGCCTCACATTTTCAGACACCGATGAGGCGGGCCTGGAACACGACGGAGCAATCCAAGCCGTCGACAACTACGTCCTGAAAGATGCACCGCCTCAACCACGTCCGCCAGACCCGACGCCGGGAGCCTTGCCGCCAATCTACGGGGCCGATGATGTCAAGCGAGTTCTCGAGCCCATGCCAAACGGCGGCAGCCGAGGTAACAACGGCGTAGGAACCAAGCCGGGTGTGAAAGAAGTCTGGGACGAATCGTCGATGAGACGCCTGTGGGACTACCTGACACGGCAGACCGCAGAGGACGTACCTCCACCCGATTACAAGGGTGCAGTGCGCGCGCTGCCGGATGGCACCAGGATCGGTTTCCGCACAAGCGAAGAGTGGGGAGACACCATCGACGTCTGGTATCCAGACCGCATCAATTCCAAAACGCATACTCCTTACGAGCCGTATTTCCCGTCAGTCATCAGCGGCCCGCCGCAACTCCCGCCAGCTACAAGCATCCCGTCCATGCAAGTTATGCCTCCGCAGGCCACACACCCGCCGACCGTGTTGCCTCCAGCGGGGATCTTCGATCCGAACGGGTTGCCTCCGTGGCTGCAAAACCCCTCTACGCCAGGCCTTCCCGCTCCGACTCAAAGCCCGACGATCATGCCTGGCGTTGCCCTGCCAGATGCGCCGCAGGCGCCATCGCCCGCTCCGGACGACGGTCCGGGCCTTCCCGTGATGGGCGGGGCAGTCGTTGATGCGGGTGAGGCGGTCGGGAGTGTCATCGTCGGCGGAATTGTGGTCATCGGCGGACTTCTGGGAACCGCAGCCTCACCGAGCGGCCAGATGGCTCATTAGCGTGCCGTGTCAACTCGACTGCCCTACGAACCGTCGGCGTGATACAGCTTCAGCGCCAGAGTCTTTCCTTTGTCGGTGAGGGCTAGCCACGCACACGTCACCCAGTTCCAACGATCCTCGAAGTTAGTCACGTACTTGTGCTCGATCACGGCCATCGCTTCGTCAACGGGCAGGTCCCACGGTTTGAATCCGGACGCTGCCTTCCTGTCTGGCACACCTAACACGAACAGGCCTTCCTCGACGAGTTCCCGGATCATCCTCAACGTCAGCTGCTGCGCTTCGGCGACTGGGCGTTTGGGAGTGTGATGATCGAATTCGAGATCGGAGTGAATTTCGGACAAGTAAATCCAGTCCCGCAGCCCTTCGATCAGCAGCCCTTCCTTAACATCGTCGTAGTCCGATGCGCCGACATCGTCGTCCATCCGTCAAATTTATCGCCGAAGGCCGCCAACTCTGTTCACCAATTCGCGGTTGCCGTCAGATCAGATCGCGCTCCTCACCGATTAGCCGCGTCTAGTGCTGGCCCGGCGGCCGTGACATCGCATGCGCCATCACATTTCGACCCAACACATCCTCACCTTCTGGTGGCGCAAGTTACAGGAGTGGTCTCGCCATCGTTCGACTGCACCGGTCCGTAGCGGCTATTGCTCCACGTCGGCCAGTGCATATTCCGTAAGGTGGCGGCATGACCGCGCCTTCACCTGAGGGAGACGCTGGCCGCCGGGGGCTCTTCGGACGTCGACGGCTGCTGTGGCTGGCCGGCGCAGGTGGACTGGGTGCAGCCGCTGCGACCCTCGCACCGAGATGGCTCGGCACTGAGACTCACAGTGCCTCACCGACGTCATCCGTCCCAGCGAATACCGCCAACACTGTCGCGGCCGCGCCCGCGATGCCACCCGCCGCGCCCGTGCCCGTGCAGACGCCGACGGCAGCTCCCGCCTCAGGAGTCATGCTGTGCCGCGATTCGTGGGGGGCCAAACCTGCGCTTCCTGGCGGAGTGACCCACACGCTGAGCCGGATGACGCTCCACCACACGGGCGCAGTTCTCGGTGACAACGCCAACGCGCCTGGGCGTCTCCGTCAGCATCAGCGCCTGCACCAGGGCGAGCGCGGCTGGATCGATATCGCCTACCACGTCGGCGTAGACCGCAACGGAAACATCTATCACCTACGCGAGCCGGAGCTAGTCGGCGACACGGCAACGGAATACAACCCCGCCGGTCACTTCCTAGTGTTGTGCGAAGGAGACTTCGACAAGGAGGTCGTGACACAGGAGCAGATCAACGGCGCGGCCCTCGTGTTCGCGTGGGCTGCTCAACGCTTCAACATTTCGACGGGCACACTCAAGGGACACAAGGACTTTGCGGCAACGTCCTGCCCCGGCGCAGACCTCTATGCCTATCTCGCCTCAGGAGATCTCAGGCGGCGCGTCGACGACATGGTCGCAGCGGGACCGGTCAACCTTCAAGAGATATGCGGCGAGGAGGCCCGCGCGAAGGTCGCGGCGATCGAGGCCGGCCAATAGCGCTCGGTTCCGGCCGCGGTCCGTATTCGTAGCTGCCGCGTGGCGCTGCCCTGGTCGCTCGTTTGCAGCACGCGCGGTGCGGGAAGCCGTCCATGGTGAGCCTGACGGGGAAACTCCTCGAGGTGGTCGTGAATCCGCCACGCGTTTCCGACCCGCGACCTCTGCGTGAAGCAGTCGAGGGTGCGACAGTGCTGGTCACGGGCGCGTCCTTCGGCATCGGCGAGGCTGCAGCGCGCAAGCTGGCAGATGCGGGTGCGACCGTGCTACTGGCGGCACGCTCGGCCGACAAGCTCGACGAGCTGGCGGCGACGATAAAGGCCGGCGGCGGACGTGCCGTGAGCTATGCGGGCGACCTCAGCCACGCGGACACCGTCGGTGCCCTGACGAAACGAATCCTCGACGAGCACGGTGCGCCCGACATCGTCGTGAGCAATGCCGGAAAATCGATCCGGCGATCGCTGCATCACCAGTACGACCGACCCCAGGACTTCGATCGCACAGTCGGCATCAACTATCTCGGTCCGATCCGGCTACTGCTGGGATTGCTGCCTGCGATGCGAGCACGCGGCAGCGGGCATGTCGTGAACATCTCCAGTGTCGGGGTCCGGGTCCCGCCAGGCCCCCGGTGGGGCGCGTATCAGGCGTCGAAGGGCGCGTTCGACATGTGGCTGCGAAGCGTCGCGGCGGAGTTGCACGCCGACGGCATCGACGTGACGACGATCTACATGGCGTTGATCCGTACGCGGATGATCGAGCCGACCGAGAGCTTGCGCAAGGTGCCGGGCCTGGATCCCGATCAGGCGGCGGACATCATTGCGAAGGCGATCATCGAAAGACCGCGGACGATTGCGCCGTGGTGGTTGTGGCCGGCCGAAGTCGCCACGGTCCTGTTGCGGTCGCCGGTGGAGCGTGTGACGCAGGTGTGGTACCGGCGCACAAGGGATTCCGAGGAGCACGACCGATGAAGGAAAGCTTGGCGACGACGGGCCTGCGAGCGCTGGTTCGCTCGCGGCTGCTGGTACCGCCGGGGCCGCTGGCCTTGCCGCGGTTCGTTCGCGAAGTGGTGCGGGGCCGGGCGAATCTCGTCACGTTGATGGGGATGGCAGCGGCGCGGTGGCCGGACCGGGAGGCGATAGTCGACGACGAGGGTGTGATCAGCTATCGCGAATTGCAGTCGCGTGTCGAATCATTGGCGTCTCAGTTGCAGCATGACGGAGTGCGCCCGGGTCAGGCGGTCGGGGTGCTGTGCCGCAACGGGCGAGGGTTCGTGACTGCGGTGTTCGCGGCGGCCATGTCGGGCGCCGACGTCGTGATGCTCAACACCGAGTTTCAGAAGAAGGCGTTGGCCGATGCGCTGAGCTCTCACGAGATCAACACCGTGATCTGTGACAGCGAGTTCGCCGAGCGTGCGATCGCGGCAGGCGTCACCGCTGTGGATGCGAGTACTGCTGCCTCCAACGGTGATTCGCGACCGAAGGTGGGATCCGCTGGCCGCATCGTGTTGCTGACGTCTGGCACGACGGGCTCGCCGAAGGGCGTACCGCGCAAACCCGAAATCGGTATGGCGTTGGGCATCGGAGCGTCGATCCTTGATCGGACCGGGTTGCGAATCGGCTCGCGGGTTGCGATACCGGTGCCGATGTTCCACGGGCTGGGCTTCGGCATTTTGATTCTGACGATCGGCCTGGGCGGTACGGTGCTCACGCGTGCGCGCTTCGATGCGGAAGCGACGCTGGTGCAGGCGTCGGAGCACCGGGCCGAGGCGATGGCGGCGGTGCCGGTGATGCTGGCGCGCATCGTGGACCTCGATGACGAGGTACGGGCGCGAAACCCGTTGTCGGCATTGCGAACCGTGATATCAAGCGGCGCGAGGCTCGATCCGAGCTTGGCTGAGCGGTTCATGGATACCTACGGCGACATCATCTACAACGCGTACGGCTCGTCGGAGGTCGGCATCGGGGCGCTGGCGACGCCGGCGGATCTGCGCGAGGCGCCCGAGACGGTGGGTAGGCCGGTGGTCGGCTGCGCGGTACGGATTCTCGACGACGACGGCAGAGCGGTCGGCCCGGAACAGACGGGCCGGCTTTTCGTGGGAGGCGATCTGACGTTCGACGCGTACACGGGCGGCGAGAAGCGCGATGTCGTCGACAACATGATGGACACGGGTGACACCGGATACGTGGACAAAGCGGGCAGGCTGTTCATCGTCGGACGGGCGGACGACATGATCGTTTCGGGTGGCGAGAACGTCTACCCGCGGGCCGTGGAGAACGCGCTCGCCGAACTTCCCGAGGTGGCCGACAACGCGGTGATCGGCGTGCGCGACGAGGATTACGGGCAGCGGCTTGCGGCATTCATCGTCCCCCAGGACGGTGCCACCGTTCAGGAGGATTCGATTCGAGACTATCTGAAGGACAAGGTCTCTCGTTTCGAACAGCCGCGTGACATCACGATCGTGAAGACGATTCCACGCAATCCGGCGGGCAAGGTCCTGCGGAACGAACTGGAGAAGTCTGGCTGATCAGGGTCGCTTCAGGCGGTGCTTCGGCGTGTTGCCTGCGCTGCCGACGTTGATTCGATGCGGCTGCTCGGAGCCGGTCTTCTTGATGGTTCGCACACCCTCATGCGCTGTCGATACCAGGCCGCGCAGCGACTGTACGCCGTCCGGTTTATTCTTCACGCGCTCGGTCGTCGTAGCCGCCCCGTGAGTTGAATCCAGCCGCGGACGCGCGAACATCGTTGCGTCGGAGTGTCTTTCGATTTGCGTGGTCGTGTTCGCGGGCCGAGATTGCCCAGCGGCGGTCTCGATGTCTTGGACGGCGGTGACGACCGAGTTCGCGACGACGTCGACCGCCGCGGTTGCCGCCCCGGCCGCGGCGGTGACACCCGCTGCGGCGGCTCGTACCGGATCGCCTGTCGCCGCCAGTTCTTGGGCGATCGCGTCAGGGGTTCTAAACACACCAAGAAGGACCTGGTTCAGGCCTTGGAAGACGACCGCTCCAACGACATTCAGCGCACCCACGGCTGCGACTTGCACGACACCCTGCGGCATGACGGTCGGCGGCGGGTTAGGAACGATCGGCGTGTGTTGTGCATCGAAGGTGTTCTGGCGCGCGGCCTCGAGCGCCGAGAGGACTGCGGGCAGTCCGCCTGCGGCGGCGGGCACGACGTTGAGTAGGCCAACCACACCCGTTTCGAAAGCATTCAGGACCCGAGGCGCGACCAGTGTGCCATCGGCGACGATGGCCGCCGTCGCCGCGGCGTTCGTCGGCCCGGTGACAGATGCAGCGGCCGCGCCGAGCGCCTTCAACGGATTACCCGACTGCAGTGCGGCGACGAATGCGGCCGGTGACGCGACCGTCGTGACAACCGCCGTCCCGGCCGTCTCCACGAGGAGTGGGCAGATGATCGAGCAGTAGATCACCTGATTGTTCAGGAAGCTGGTGATGATTCCGCCGGGCGGAACAGCGTCGGCGGCCAGCCTGACGTCGCGTGAGACGGCAGGCGGCGACGCGGCCGGAGGTGGTGAAACCAACGGCGTTGTGGCTAACGCGGCGATTCCCACCACGGCAATGCCCGTGGCGACAACGCCGGCATGCGGACGGTTGACGGCATGCATGGTGCCCCTCTCATGCTGATATGTACCTCACGTAGAGCAGGGGCAGTGGGTTCATCCGGAGGTTATCGCGATCGCGAAGGACCTTGCGGCCACCTCCAGGCGTGGGATGCTCGGAGCATGTCGGCCACGCCTGAGACGCTCTACGCCAAGAGCGGCGACGCGCACCTGGCGTATCAGGTTGTCGGTGAGGGGCCCGATCTCCTCTTCGTGCCGACAGCGACGTTCCCGATCGACCTGTTGTGGGACGACCCGACCGTCGCCGGCCACCTTCGGCGTCTGGCGTCGTTCAGTCGGTTGATCCTGACCGACCTGCTTGGTACGGGCAGTTCCGACGCAGTCCCGATTCATGACCGCCCGGCGATGCAGTCGTGGACCGACGGGCTGATCGCGGTGCTCGATGCGGCGGCGAGCGAATGTGTGTCGGTCTTCACGATGTCGGAGTCCGGGCTGCCCGTCATGGTTTTGACCGCGAGCCATCCGGACCGGGTGCGCTCATTGGTGATGTCAGGGTCGTTCGCGCGTTATGTCCGCGCGGCAGATCACCCGTTCGGGATGCCGGAGCCTGTGCTGTCGGCGTATCTCGACGGCTTCGAGCGGACCGTCGGCAGGGGCGGGATCGTCGACAAGCTCGCACCGAGCTGGATGGGTGATGCCGCGAAACGGCGTTGGTGGGCACGCGGTGAACGCCTCTGCGGCGGCCCGGGGTACTTCCGGGCGATCCTCGACCTGTTCCTGCGCAGCGACGTGCGTCCCGCACTCGAGAGCATCCAGGCGCCGACATTGTTGTTGCACCGCCGCGGCGACCGCCACGTGCTCATCGACCATGCGAGGGATCTCGTGGAGCGCATACCGCATGCGCGACTCGTCGAGCTCGAGGGCGACGACAACGTCTGGTTCGCCGGAGACGCTGACCGCGTGATCGATGAGATCGAATCGTTCACCACCGGCCGACGTCCGATTGCGCCGTCGAACCGCGTGCTGTCGACGGTTCTTTTCACCGACATCGTCGGGTCGACGCAGCGCGCGGCCCAGATGGGCGACGAGGCCTGGAGTACGGCGCTTGCCGCACACGACCGTGTCATCGAACGGCATGTGACCGGCGCACGGGGCACACTGGTCAAGTTCACCGGTGACGGCGCGCTGGCGACTTTCGACGGTCCGGCGCGAGCGATCAACTGTGCGAGCGCGATTCGCGACGCTGTGGAGGATTTGGGCCTGACTATTCGCGCCGGCCTGCACACCGGCGAAGTGGAGATGGCCGGCGGTGACGTCCACGGCATCGCGGTGCACATCGCGGCACGCATCATGGCGCTCGCGGCGCCGCGCGAAGTCCTGGTGTCGGGCGCGGTCCCTCCACTGGTGCTCGGGTCCCGGATATCATTCGCCGACCGCGGCAGTCACGAACTCAAGGGTGTGCCCGACAGTTGGCCTGTTTTGGCAGTGATTGATTGAAGCCCAAGCCCAGCTTCGTCGGTTAACGTCCTGACAATGACGACGTCGACGGAAGCCGAATATCCGCAGTCGAGTCCCGCCGCCACGCGCAGGGCTGTCTGGAACACCGTCCGGGGATCGCTGGGCAACCTCGTCGAGTGGTACGACGTCTACGTCTACACGGTGTTCGCGCCGTACTTCGAGGGCCAGTTCTTCGGCGAGTCCGAGAAGAACTCCACGGTCTACGTCTACGCGATCTTCGCCATCACCTTCGTCATGCGGCCGATCGGCTCCTGGTTCTTCGGTCGATTCGCCGACCGGCGCGGACGCCGGGCCGCGCTGACTATGAGTGTCTCCCTGATGGCCGCATGCTCGATGCTCATCGCTCTGGTCCCGTCCCAGGCCAGCATCGGGGCCGCGGCCGCCGTCATCCTGATCGTCGCCCGCCTGGTCCAAGGCTTCGCCACCGGCGGCGAGTACGGCACGTCGGCGACCTACATGTCCGAGGCCGCCACCCGCGAGCGCCGCGGCTTCTTTTCTTCATTCCAGTACGTCACCCTCGTCGGTGGCCACGTCCTTGCCCAGTTCACCTTGCTGATCATCGAGGCCGTGCTCACCGAAGACCAAGTGCGTGAATTCGGTTGGCGCATAGCCTTTGCCATCGGCGGCGTGACTGCGGTGGTGGTGTTCTGGTTGCGCCGCACCATGGACGAGTCACTCAGCGAGAAGGTGATCGCGGGTGTGCAGGCCGGCGCGGAGCCTCAAGCCGGATCCGTGCGTGAATTGCTGACGCGGTACTGGAAGCCGCTACTGCTGTGCTTCCTCATCACTCTCGGCGGCACTGTGGCGTTCTACACCTATAGCGTCAACGCCCCGGCAATGGTCAAGACCGCTTACAAGGGTCAGTCCATGACCGCTACCTGGATCAACCTGCTCGGGCTGATCTTCCTCATGCTGCTGCAGCCGATCGGCGGCCTGCTCAGCGACAAAGTCGGTCGCAAGCCGCTTCTCGTCTTCTTCGGCGTCGGCGGGCTGTTCTACACCTACCTGCTGATCACCTATCTGCCAGACCTCCGCTCGCCGCTCGCGTCGTTCTTCCTCGTCGCCGGAAGCTATGTCATCCTCACCGGGTACACGTCGATCAACGCGCTGGTGAAGTCCGAACTCTTCCCTGCACATGTGCGCGCGCTCGGTGTCGGCATCGGCTACGCCTTGGCGAACTCGATCTTCGGCGGCACGGCACCGCTGATCTATCAGGCGTGCAAGGCCAATGGCCAAGTGCCGTTGTTCATCGTGTATGTGACTGTCTGTATCGCGGTTTCTCTGGTCGTCTACGTGTTCTTCATGAAGAACAAGTCCGACACCTACCTCGACCGCGAGCGGGGAGCAGCGTTCGGCCGCTAGTACGCAAATCAGCGGCGTTCGAGCGCTTCTCGATCCCAGTGACCTGTGTCGGCGGCAGCGTCGTAGGTGCTCTGGAGGAACTCGAGCAGTAGGGCGTCGGGATCGCCGGCCTCGCGCACGGCGGTGTAGGGCAGTGTGAACTCGCCGAGACCTTCGTCGAACCCCCCTGAAGCCGGCGACACGTAGGCATCCCGATACCCCGGCGGCTCCGGATAGGCGTAGGAGTAGAACGCACCTTCGCCGTCGGGCCCCGGCCAATATCCCGCGCTGCTGACCTCATGGGAATAGGCTTCCCACATCACGTGCGGCCCGCAATGCGGCGCGCCTCCCGGGTGCTTCGGCGCTGGACGTCCGGAGAACCGTGTCACCGCCAAATCCAGTGCGCCCCAGAAGAAGTGAACGGGGCTGACCTTGCCGACGAAGCGAGACCGAAACACCTCGAAGACACGATTCATCTGCACCAGCGCCAGCCAAAAGCGGTGCGCCTGATCGCCGTCGTAGGCGACGTGCTGACGATCGCTGTCGAACGGAATCGCGTCGGGGATCTCGACCGGCATGGTCCAGATCTCGGTGGACAGATTTAGCTCATCGAGGGCGCCCATCACGTTCTGATGGAAATCGGCGATCGGACCCGGCTGCAGCGGCACCATGCGCCGATCCCCGCCGGTGGTGCTGACGACCAGTTGGTGGTCGATGAAATCGAAGTCGATCGCAAACCCTCTGTCGGCGTACGGGATCAGCCCGGTGGTCAGACCCCGCGCCGACACGTACAGCACAACGTTCCACCAGTGGTTCATCAGCGGTGTGTTCGCTAGGCGCACCTTGCCGACGACCTGCGTCATCAGCTGAAGGGTGTCGCGAGTATCGACCCATTGGGCCACCGGCAGCTCGGGCCACACAGAAGCGGAATCGGGCATGTGGACCTCCAGGTGAGTCTGTCGGCGCAATACTGCTGGCTGTCGCCTGCTTACCACCGTGCTGTGACGTTGTCCCCGAGCTGCTTCGCGATTTTGACGGCCGAATCGGCCGGGTTCGCACTGCACGTGTTGACGTCGACAATGATGTTGTTTCTGTGCGCCAGCGCGCGTCCGCAGCCCCAGCCGGGGGCGGCGGCGTTCTGGAAAGTCGCGCTGACACTCAAGACGCCGTCAACGTTGGAGATCGGCCCGACCGACCACTGCGACCCGCTCTGCGTGTGGGTGTACTCGTGGCAGGCCGGCCACCGCTCGGCGGAGACCTTGAAGAACTCGTCGGCTTTTTCGATGGTGGGGTACAACACCACCGCCTGCTTGAGATAGTGCGTGAACTTGTCGCCGTTGTTCAGGCTCTGATCGCGCTCGGCCCAGAAACCGCTGTCGGCATAGACCGGCGCCTCCGCCGCGCCGTCGATGGCCAGGCACTCCGGCGGCGCCATGGTGGCGCTGTTGTCTGACATCGAGCTCTGCTCATTCGTGACCGCCATCCCTGCCGTACCCATTGCGGCGTTCAGCTGGTCGGGGTTGAGCAGCAACGGAGTCAGCTCACGCTCGACGAGCGGACGCGGAATCCTGGGCCGAGTGGTGCTGGGCGCCTCGGCATTGCCTATGTTGCTGGCGCACCCGGCGATCGACACGCAGATGACTGCCACCGCAAGTGCGGCCGCTGGCTGGCGCATGTGTACCTCCCCATGCCAGTTGTGCCCAACCCGGTCAGCCTGACGCGACCCCCCGTCGCGGCTCATGAAGAAATGGTGCAGTAAATCCGCCGACGCACATGTGAGGTGATGGGTGTTTCCTGATAACGAAGAAACGACCTTTTCGATAACGCGTTGTGCACCGAAACTGCGGGGAGATCGCTTTTTCCGAGGGAATGCCGATCTCTCCGCAGTCTCGAAGAAGGCCAACACGCCCGGCGCCGCCTCAGAACAACGACAGCTGCCGCGTGTTCTCGTCACCGAACTTGACGGGCACCGGCCGCTGGCGCACCCGCACCGGCCACCAGAACCAGCGCCCGAGCAACGCTGCGATCGACGGCGTCATGAACGACCGCACGATCAGCGTGTCGAACAACAGACCCAGCGCGATCGTCGTGCCGATCTGCCCCAGCACCACCAGGTCGCTGACGATGAACGACGCCATCGTGAACGCGAACACCAGTCCCGCAGCCGTCACCACCGAACCGCTGCCCGCCATCGACCGGATGATGCCGGTGTTGATGCCGGCATGGATCTCCTCCTTGAACCGGGAGACCAGCAGCAGGTTGTAGTCCGACCCCACGGCCAGCAGCAGCAGGACGGCCAAAAGCAATATCACCCAATACAAGTCGATGCCCAGCAGGTGCTGCCAGACCAACACCGACAGGCCGAACGAGGCACCCAACGACAGCGCCACGGTGCCCACGATAACGAGCGCGGCCACCAGGCTTCGCGTGATGAACATCATGATCAACAGGATGAGGCTGAGCGCGGCGATGCCGGCGATCATCAGGTCGTAGCGCGCCATTTCCGCGATATCCCTGTAGGTGGCCGCCGTACCGCCGATGTAGATCTTCGATCCCGCCAACGGCGTACCCTTCACAGCCTCCTTGGCCGCATGCCTGATCGCATCGATGTGCGAAATACCCTCGGGCGTTGCGGGATCCACATCGTGGGTGATGATCATCCGCGCGGCCTTGCCGTCCGGCGACAGGAACAGCTTCAGCCCGCGCAGGAACTCGGGATTGCTGAACGCCTCCGGGGGTAGATAGAACGAGTCGTCGGTCTTCGACGCGTCATACGCGGCGCCCAACTGAGTGGCGTTCTCCAGCGCATCGGCCGTCTGGTCGTAGATCCCTGAGGTGGTCGCATAATTCGTCATCGTCAGGTCGCGATTGGTCTGCTGGCTCGCGATCTGCGGCGGAATCAACGCCAGCAGCCGCGGCTGCAGCTCATCCAGCTTGGCAATGCTGCCCGAAACACTTGCCAGCTGGTCGGTCAGCGCGTCTATTCCGTCGAGCGCATCGAAGAGCGACCTCAGTGCTGCGCACATCGGGATGTCGAAACAGTGTGGCTCCCAGTAGAAATAGTTGCGCAGCGGCCGGAAGAAGTCATCGAAGTCAGCGATCTTGTCACGCAGATCCTGCGCTACGGCGACAGTCTGCTTGAACGCCTCACTCTGCTCGTGGGTGACATCGCTGGACTGCTGCTGCAACGCATACTGCTGCCGCAGGATGTCGATCGTCTTGTTGATCTCGCCCACCTGCTTGAGCATGTCGGCCGCGCGGTTCTGCTGGAAGGGCAGATTGTTGATCTGCGCCGCGCTGTTCGCGCTGATCTGAAACGGTATCGACGTGTGGTCCAGCGGCGTGCCCAGCGGCCGCGTGATCGACTGGACCTGCGCGATGCCGTCGGTGTGGAACACGGCCTTGGCCACCCGCTCCAACAGGATCATGTCGGTGGGATTGCGTAGATCGTGGTCGGTTTCGATCATCAGCAGTTCGGGATTCAGCCGCGCCTTCGAGAAGTGCCGCTCCGCGGCGGCGTACCCCACGTTGGACGGGGCACTCGCCGGCATGTATGGGCTGATGTCGTAATTCACCTTGTAGCCGGACAGCGCGGCCAGCCCGACGAACGCGAGCGCCAGCGTGGCGACCAGGATGGGCCCGGGCCACCGAACGATCGCCGTCCCGATCCGCCGCCAGCCCCGCTTGGCGGTCTTGCGCTTGGGATCCAGCAGACCGAACCGGCTGCCCACCACGACCACCGCGGGCGCCAGCGTCAGCGAAGCAACCAGCGCGACAAGCACCCCGAGCGCGGCCGGTATGCCCAGGCTCTGGAAATACGCCAACCGTGTGAAGTACAGGCAGGCCACCGCGCCGACGATCGTCAGCCCCGAACCCAAAATCACGTGCGACGTCCCGCGGTACATGTCGTAGAAGGCGGCCTCGCGGTCGTCGCCGTCGTTGCGTCTCTCGTGATAGCGGCCCAAAAGGAAGATGACGTAGTCGGTCCCGGCCGCGATGACCAGCAGCGTCAGGATGTTGGTCGCATAGGTGGACAGGCCGATGAGCCCGGCGTCCGCGAGGAATGCGACGATTCCGCGCGCCGCCGACAACTCGACCATCACCGTGATGAGCGCCAAAATCATCGTGACCGGTGAGCGGTAGACGATGAGCAACATCAGCGCGATAACCCCGACGGTCAAGATCGTGACCAACGCGGTGCCCTCGTTGCCCACCGCGAAGTTATCGGCGACCTGCGCTGCCGAGCCGGCGACGTAGGCATGGATACCCGGCGGCGCAGGCGTCTTGGCGATGATGTCGCGCAGCGCGTTGACCGACTCCAGCGACAACGCCTCGCCCTGGTTGCCCGCGAGGAACACCTGGACGTAGGCGGCCTTCCCGTCCGGACTCTGCGAGCCTGCAGCGGTCAGCGGGTCGCCCCAGAAGTCCTGGACATGCTGGACGTGCTTGGTGTCCTCGTTGAACCGCTTGACCAGCTCGTCGTAATAGCGGTGCGCCTCAGCGCCCAGATGCTGATCGCCCTCGAGCACCACCATCGCGGCACTGTCGGAGTCGAACTCGTGAAACACCTTGCCGATGCGCTGAAACGCCTGCAGCGACGGCGAATCCGGTGTGCTCAACGCCACGTTGTGTTCTTCGCCGACCTTCTCGAGTTGCGGCACAAGCACATTCGTCAAGGCGGCGATGGCCACCCACGCCAAAATGATCGGCACGCATAACCAACGAATCCATTTGGCGACGCGGTCCGCCGTCGTGGGGCGATCAATGACGTGGTGGCTCATCCCGACTTGTCCAGACAGTAGGTGAAGGCGTTCAACGTGTTGGCCGTTCTCTCGTCCTTGACCACGTCATCGATCTTGATGCGGCAGCCGATGGAATCACTGTCGCCCTGGGCGGAGACGTTGACAAACACGGCCGGTTGAGTGGTGGTCGTGTCGTACGCCCATGGCAGCGGCGCGTCGTCGACCCGCTGCGGCTGGGCATTCACGTCCAGGTAGGTGATGGTCGCGACGGTTCCAGGGGGACCGAACACCTCCAGGACGACGTGCTTCGGGTTGAACGGCACGATCTCATTCGCCGCGCCGCTGGGGGTGGACGTGACGTCGTGCGAGCCGAAGATGCCGTTCAGGCGGTATACCGCGAAGCCCGCGATGGCGACGACGAACACTGCCACGAGCAGCATCCACCGTCGCATCAAGCGGTTTCCGAGCGAAAACCGCTGCATCCGTGACCCTTTCGACGAGCGCGGTATGCGCAGACGGACGTGGGACGCTATTTCAACAGTTGGTTAATATCAACCTAGTTGACAGTACGGTACGACGTCGGACCGCACAACCTTTTCGAGGTCTGTGCGATTCCCATCCACACCTGGCCGCAAGCGTCAATAATCAAATGCCGATTGCGGAGGTGGTCATGTCCTGGAAACAGTTGCCGGTCATGGGCGCGATGGCGGTGGGGGCGGTGATTGCTAGCGCTCCGTCGGTCTCTGCGGCTCCTGGCGACTACCAATACGTGCGGACGGTGTCGGGCGCCGTGCGGTGCGTCATCAGCGCCGACCACGTCGGCTGTGAACGCACGAGCATCGACGGCTTCCCCGGCGCCCCACGCAGTCAGAGCGGTCCCGGCAACGTCAACATCGCCGGCGTCGATGCCGACGGCACGTTCAATTACGGCGAGGGCAACATCGGCGGCGTGGACAGCGGCGAGGTGACACTGGATTACGGCCGGATCTTCCGGATCAACGGCTGGACGGTGTTGCCGTCGTTCGACGGCACCCGCTTCACCAACGACGCCAGCGGCCGCGGCATGCTCGTCAGCATCGACGGCGTCACTCCGTTCTAGTTGCGTAGTGAACTACTCATGACACCGGCCGTCACGCGGCGGACAGTAGCGCTTGTCGCTCGACCATAGTCGCGTCAGGAAGGTACTGCCATGTCAGTCGACACCGAGCTCACTCGCGCAGGCGAGGACATCGAAATAACCGTTGCCGCTTCGGGTTTCAACCAACCAGTGGCCCTGCGTGTCGGCGCGTCGGGACTCCTCTACGTCGCGGAGCGATCCGGGGACATTTACTCCGTCGCTCCCGCGACCGGCGACGTCACCCTGTTGGCGACCGCACCGGGAGCCGTCTCGGCATGGGATCTGCACCCCGACGAATCGACCGCATTTGTCGCGAGCGGGTTGACCGGCCTCCTGCAGATACCGCTGGACGGCTCGCCCGGGTCGAAGCTGGCCAATTTGCAGTTTCCCGTCGGTGCAGTGCGCTGCAACAACGTCGGGGCTGCCGTCCGCTTCGCCGAACTGCGTTCGGGCGGGCGCGTTCTCGAGGTCGACCTTGCCGCCGGCGCCAGCGGCATCGTGGGGCGCAACATCAACCTCGCCCGCGGACTCGTCATCGAGGACGCCACCGGGCGAAACCTCGTCGCCCAGCGCGGCGGCGGCGGCCAACTCGTCATTCCGGCTTCCACCGGCGCGCCCACGATCTTGTTCGACGATATCGGTGATCCCGCCGACCTCGCCTGGCGCGATGCCACCGAAACCCGCTTGCTCATCGCCGAGTCGGCCAGTGGCCGCGTGCTGGAGACAAGCCCCACGGGCGCAGGCATGCCCGGCGCGCTGCTGACCGGCCTGACCGATCTCTGGGCCGCACAACCGATCAGCACCCACCGCCTCGCGATCGGCGCGGGCGACAGCATCCTGATCGCCGACCTCGGCGAGCCCGACGCACCGGTGGTGATGACCGTGCCCACCGGCGAGCTGTTCATTTCGGGCTGGACGCGCGTCGGCGTCCAGATCAATGACCCGACGCTCGTCATGGAAGACATCGACTTCTATGTCAAGCCCGATGACTCGGGCGCGCTGGTGTCCCTGTCGCGCGACAACGGCTACGACCCTGCCAATCCGACGATCCTGCTGTCCGCCGGCTGGCGAACCGGCGAACACCTGCTGACAGCGATCCGGCGTAGCGACGGAGCGACGTTGGGGGAGAACACCTTTGAGGTCGCCGATACCTGGACCAACACGAAGCTCGGCCCGGCACTGGCGACTATGGGTGAAACGTCGAGCGGCCCCGACGAGGGCACCTGGGGTGGCCCCGACAGCGGCGACTTCACCGTTCCGCAGAACGTCGGCGTCCACGAGGCGGTGGGGACCCGCAACATCGGTGTGGTCCTCGTCGACACCTCCAGCGCACGCTATCCCACCGGTGCAGCGCTCAATACGATCATCACCGACCTGCGCAACCAGCTGATCAACGGCGTCGCCTCGGGGGGTCAGACGCGGTCGGTGCGTCAGTATTACCGTGACGCCTCCGACCGGCGATTCGACATCCGGCTCGTCGGCATCGCCGGGCCGATCAGCCTTCCCAACGCCTGGGGCAGCTACTTCAACATGTCCTCAGGCAGGTGGCGACAGAACGAGGACACCGACTCCGCCGTCATCTCGGCAGTCGTGGCCGCCAATGCTGTTGCCGCAGGCGACGGCAACCCGCCCGTGCTGGACCTGAGCGTCTGCGACAGCATTATCTACGTCGTCCGCTCGGTACCCGCACCACCGACCGGCGGCGCCGACAGCTTCGTCTGGCCCCGCGCCTCGCGATCGACCAAGTCCCACATCATCGGCACACAACAGCTGTTCGGTCTTCAACTGCCCGTTCCTCGAGGACTCGCTCGGGTCTTCGTCCCGGACGACTGGGAGGCCCGCGACAGCCGGCGCCTGCACGAGACGCTCTCGCACGAGCTCAGCCATAACCTCGGTCTGCGCGACCAGTACGACAAGAGCTATGCCTCGGGCATCGTCTCGCGACTGACGTCTCAGGACCCGCCGGGGCCGACACCGAGGTGGACCTGGGAAGTGATGGCCAACGAACGCAATCTGCCGATGCCGTCGGCGGCGCACCGGTTGATGCTCGGCTGGATCGACCCCGAAGACGTGGAGCTGTTCAACTTCGGCGTCATCGGTCCCGTCGACCGGACGATCACGTTGCAGGCCGCTTCGGCGGGAAAGCCGGACCCGGGTAGCAATCGCAAGTCGGCCGCCGAAGTCCGCATCGAGGACGGCAAGAACTACTACTTCGAATATCGGGCCTCCACTGCGGGTGTCACCGTGGACACTTCGGTACCCGAAGCTTCCGCGGTGTTGGGCACCGAGGCGGTGACCCGCGAACCGGTGCCGACCGACCGCGCCCAGATCCTGCTTGTGCCCGAGGATTCCGACGCCACCGTGGAACAGGGATCCTTCATCGCCATGCAGGACTTCCGCGACAAGGACACCACGTCACCGGGATTCGAAAACGAGTTCATCGTCGACGTGGTCTCCACGACCTCTGACACCGCTGAGGTCCGGTTCCGATACGCCGCAGACCAGAAACCGGATCCCGGCATGACGCCGTGGTCGCCGTCGACCAACTGGCAGAGTCCCGACGTCCTGGTGAGCAATTCGCGCAGTGCAACCGACCCGGCCTTCCGGAACGTGCCCTGGGAGGGACACGACAACACCATCACCGCGAAGGTGACCAACAACGGCACCTCCGACGCGCACGACGTCCTCGTGAAGTTCTATACCAAGGACTTCACGTTCGGCGGTGGCACGGAGGTCTTCCTCGGCGAGCAGAAGATGACGGTGCCACGGGGCGCCTCACGCACGTTCACGTGTCCGGTGGTGTGGCGCCCGACGAGTGTCAAGATTCCATTCATGACGGTTCAGTACCGGCAGCACGCGTGCGTGGTGGCGCGCATCGAGCCGTTCCACGACCCGGTCACCGGGATCTTCGAGGTGACGCCGGAAAACAATGAGGCTCAGTCGAATTACCATTGGATGGCGTCGACGACGGCGTCACCGGCCACCCGCGAGGTGACGACGATCGTCGCGGAGAATCCGTTCGACAGGGAAGCGGTGGTGGCGATCACCGTGCACCAGCCCCATCCGCTGTTCCGCGTCTACCTCGACCACCAGTGGGTGGTGCTGGGTCCCCATGAGAAGAAGCGGATCCTGATGATGTCGGAGTCCCTATTGGGCGACCCGCGGTTCGAAGCACTGTTCCGGCCGTACATGGACGGCGAACACCGGATCGAGACGACGATGCGGCTGTCGGCCTACGGTGACACCGGTGAACTCTGTGCGGGCGATCTGGTGGGCGGCGTCGCCGTAAAGGTCATGACCGGACTGGCTACGGAATTCCGGCTTTTCGAGGTCCACGGGCATGGCGTGCACGGAATCATCGCCGAGTCCGCCACCGGCGATCCGGTCAACGGCCCGGTGCTCGTGACCGTTCGGCCCGCCGACCCAGACGATCCGCGCAAGGAGTTGACGGCGCGCGCCCGTGCCGTCAACGGCGAGTTCCGGGCGGAATTCGGTGACTACCGCGACGGCGACATCGTGCAGGGCCACTACCTGGGTCAGGCTCTCTGGATGCCCTGCGACAGTGAGGAAGTCGAGGCGGGGCACTAGTCACTGGGTCGATAGCCGCTGCGCCACCGCGCCGTACCGCTCGAAACGGTCCGGATCACTGAGCGCGTTGTAAAGCACGATGCGTGTGGCGATTTCGCCGTACTTCTCGGTGAGCGCGTCGGCCAGCCCGTCCCACGTCGACTCGGTGGCGAAGATGGCGATGTGCTCGTTGGTGATCTGCGCGGCCATGCCTTCGAAGTCGCCGGCCTTCTGCTTCTCGCGGATGCGCGCGGTCGTCCCCTCGAATCCGGCCTCGTCCCAGATGAACGCGTAGTTCGGGGTGCTGCCGTAGAAGCTCATGCTCGTCCGGACCAATTCGCGTTCCTTCTCGCGCTCCTCGTCGGTGTCACCGACGATCGTCATCACCGGCACGATCACCGCGATGTCTGCTACCGAGCGCCTCGATTTCTGGGCTCCTTCAGCAACATTCGGCACGAGGTGCCGCGCGATGTAGCCCGGTTCGCCGAGCGGATGGACGTGGACGCCGTCGGCGACTTCGCCCGCCATGCGCAGCATCCACGGGTTGACCGCGGCGATGTCGACCTTCGGGTCGGGCGCGTCGATGGGGCCTGCGCTCCACTGCGGCGTGATGAAGTCGAGGTCGTAGAAGTCGCCGTGGTGGTCGAGCTTGCCCGTGCGGAACGCGTGAAAGCAGGCCTTCACCGCGCGCACGTAGTCGCGCAACCGCGGGCCGGGGCGCTCGAACGCCGCGCCGTACCGCCGGACGACGTGCGTGCGCACCTGGGTGCCCAAGCCGAGGCGAAACTTGCCGGCCGTCGCCTCCTGCAGTTCCCACGCCGTCGCCGCGGTCACGAACGGGCTGCGCGGAAACGCCACCGCGACACCCGTCGAGAGCTCCAGCTCCGGCGCCGCCTGCGACGCCACTGCCGCGTTCAGGTAGGCGGTGCGGCCCGTCTCGGTGAACAAGAGCCCGGAAAACCCGCCGGCCTGCACCTTCTGAGCGAGTCCGCCGATCCTGGTCAAGGGCTGCGGAACCGTCATCACGTCGACCTGCACGGGTGGGACCATACGCCCACCGGTTTGCCGCGCAGGTCAGACGGGTATTTCTCGCCGTGGATTACCAGATCGGCAAAGGGGGCGATTCAGGGTGAAGCTCAGAAACCTGGCGGGAACGGCTGCGGCGGCCACGCTTGTCTTCGGATTTGGTGGCGTCGCGCCGGCGTCGGCGACCAGCAACATTCAACTCTTCGGCGTCCAGGAGACGCTGAAAGACATGAACGGCCCGTTGATCGGCTACACGGTCACGGGGCTCATGCCGAGCTCCGATCCGGTTGCCTATCCCGTCGCCGGCCGGCTCTACGAGGCGACGGTGAAGGCCGACGCGCTCGTCGGCACCGTCACTCCCGTCGTCCCCTATTTCAACGCCCGCGCCGAAAGCGGACAGAATTACCGCGTCCTGGAAAATGTCTCCAATGTCGGCGGCCCGATCGGGCAGGGTGGCAGCAGCACCGGAAAGATCTACTTCGACGTCGTCGGCGATACGCCCAACAGCGTCGTCTTCAACAACGGCTTCGAGGACATCCTCGGCTGGGTCCAGCCGCCGGGCATCTCCCCGGCAGAGGTGGGCCCGTCTGCCAGCAGCGGCGGACAGGAAGGCTCGGCCGGATCGACGGGCCCGAACCAGGCCACCCCGAACACAACCGCCGGCAATGAGGGCGGTGGCGGTGGAGGTGGCGACGGCGGTGGCGGCGACGGCGGTGGCGGCGCTGGCGGTGGCGGCGGCGGGGCAGCCGGTGGAGCTGGCGGCGCCGGGGGCGGTTGATCCGGGCCGGACGGCAACTGGCAGCCGAACTTAGCGCTTGGCCACCCACGCCAGGAACTCGTCGGCGGTGAAGACTGGCTTGCCGTACTCGTTCGCCTTGCGCGCCTTGCCCGACTGCGAACCCGCCTCGGCCGTCACCAACACTTCGCACCGTGTCTTCGACACCGTCTTGACCGGCTTCAGCCCGGCCGACGCGGCGAGGTCCTCCATTTCCCAGCGTTCGACGATGTGTCCGGCCCGGTCCTGAGCGGTGCCGGTGAAGCAGATGCGCGCACCCGGCACCAGAACATCGGCGATATCGTCGCGCTCGGAACATATTGACTCCGCGTCGATTTCGACGCCGAGTAACTTCGACGCCTCCTGCAACCGCGCCACGACCTCCGGCGGTAGTTGAGCACGGCAGGCCGCCACGCGCAGCTGATCTGCCACCGACTGTTTGGCCGCCGCATCCCAGGGGGTACGGCCGTCATCGATGGATGACGCCGCCGCACCGCCCAGCACCACCGCGCCGACATCCCTGCTCACCCGCAGCAGCGCCGACAGCCCGGGCAAGTGGTCGGCCTTCGGTGTCGGCACGGAGTGATCCCGGCTGACCAGCAGACCCGAAACCGATTCCGCCGGTTCAGGTTCCTCGAACGCCGACGAGCCCTGCTCGGTATCCGCTTCGTGGTGCGCCGCCAACGCCGACTGTGCCCGCTGTAGTGCCGTCCGCCCCGACACCCGCGCCCTGCGTAACTCCACGCCCAGCGGCATCGCCGTCACGTACCCCAGCCGTTTGAGCTCGAAGTCGATCAGGCCCAGCGTCTCGTCGACCCCGACGCCGACCGGCGTACAGCCGGCCAGCATCGGCGCGATCACCGCCCACGCCTCACGCAACGTCGGCGCCAGCAACACGTCGGAAACGGTGATGCCGAACGCGTTTCGCGCGTCGGCCAGGTCGCGCCGCGGGTTGATCAGCGTCGTCACCGCGGTGCCGTCGTCGAATGCGACCGCCAATTCGACCGGCCGAGGCCGCGACATCCGGCCCTCGTCACCCACCGTCAGCATTTCGATCGCGCAGTATCGCCGCGCGCCGGAATCGGCGACGGACGTCCGCAGGAATCGGGCGATGCGCCGATCGGTCTTCAGATCCTTCGGCAGCACAGGCCTTTTCAGCACCAGCCCCGCCAGCGACGTGCAGCGGCTCAGCGCCACATAGAGCTGGCCCGTCGAGAACATGCCGCCGGTCAGGTCCACCACCAAGCGCTGCAGCGTCTGCCCCTGGCTCTTGTGAATGGTGATCGCCCACGCCAGCTTGAACGGCAGCTGGGTGTAGGAACCGATCACCTCGCGGCCCAGCGAGCCGCCACTGACGACTGGGCGCGTCGCCTCCCACGTATACGGCGTGACGTCCGCGCAGGAACCGTCGGCGAACTCGACTTCGACGACGGCGCCGTAGCGGTCATAGTCGACGCCGACGACTCGGCCGATGGTGCCGTTCACCCACCGGTCGCTCTGGTCGTTGTTCAGCATCATCACCTGAGCACCGACCTTGAACCGAAGCGTCTCCTCGACCGGCGGGTCGAACAGCGACAGATCGCCCAACGCTCGCGCGTGATGGACCATCTCCTCGCCCGGCAACCGTTGGAGATGCTGACGGTTGCGTGCGGTCACCAGGCGATTCGTCGGCGCCAACGTGAGCCAGAATTCGTCGTCCGGTGGGACGAAATCGGCGTCGGCGCGGGCATTGAGCTGTTCCTGCGCATGCCCGAGCAGCACACCTTCGCGAATCTCGTTGAGGATGGCCGTCATTCGGTCGTCGCCGAGCTGACGGAACACCGTCGTCAACGCGATGGTGGGGAAGTCTTCGCGGCGGAAGCTGTGCGCGGAGAAGAAGTACGGCGTTTCATACGTCGACGCGAAGAAGTGCGCTTCATGTTCGGTGACGACGGGCGGCAGCTGGTAGAGGTCGCCGACCAACACGATCTGCACCCCGCCGAACGGCGTCCCGGGCTGCGGCCCGAATCGCGACAGCGCGAGCGCCACCATGTCGAAGACATCGGCGCGCACCATCGACGCCTCGTCGATGATCAACGTCTCCAGCGACGCCAGCGTCTTGGCGAAGCGACCTGGCCGGTACTCGCCGCCGCTGATGTCGTCCAGCGTCGTCGTGGTCCGAAACCCGAAGAGCCGGTGGATGGTGTAACCGTCGACGTTTAACGCGGCGATGCCCGTCGGCGCGACGACGACCACGTTGCGCTCGGCGTCGGCCATGAAGAGGCGGATGAGCGTCGACTTGCCCGTGCCGGCCTTGCCGGTGAGGAAGACGTGCCTGCCGCCGGCCAGCAATTCGAGCGCATGGCGGAACTCGTCGGTGAGAACGAGCCCGTCGGTAACCCCCGCCACGAATGCCCAGGTTACTGGTTCCCGGGCCTGCACTGGCGGCGATCCACAGGGCGGCCCTGGTTGCGCTCCGAGTTTCCCTGCACCGCGTGATCTTGTACTGTGTCGCGGGGTAAACACCAGGTCAACCCGAAGGGTGAAACAAGGTGGATATCAAGAAGTTTGCTGGAACCGTCGCGGCTGCGGCCGTCATCGTCAGCATCGCTGGGATCGGGCCGGCGTCTGCAGCCGACGGTCAAGTGTTCGGTCTGCAGCAGACGGTCAGCGATCCGAGCGGCGGCGAGATCGCCTACACGCTCACGAAGCTTCTGCCGAGCGGCGATGCGATCCCTCATCCCGTTTCGGGCCAGCTGTACGAGGTCACGGTGCGCGCCGATGCGCTGAACGGGATGCCGATCCCCGCGTCTGCGGGCTTCAGCGCCCTATCCGCGAGTGGGCAGAGCTATCCCGCGCTCGCGGGTGTGTGGACGCCTCAGAGCCTCAGCGGCGCGACCTTGCTGCCGGGCGGCCATTCAACCGGCAAGGTCTACTTCGATGCCGTGGGAGAACCGCCGACCAGCGTGATCTACACCGGCGGCGGGGAGACGTTGACGTGGATCCAACCGCCGGTCGCCCCTCCATCGGAGAAACCCGCCAGCGATGAGGCCGATAGCGAAGAGTCCGGCGCGGCAAGCGAATCGGAAGGCTCCGGTAGCGGCAAAGCGGATTCCGAGGCGAATGGAGACGTCGCGGCCGAGGGTGAAGAGGAGTAGCTACCCGCGCAGGCGCCGCGCCAAGCCCGATGCGCGCACGGCCCGCCGCTGCACCGCGGCGCGCAACGCCTGTTCCGACGCGATGACGCGCACCCGCTTCTTGGCCCGCGTGACCGCGGTATAGAACAGCTCGCGCATCAGCAGGCGCGAATCCTCTTGCGGCAACAGCACTGTCACCTCGTCGGCTTGGCTGCCCTGGCTCTTGTGGATCGTCATCGCGTGCAGCGTGTCCACGTCCGAGAGCCTGCTGGTCGCGAACTTCTTCTGCGCCGACCCGGCGATCACCGCTCTCAGCACGCCGTCGCGCACGACGGTGACACCCGTATCGCCGTTGTACAGCCCCAACCCGTAGTCGTTCGCCGTCACCAGCAACGGCCGTCCCGCATACCAGTCCGACCAGATCGGCTCTCCGGTTTCCTCCGACAGCCACCGCTCGATCTGACGGTTCCAGAACCTCACCCCGTACGGTCCGCGCCGGTGCGCGCATAACAGCCGGTGCTCGTCGAGCGTCTGCAGCGCCACGTCGGCATTGCCCAGGATCGCCGCCTCGCGTAACCGGCGTGCCTGCGGCACAACGACTTTACGCAGGCACTCGGACGGCTCGTCAGTGTCGATCCATTGGATGTTCTCGCCGCCGGCCCGCATCACCTCGACGGCGCGGTCCGCGTCGCCATCGCGGATCGCCGACGCCAACGCGCCGATCGATTCGCCGAACCGGTACGGCGTCTTCAGCGTCGCCAGCTTGGAGTCGTCCAGCCCGTCCACCAGATCCGCCAGCACCGCGCCCGCTTCCACCGATGCCAGCTGATCCGGGTCGCCCACCAGAATCAACCGCGCATCCGGCCGCACCGCCTCCAGCAGCCGCGCCATCATCGTCAGCGACACCATCGACGTCTCGTCCACCACGATGACGTCGTGTGGCAACCGGTTTCCGCGGTTGTGGCGGAATCTCGCCGACGTATCCGGCCTGCTGCCGAGGAGCCGGTGCAACGTCGTCGCGTGCATGCCCGACAACGCCGCCTGGTCGGCCGCGTCCAGCTTCGAGACCTCCAGCTGCACCGCCTCCTGCAGGCGCGCCGCGGCCTTGCCCGTCGGGGCCGCCAACGCGACCCGCAGCCGCGTTCCGCTGGCCAGCAGCGCCAACAGCCGCGCCACCGTCGTCGTCTTGCCCGTGCCCGGGCCGCCCGTCAACACCGTCAAACCCTGCGACAGCGCCACTTTCGCCGCCGTCCTCTGCTCCTCGAATCCGACGGGAAACAACCGGTCGATGTCCGGCGACACCTTCTCCGGCTTGACCGCGATCATGATGTGCACGTCGTCGCAGACCTGCTGTTCTTCGAGCCAGTACCGGTCGAGGTACAGCAGGTCGTCATAAAGCCGCAGCGCCGGGGGAGCACTCGCGAGCGGGCTTGCCTGTATCGCGGCCAGCCACCCGTCGATGTCCGGCCATGGCAGGCCGTCGATACCGACCTGTGCCTCGACCGAGCGCATGTCGACGCACACCGACCCATTCCGCAACGCCCGCACCGCGACGGCCACCGCGAGCGCCACCGCCTCGTCCGTCTCTTTCGCCAACGAGGTAAGCCGCTGTGCCACATGCACATCCGACGAGTCGAGCACTTCGGCGTCGCTGAACGTCCGTAGCAGCCCGGTCGCCCCGAGTGCTCGCCGCCATTCCATCGTCGTCATGCCGCCGCCCGGCCGACATCGAGCAGATCGGACATCGCCGTGATCAACGACGACGGCGGCTGCCAGCTGAACACTCCCGCCGGATGGCCGTCGACCACCGGCGTGTCCGGCCCGCACATCCCCCGCAGGAACAGATACATCACGCCCCCAAGGTGCTTGTCGGGCTCGTATGCGGGCAGCCGCCACCGCAGAAAGCGGTGCAGCACAACGCTGTACAGCAGCGCCTGCAGGGGGTAATCCGAATGCAGCATCGCCTCGGCCAGCCTTGGCTGCGCATAGTCGGCGGCCGTCAACGGTTCCGACGGATCACCGAGCCAGTTCGTCTTGTAGTCGACGACCACATACTGGTCCGCGATCCGCAACACCGCATCCACCGATCCCGACAGATAGCCCTTCAGTGGTTGACGGCCCAGCGCCGCTCCCGTCAACCGGTCCGCGTACGACGCCAGCGGATCGTCGTCGGACAGATGCGCCCGCAACAACTCACCAACGTGGGAGAGCCGGATCTCCGGTGCTGCCGACCGCAGATCGCCGCCAGCCAAGGGGAATTCGAAATCCATCTCCCGCATCCGATCCGGCAGGCCGATCTGGCGCAGTGTCACTCCGTTGGCAAGCGGGCCGAGGGGAGTGTCGTGCATCGGCACCATCGCGGCCGCCAGATCGGCATGGGCGACGTCGACGGGCCACCACACCGCGTGCTCTCGGATCTTCGCCTCGAGCTCGGCGGCCAGATCGACGGCGAAGGGATCGGCCGTCTCGAGCACAGCATGCACCAGCGTGCCGAACTTCGCGCCCATCGGCAGGTCCGCCATCGGTGAGGGCACATCGGCGCCGACGGCCGTCGTCGTCAACGGGATCTCGGCGACTTCGTCGTCGAGTTCGACCACTTCCGGCTCGCTGCTCACCGGCGTCGTCTCCGCGGCGCGGATCAGCCCTGAGTACGACGTCCGACGCCACGCCGTGTCGATCGCCCGGTGGAAATGCCGCGCCCGCATCGTCCCGTGCGGCGGTTCGGCCGCAAGCGCAGGCACTTGGCGCACCACCGACTCCTCGATCACCAGTCCGCCTGCAGTCTCCCACTCCGTGAACCGCGCCAGCGCGTCGTCGTCTGAAACCTTGTCCGGCGATACGCGATCCGGCACCGCCGCCTCCGCGGGCCGCCGTCCCCGCAGCAGGCGTGACAGCCCGCCGTTCGGCTCGTCCCAGGACGGCGCCCACCACGTCACCACCTGTGACTGTGCGCGCGTCATCGCCACATACATCAGGCGGCTGTCGTCGCTGGCGTCCTCGTGACGGCCCGCTACCGAGACCGCATTGAAGTCGGGGCTGTCGCTGCCGCCGACATGCAGGCACCGCTGATCGCCGTCGTGGAACAGCACCAGCTCGCGGGTCTGCACGTTGCGGTTGAACGCGAACGGCAGATACACCACGGGGAACTGCAGACCCTTGGCCACCCACACCGTCATGATCTGCACCGCGGCGGCGTCATGATCGAGGCGGCGCGCGCGTTCCGTTGCGCCGCTGCCTTCTTCGCGCTGCTCGCGCAACCAATCGCGCAGCGCGGGCAGGCTGAACTGCTCACGGTGCGCCGCCTCCTGCAGCAGCTGCGTCATGTGCGCCAGGTCGGTCATCTGCCGCTCGCCGCCCTGCCAGGACAGCACCCGGTCGCTCATCCCGCTCAGCTGCGCGGCCTCGAAGATCGCGGCGACACCGCGCTCGCGGGCATGGCCCGCCCACTCCCGCAGCGTCTCGGCGACATCGTCGGTCAGCCGGTCGCCACCGCAGACCAACTCATCTGCCGTCTTGCCGAAGAACATGGTCGCCGCGGCGGCCCGCACCATGCCCGGCCGGTGCGGCTGATCGAATGCCTCCAGCAGACACAGCCAATCCTCGGCGGCGGCGGAGTTGAAGATGTCGGAGTCGCCGGTGTACACCGCCGGGATGCCGGCCGCGCACAGCGCGCGATAGCACGCCCTGGCGTCCTTGTGGCTCTCCACGATCACCGCGATATCGCGCGCCTCCAACGGTCTGTCGTCGAACGTGGCGCCGGCGGTCAGCAGCTCGCCGATGTCTGCGGCCAGATCTCGCGGGATGTGCTGGCGCAGATCCGATATCGCGATGGTTTTGGTTCCCCTGCACCCGAACATCTCCCGCTTGACGACGCGCAGCCGGAACGGTGCGTCGCGCGGCGCGCCCTTCAGTCGCGAACCGTGATATTGCGCCTCGACGTCGTGCACGACGATCCGCGGGTCGCCGAGGTGGGCGCCACCGAGCAGCGTCTGCAGCTTCTTCACCAGTGCGGCGTCACTCCGCCAGTTCTTGTTCAGCGTCATGCGCACGCCGGCGGTTTCAGCCGCCTTGAGGTAGGTGACGATGTCGCCGCCGCGAAACGCGTAGATCGCCTGCTTCGGGTCACCGATCAGGATCAGCGTGGAGCGGTCGCTGAATGCGCGGTCGATCACCTTCCACTGCACCGGGTCGGTGTCCTGGAACTCGTCGACCATGACGATGGGCCACCGCTGATGCATGCGCAGCTGCGCGGGCGAGTCATCCGCGTCGAGCGCGTCGGCCAGCCGCGTCAGCAGGTCGTCGTAGCTGATGATGCCGCGGCGGCGCTTGCGGATTTCGAGTTCGGCCAGAACATCTTTCGCGAACGCGACGCACACGAAGGCGCGGGAATCCGGCGGCGGGTCCTTGGGCCGCAGTTCGGTCGCCGGATGCTTGACGACTTCGCGGGCCAACCGCAGTGCGTCGGCGTGGCTCAGCAGTGGGTCGTCGCGCTCCTGCCCGAAGTGGCGGAGGTAGAGATCGTCGACGATTTCGGCGACCAACTCGTCGAGGCTCTCCACCAGCGTGACGCCCGAATCGCTGTCGCCGGCCACGCCCAGTGACTTGAGCACCATCTGGCAGAACTGGTGCGTGGTGGCGATCGTCGCGGCGTCGAAGGCCGCCAGAGCATCGCGCAGCCGTTGCCGACGCAGGCGGCGTTCGTCGTCGTTGCAGTCGAGGAGATGCGCGATC